>DASPWX010000080.1:0-3853 GCA_035637615.1 Bathyarchaeia archaeon | reverse complement strand
GACGAGCCGCTTCGTCAAGGCGAGACCCAGTCCCGTGCCGGCCGCGTCATTGCGATCCTCGTGAAAGCGTTCGAAGACGCCAAACATCCTGTCGGCCGCGGTCTTGGGGATTCCGATGCCCGTGTCGGCAACCTCGAAACGCAGCTCTCGTCCTTCGACCAGAGTACGCAACGTGATGTGACCACCGCCGGGCGTGAACTTCACGGCGTTCGAAACGAGGTTGAAGAGCACCTGTCGCACCCGGGTCGGGTCCAGGAAGAGAGGCGGAGCGACCGGCGTCTCCCCCGTAAACAGGACGCCCTTGGCCTGCGCCGCGGTGCGGGCTGCGGCGGAGACGGGCTCGAGGAGGACCTCGAGCGTGATGATCTCCGGTCGTAGGTCGAGCTTGCCGGCTTCGACCTTCGACAGGTCGAGGACGTCATTGATGAGATCGAGGAGATGGTCGCCGGCCTCCTGGATGTTGCGGAGGAAACGCTTCTGCTTGTCGTTTATCGAGCCCGCGAGCTGCTCTGAGAGCAGACCCGAGAACCCCAGGATCGCGTTGAGCGGCGTGCGGAGCTCGTGGCTCATGTTCGCGAGGAACTCCGACTTCACTTTGGTCGCATGGCTCAGATCGCGGTTCGCCGAGGCCAGATCTCCGTACAGCCGTGCACCGTCGAGGACGATCGCGGCCTGCTCGGCGAGGAGCTGAACGAGATCGAGATCGTCGGACGCGAAGAGAGGCGCGCGCCTGCCCATGACCGCGAGCACACCGATCCGCCGGCCTCTGCCGGTGATCGGCGCCGCCAGGGTTGCGCCGTGGGCCGTGCGGACGAAGCGTGGGGTCTGAGTTTCGACGATGCTCGCCATCAGCTCAGCCGATATAAGAAGCTCATCGTCGTCCGCGACCGAAAGTGCTGCGGTCTTCTCGTCGATGAGGCCGATGCGGGCGGACTGGCCGGGAGCGGCTCTCGCGATCGCGACCTCGAGGCCGCGAAGGATCGTCGCCGGCGGATCGTGCGGAGAGATCGCAGCGGCGCGTGTCAGGAAGGAGCGAAGAGCCGGCTCGCGCCACGCGCGCTTCAGGAGTACCGGCGGCGCGAATGCGACGACATAGCCGAGCGCCGAGGTAAGGGCCAGGACCATCGATCCGACGCTGCTCGCGGCCGGACCGACGATGGTCGAGGTCACGGCGACGATCAGGGTCAGGCTCAGGGCGAGCGCGCCGCATGCCGCAGCCACCATGCGATTCCGGGCGATGCCCTTGGCCTCGCGCGCTTCGCGGACGAGAACAAATGCCGCGTAGGTGCAGAAGCCCACGAAGTACAGGAGGGCGAGGGCCACGATGACCGGAATCGCGGCGGGCAGCACGACGAGATTCAGAAGGCCGACGACGACTGCCGCGATCCCCGCGACGAACCCGCCAAGACATGCGCGAAGCACCAGTGGGCGAACGCCGGCGAAGTCATCGACCAGCCGAAGCTGCAGGTACGGAAGCGCGAGCAACAGGACCGCCGAGACAAGCCCAAAGGCGGCGGGGAGCTGGGTTCCGAGCAGAGCGGCGACCTGGCTCTGCGCGATGACGAAAGCAAGCGCGCCGAAGAGGATGGTCGCGTCGACGCTCGTGCGCGAACGCTCGCGTAGCGCCGTTCGCAGTGCGCCGACGAAGACCACGAGAAAAAGCACGTTCGTGACGAGTCGGACCAGCTCGGCCCCGTTCATCCGCTCCTCCGCCTGGGTCGCCCGAGACAAATCTCTCGGGTGACGCCACGACAGGGGCAGCAGCGCTGTATCAGTTAACTCTGAATACGTCGTCAGTAAAGCGCTTGTACGTCCAGGCGGACAGTCACGCCCGGAATTGACTCACCGGTCGTTTTCCTGACGTAGACCTACTGCGCCCCGATCTGCTTTTGGAGGTCGAGAGCGGCAGCGTTCGCGGGCTCCTTGGTGAGCGCCTCGCGGAGCACTTGACGTGCTTCGGGAACCCGTGACGCCTCGATGAGGCGGTGCGCGAGCGTGATCCGGAGGTCGTTCGAGTCCGTCGCCGCGATGCCCTTGCGAAGAACCTCGATCGCGGCATCGGTGTCGCCGAGCTGGCGCGCCGCGTCGGATGCGACTGTGTAGTAGGCGGGGATCGTCGGAAAGAACGCGATGGCCTGCTCCTCGCTTTCGAGAGCGCCCGTGTAATCGGCGAGTGCGAATTGCATGCGCGCGAAACGATCGAAGGTCTCCGGGTTCTGGGGATCCGTCGCGATCGCGCGGCGCATTGCCTCGTAGGCGGCGTCGCGCGCGCCTGGCTCGTTCTGCTTCGCGAACTCGAGCTCCATCCCCCCGAGGTTCCACCAGAACGCCGGCGTGTATGGCGAACGCGTCGTCGCCTGGCGATACGCGGCGCGCGAGCCACTCAGGTCCGGGACGAGCTCCAGAGCGCGCCCGAGGTCGTTCCAGTACACGGCGCGTCCGGGATCGATCGTCGTCGCCGTCTTCGCCATGGCGACCGCGCGCGCCGCCGTGGCACCCCCGAGTGCAGCCTCGGCCGCCTGTGCGGCGCGGTTCGCCTGAAGGCTCCCGAGCTGTCCGAACGCGACGCTCGCGACGCCGACGACGATGAGGAGCTGGACGGGCGCGGGCAGCCGCAGCGGAGGGATCCCGGCCACGACGCGAGCCGACCGCAGCTCGCTCGCGAGAGCGACTCCGACGCATGCCCATGGGATCCATTGGATGCTCTGCGCGCCCGGAAGAACGAGGCCGCCGCCGTAGAACGCGGCGACCGCCGCGAGTGCGACGAGGACGGCGGCCGCGTCGGGATCTCGCGCGCGGCGCCACGCGTGGAACGCGAACGCCGCCAGCAGCGCGAGGTTCGCGAGAAGCCCGACCGCACCGGTCGTCGCCGCGATGTGAAGGACCCAGTCGTGGGCCGAGGTGTTCGTCGTGTTCATGCCGGCGATCCCGAACCACTCCGCCTGCTGGTAGCGCGGGTACGCGACCGCGAAGTTCTCGAAGCCGACTCCGAGGAAGGGGTGGTCGAGGAACATCTGGAACGCCGACTGGTACAGAAGGACGCGGTCGCGCAGGCCGATCCCGCGACCGATATCGAGCAGCCGACTGCCGAGTGGGGTGGCGACGAGCGTGACGACGACCGCAAGCAGCGCCGCCGCCGACGCCAGACCGAAGCGGGTCAGTGCGCGACGCGAAAGGCCCGCTCGTCGCAGCCAGAGCACCGCGATGACGAGGGCACCGGCCACGATGCCGAGAAACGAGCCGCGCGTCTGCACGACGAGCATCAGGCCGACGCTCATCACCGCGAGCACGATCACCAGAGCCACGAGCCACGGCCGCTGACGTGCGAACACGAGGATGGCCGCGCACCCCGTCGCGACGACGGCGAGGAACTGCCCGTAGAAGTCCGGGTTGCCGAACGTCGCGAAGGGACGGGTGCGCGGATCGAGGTCGATCCATTGCACCGGGTCGTGACCGGTCGCCTGCTGGATCGCGTAGACGCCCGCGACCGCGGCTCCGACCCCGATCGTCCACGCGAGCCAGGGCGCGCGGCGCGGGTAGTCAATCGATACGGCGATGCCGACGGCGGTGAGCGCGAGTACGGCGTGCGTCGTGAGGCCGAGATAGCGACCGACCTCGCCGTACAGCGCGACGTACTGGTTCTCTGCAGTGAACGTCGTGACGATCTCCGTCGCGATGACCGCGAAGAACGCGACGAACAGCGGCGACGCCGGGATGCGAATGCCGTCGCCGAGCGCGATGACGAGCAATGCGCCCAGGAGTGCCCAGGCCAGCGCGTGCGTGAAGCTCGCCTTCGTGAGATCAAACACGTTGAGGACGGACGGATCGAACGCGAGGATGAAGATCGCGATCT
>DASPWX010000079.1:0-6246 GCA_035637615.1 Bathyarchaeia archaeon | reverse complement strand
CGGCCTCGGCGTCGCCGGTCTCGCGAAGGGCGCGACCGCCATGGGGCTTCCACTCATCGCGACACCGATCCTCGCATCGGTGTTCGGGCCGAGGCAGGCTGTGGTCATCATCACGATCCCGATCTTCGTCGCGAACACGATCCTGGTGCTGCAGTCGTGGCGCGTGCTCGGCTACCTGCGCACCCTCGTGCCTTTGATCCTGGCCAACGCTGCCGGCACGGTCCTGGGTGCGCTGCTCCTCGCCGGACTCGACCAGAAAACGTTCGCGATCCTCATCACTGCGATGGTCGTGCTGTTCCTCGCGCGCGGCGACCGGATCGTCGGAGAGCCGGGCGCCCGGCGCGCGAAGCTCCTCACCCCGATCGTTGGTTTTGTGGGCGGGGTGATGCAGGGAACGACGTCGATCTCGAGTCCGGTGATCGGATCGTTCTTCCACGCGATGAAGCTGCCGCCGCGGGAATACGTCATCACCCTCGCCGCTGTCTTCCAGCTGTCGTCCGCGGTCCAGGTGATCTCCTACGCCGCCCTCGGCCTTTTCACCCCTGACCTGTTGACGCTCGGGATCGTGGCGTGCATACCGATGCTTCTGGCGCTCATGGCGGGCATCGCGATTCGCGGCCATCTTGATCAGGCGCGCTTCCGCCAGGTGATCGTCCTTCTCCTCGTCGCGAGCGTCGCGAACCTGCTCTGGCGGACATTCGTCGTCTAAGACACGTTCTTCGCGTCACCGACACCTAGCATCGCGTGAGTGGAAGTCCTACCAAACGTCCATGCGGTGCGGCTCATCGGCGCTCAGGCGTATCTACTTGTGGACGGGGACGAGATCACGCTCGTCGACGCCGGGCACGCCGGCTCGGCGCGCATGCTCCGGCCGTACCTCACCCGGATCGGTCGCTCCCTCGAGCACATCACCCGGATCGTCTGCACGCACGGCCATCCCGATCACATCGGCGGCGTCCACGAGATCGCCGCGCTGTCCGGCGCCGAGGTGCTCCTCCACCCCGCGGATGCCGAGCGCCTGCGTATCCGGTTTCGCGAAGTGATCGCGAACTTCTCGCCCGGGCCGATCGTCGCGCTCCTCACACGGGCGCCGTCCCACGCACAGCCGATCGACGAAGGCGACGAGCTGCCGGTTCTCGGCGGGGTCCGCATCCTTCACACGCCTGGCCACACCCCCGGGAGCATCTGCCTGTACAGCCCGCGCGACCGATTCGTGATCGTCGGCGATCTGCTGCAGCGGGTGAAAGGAAAGGTCACACTCCCGAACGCGTTCTTCACCGACGATATGGCGCTGGCGCGCCGGTCCATCGGCAGGCTCGCGGGACTTGACGTGGAGACCATCCTGTTCTCGCACTACGCGCCGTACCGCGAGGGGGCTCGCGAAGCACTCCGCGCACTCGCGATCTAGGGGGGAAGGTGGAGACGCTCAACGACATCCTGGAGGAGTCGGCTCGCCGGTTCGGCGGCAAAGAGGCCTTCATCATCCGGCCGGGTTTCCGCACGCGCGCGTGGTCCTATCGCGACCTGAACGACGTCGTCCCGCGGGTCGCGCGCTATCTCAACGACGCCGGAATCCACAAGGGCGATCGCGTCGTCATCTGGGGTGTGAATCGCCCCGAGTACGGAATCGCGTTCCTCGCTGCCTTGCGGCTCGGCGCGATTCTCGTTCCGCTCGACGTGAACTCGATGCCCGACTTCGCGCAGAAGATCGCGCAGCGAACGCGCGCGAGCGCGGCGATCGTGTCGGCCCAGACGCTCGCGCGCGCGCAGGCGCTCGGCGTGCCGCTCCATGAGATGGAGCGCTTGCCGGATCTCGCGCGGCAGTGCGCACCGCTCGACAAAGCCGGGCTCACCGGCGGTGACCTCGCCGAGGTCGTGTTCACATCGGGCACGACGGGCGACCCCAAGGGCGCGATGCTCACCCATCGCAACGTGCTGTCGAATGCGGTCGCGGCGACCCAGATTTTCCCGATGGGCCCGAAGCAGCGTCTGCTGTCGTTCCTTCCCCTCTCGCACATGTTCGAGCAGCTCGGCGGGTTCTTCACCGTGCTGCTCACGGGTGCATCCGTGATCTATCCGACCAGCCGACAGCCCACGGTCGTCCGCCGCACGTTCAAGGAGCGCAAGGTCTCGATGGTGTTGATCACGCCGGCGGTCGTGAAGTCGCTCATGCTCGCCATCGAGCGCAGCGCCGAGGCGCAGGGAAAGAAGGCGCTCTTCGACACGCTCCGACGCGTCGCGCGCCACTCGCCGATGTGGTTCCGTCGCGTCCTTTTCTTCAGCGTCCATCGCCAGTTCGGCGGTCGCTTTCGTTACATCGTTTCCGGGGGCGCCGCGCTCGATCCGGCGCTCGGAGGATCGTGGCGAGAGCTCGGCATCGACGTCATTCAGGGCTACGGGACGACAGAGTGCTCGCCGGGTCTCACCTTCAACCGCGTTGACCACAACCGACTCGGTTCGGTCGGCACGCCGCTGCCCGGGGTCGAGGTGAGGGTCGCGGAGGACGGAGAGGTTCTCGCGCGCGGACCGAACGTGTTCAAGGGCTACTGGGAGAACGATGAAGCGACGCGCGCGGTGCTCGACGGGGACGGCTGGTACCACACGGGCGACCTCGGCATGTTCGACGAGGACGGCTTCCTGTGGCTGCACGGGCGAAAGAAGGACATGATCGTGCTCAGCGACGGCACGAAGGTTTACCCAGAGGACATCGAGAACACGCTGGCGGCGGACCCGCGCATCGAAGCGGTGGCCACGCCGCTCCGTCCAGAGGTCGCCACGATCGTCGGTCTCCAACGGCCCGGCGAGGACATCCAGGTGCACGCCGTTTTTCTGGTGAAGGACAAGGAGCAGGTCGCATCGGTTGTCCGCGACACGAACGTAAAACTATCGAACAGCCAGCAGATCCGCGGCTGGACGATCTGGCCGGAGGACGAGTTCCCGACCACGCCCACGCAGAAGGTCAAGAAGCGCCTCGTGATCGAACAGCTCCTCAACATGGGTCGGGCCGAGCAGGCGCAGGCGGCCAATGCGGAGCGGACCGTGACGCGCGAGCTGACCGAGGTCGAAAAGCTCATCGCGCAGGCCGCGAACGTTTCCCCGGCCGCGGTCCATCCCGACGCGACGCTCTCGGCGGACCTGGGTCTCGACTCGCTCGGGCGCGTCGATCTCCTGGGCGCGATCGAGGAGGAGCTCGGCGCGTACATCGACGACGCGGCAGTCGAGCCCAACGCCACCGTGGCGGATCTCGAGCGCATGGTCGCGTCGGCGCGTGACGTCAAGCGCGACACCGGCATCTACGGCTGGCCGCTCAGCCCGCTGGTGCGGTCTTTCGGTCTGCTGCTGCAGCAGACGCTCGTCTATCCGCTCGTGCACGTCTTCTACAAGGTGAAGGTCACCGGACAGGAGAAGCTCGTCGGTCTGCGCGGTCCGGTCATGTTCGCGCCGAACCACTGCCTGCACTGGGACAACGGGATCATCCTCATGGCGATCCCGCTCTCGTGGCGCTGGAAGCTCGCTGTCGCCGCCGCTGCGGACGATGTCTTCGGCAACAAACTCAACGGATTCGCGTCATCGATCCTGGCGAACGCGTTCCCGCTGGCGCGCGAAGGCGCGATCCGCCGAAGCCTCGAGCTCCTCGGCGCGCGCCTCGATCGCCAGTTCTCCGTGCTCATCTATCCCGAGGGCAAGCTGACGATCGGCGGCCCCATGCAGCCCTTCAAGTTGGGGACCGGCCTCATCGCGGTCGAAGGCGCGACACCCGTCGTGCCGATGAAGCTCAAGATCGGCAAGGTCTCGGTGCTTGACCACCTCGATCGGAAGTGGGAGGCGTCTCGCTCCAACGGTTGGCGCGGCGATGTGGAAGTGGTGTTCGGGGACCCGATCTACTTTCCCGCCGGCACACCCGCGAGCGACGCGACGGCAAAGCTCCAGGCGGCGGTGGCGGCACTCTGAGGACGGCTCGCGAGGCCTCGGTGATCATCCGGCGAGACGACGAGTTCTTGATGCTCCACCGGGCGGTCGACGACTACTGGCACGTCGTCGCGGGTGTGGTCGAGGACGGCGAGACTTTCGCCGATGCCGCTGCGCGCGAGCTCCGCGAGGAGACCGGCCTCGACGCGCCGGTCGTCGATGTCCGGTTGCGGCAGACGTACCGAGTGCCGGAGAAGATGCGCACCGAGTACTTAGCCGGAGTGGACGAGGTCGCCATCGAGAACTTCAGGGTCCGGGTGTCCGCAGGTTGGGAACCCGTGCTCAACGAAGAACACGACCACTACCGCTGGCTCACTCTGGCCGACGCGATCGCGCTCGCGCGCTGGCCGGAGACGAAAGAGCTTTTGGCAAGGGTCGCGGAGTCACCGGTCTAGCTACCGCGCTGGACGCGCAGGACCGCGGATCCAAGGAGCGTCTCGCCTGAGCGCACCTCGATCCGCCAATCGCCTTCGGACGTGAAGAGCATGTAGCCGGGCAGGTCCGTGATCCGGTCGGGAGGAGAGGCCGATCCCCCGTCGAACACCAGGAGCTCGTCGCCCATCGTGGCGAGCACCGCGTCGGGGATCGGGGTCGGATTGGAGCCGACCGGCGCGGGGCCACTCGTGCGGTACCAGAAGCGGAGTGCGCGACCGTCCCCGCAGCGACTCCCCCGGACAGTGAACGAAGGCGCCGACTCGACCTGGATGAGAAGGACCTTCTCCAGCGTTCCGGGCGTCCAGTTGCGAATCGTCGCGTCGGGGCCGTCCGGCCAGCCGCGCATCGCGAGCGGCCCGGCCTTCGCAGCGAGTCCGAGGCCGGGAATCATCGTGAGCGCGCTCGGTGCTCCGCAGGGCGCCAGGGACGGCGCGACCGCCGGTGACGAGGACCGATCGCACCCGACCAGCACCAGCGCGATCAGCAGCGCCAGAGGTCGTGAACGACTCACTCCCCTTCCTACAGTTTTCGCGGCCGGCTCGTTCCGGCCGACCGTGACCGGCGAGCCGTTCGCTTAACGAGCATCCGGGCCGCCAGCGTCGGCTCGGGCATCCGCGTGGTCATCCACACGTAGCGGCGACCTTCGCGATTCGTAGCGGAGGCGTGCACTCCTTTCGCGCTCAGCACGACGATGTTGAATGCCGCGTCCTCGAGCGCGTTGGCGTCGGCGATCGCAGCGCGCGCCACCATGTCCGGCGGCATGCCGGACGCGAGCCGGTCGACGGCGGTTTTCGCGGTGACGTTCCGGATCGCGAGCTCGCCGTACCCGGTGCAGGCCGCCGCGCCATAGCGCGAGTCGCTGTAGTTGCCCGCGCCTACGATCGGTGAGTCGCCGACGCGGCCCGGGTACTTGTAGGCCCAGCCGCTCGTCGTGACCGCGGACGCCATGTCGCCGCGCTGGTCGAGCGCGAGGAAGTTGACGGTGCCGCGCTCCTCGCGAACGGTCCTGCGCACCACCGGCAGGAGCTTCGCGCGGCGGCGGATGCTCGCGGGCGTTTCACCGACCGAGCGGAGGCGCTCCACCCACAGCTTGCGCGTCGGCGGCGTCAGGTTCTGCGTGGTCTCCGCGCCGATCTCGCGCGCGAACCGCGCGGCGCCGTCGCCGACGATGAAGACATGTGGCGTGCGCTCCATCACCCCGCGAGCGACGGTGATCGGGTGGAGATATCCCTTGAGGGCGGCGACCGCTCCAGTGCGGTGAGTCGTCCCGTCGACGATCGAGGCGTCGAGCTCGACCTCGCCGAGGACGTTGGGCTTCCCGCCGCGGCCGACGCTCGTGTCCGTCGTGTCGGCCTCGATGATCTTCGCGCACGTCTCGACCGCGTCGAGCGCTGACCCGCCGCGCGACAGGATCCGAACACCCGCCGGAAGCGCGGATGCGCCGTTGCCGCTCGCCACGATGACTCCGATCGTGCGTGCCACTTAGCGGCCGGTCATCCCGCGGACGATGCGAAAGCCGACGTTCGCGAGGTCGTCGCCCGCGAACACGCGCGCCGCCGGCTCGTCGCCGGTCCGGAGCACACGGCCGCCGTTCTGCCAGCTGTTGGTCCATTCGCGCAACGGACCGAGCTCCGCGAGCGTTCCTTCGATCCGCGCGGCCTTCTCCCACTCGCGCTCATCGGGAAGCCGGTAGATGCGGCCGGTCCCGACCGTGAGCCATCGGCAGTACGCGACCGCGTCCGCCCACGACACGCCCTCGAGAGCGGCGTTCGTCACGCGGCGCTTCTCCTCCCACCCCATCGGGGGATGATGCTGGGTTTCATCCACAAACATCGCGTACTC
>DASPWX010000078.1:0-5093 GCA_035637615.1 Bathyarchaeia archaeon | reverse complement strand
AGCGCGCCCGCGACAGCGAGCAGGATCACCGGCGGCACCGGCAGCGGCTCGGTCAAGGCCCACCAGAACGCGAGTCCGACCGCGCTCGCGGCGACCGACGCGAACACGCGCGGCCAGCTCACGGTCGCGCCGTTACCGCGCGTGCGCGGACCGCGCCTCCGAGCCATCCCGCGAACGCGCCGAGGAGGATGAACGGGAACACCGCGATCGGAATGCGGAGGAAAAAGGACGCGAACGCTCCGGGGTCTCCGCCGGGTTGCGTGAGTCCCGCCACGACCGCGTACAGAAATGCGCCGACGAGGACCGAGAGAGCTCCTGCGAAGGCGCCGCGTCGGCCCGCGAAGAAACCCGCTCCAAGGGCCGCGAACCCGATATACAGGAGCGCGAGCGCGCCTCCGACGCCGATCCATTGATCGAGGCGCAGGTACGGAAAGATCTGAGCGATCCCGGCGCCGAGCACGGCAACCGCGAAACGCATGGTTCAGGCCACGGTCGCGAAGGCGTGGTCCGCCAGGTTCAGCGGCTGCGCCGATCCATCGGCGTCGATGACCGCGACGTCCTCGATGCGGACTCCGAAGCGACCGGGGAGGTAGATGCCGGGCTCGATGGAGAAAGCCATGCCCGGCTCGAGACGTTCCCGATTTCCACGGACGAGGTACGGATGCTCGTGTCCGTCGAGACCGATCCCGTGGCCGGTGCGATGGATGAAGAACTCGCCGAAGCCGGCTTCTTCGATCACGCGCCGCGCCGCCGCGTCGACCGACTCGGCCGAAGCGTCCTTTCGCGCGGCCGCGTAGCCGGCCTCCTGCGCGCGCCGGACGACGTCGTGGACCTTCTGTTCCTCGCGTCCCGCGGTCTTGCCCACATGGACCGTGCGGGTGATATCCGAGCGATAGCCGCGCATCGCACCGCCGAAATCGAGGACAACCGTGTCACCCCCGGCAATGCGGCGATCCCCGGCCTCGTGGTGCGGTGACGCTCCGTTCGCGCCCGAGCCGACGATCGTGAATCCGACCTCATCGTGTCCTTCGGCCCGAAGCATCTCGGCCAGATCGGCGCCGATCTCGCGCTCCGTCCGACCGGCGAAAGGGCGCTCGAGGATGCGCGCGTACGCGCGATCGGCGGATTCGGATACCGCGCGCAGCGCTTCGATCTCCGCAGCGTCCTTGCGCATGCGGAGACTCCGCGTGATCAACGAGGCGACGCGGAATCCGCGACGCGGCAGCGCGTCCTGAAACCGCAGAAAGAACCCCGCCCACATCTGATCGGCGACCCCTACGGTGCCGGAGGGCGGAACGAGCGACGCGACGATCGCGTAGGGATCGTCGGTCTCTCCCCAGGTCATCCGCTCGATGTCCGGCGCCGAGACCGCCGCGCGGGGCGCCTCAAAGGCCGGGCAGACGAGGGTCGCCTTCCCGTCGCGATCCAGCACCAGGCAGGTGAGCCGCTCACTCGTGAAGAGCTGGTAACCCGCGAGGTATTGAAGGTCGGCCCCGGGCGACACGAGAAGGGCGCCGAAGTCCTGCTCGCGCAGCTTTGAAGCCGCGCGCTTCCGCCGGTCAGCGAAGCTCGCTCGTTCGCTCGGCATCCGTTCTGCACCCGAGAATAGCCTCATGCCTCGTCCGCTCGTCGCGCTCGCTGGAGCCCTGCTGCTCGCCGTCGGTGTCGCGCTCGTCGCGAGCGGCGGCCTGCCTCGCGCCGGCTCCGTTGCCCCGGTCGCAATACCGAGTCCGACCGCCGGCGCTACGGCTCCGATCGCTTCACCCTCGTCCACCCCCGAGGTGCAAGCGATCGGACCGATCCCCGAGGGCTACCGCATCCAGATGCCGCGTCTCGGCATCGATCTGCCGATCGCGGAGGGGGACGTCGAACGCGACGTCGTCGTGCAGCAGACGCCGGAGAATTTCGCGTTCCACTTGCCGGGGACGGCAATACCGGGAACGTTCGGGAATAGCTACATCTACGCGCACGCGCGTCGCGGGATGTTCCTGTCGCTTTGGAACGCGCGCGTCGGCGACCAGGTCACGGTCACGACGCCGGCGGGCGCTGAACTCAAATTTGTAGTCACCGAGGTCCATCCTCGCGTGCCCCCGGCCGACACGAGCTGGATCCAGTCCTCGGGTGACGAGCGCCTCACACTCCAGACCTCCACGGGACCGAACCGGGACGATCCGCGCTTCGTGGTGATCGCCGCACCGGCGTAGGCGGTCGACACCACCGCGTAGCCCGATTACCCGACGTAACGATCTCGTATCGCGAGAAAGCCAAAGCGGCCGAGCGACCAAGCTCCCGCACGCGGTGTTTATTGGTCGGTGGGGTGTTCACGAAATCGACACATTGTGGAATCGGTCCTGCAAAGCGTCGGACCCATGTTCCGGGGAGCGCTGGCGAGGGCGGGCGTGTTCGTGTTCCTCTTCGGTTTCCTCGTGCCGTTCCTGCGTCCATCGTTCGCGGGTGAGGTGCGATCAATATCGGTTGCGCGCGCCTTTGCCACGGCCGCGGTCGAGTCCGCCGGGATCACACCCGAACGCGTGCGCGACGTGGCGCGAGCTGAGGTCGTTCGCGGCGTAGAGGCCACACCGGTCGCGACCGTCGAACCGGAACCCGTAGCGACGCCCGAGCCCACACCCGCGCCGACCGCCACGCCGACACGCGCACCGGTTGCGGTCGCGACACTTCCCTCCCTTCCGGATCCGCCGACTGGCGGCATCGTGGTCGCGTCCTGGTACGGGCCCGGCTTCTACGGAAACCGCACCGCCTGCGGTCAGACGTACACACCCGAGATCATCGGCGTCGCGCATCGCACGCTGCGCTGCGGCACGCTCGTCGTGCTCGAGTACCGCGGGCGGACGATGACCGTGCCGGTGATCGACCGCGGACCCTATATCGCGGGCCGGACGCTGGATCTTTCGTATGCCACCCACATCGCGATGGGCTGTCCCGATCTCTGCACGCTTTCGATGCGGATCGGGCCATGAGTGTCCCCCGACCGTCCGCCTAACCGCCCGGGTACTCACCGGGCTGGCGAGCGCTGGCATACGACTTGCAGCCTCCCTTGCCATCTAGCCCGGGCAGCACACGGCCAACTTCGATGGGCGAGAGAAAGAGTGATGCGATGACGCGGAACAAGGGAGCGATGACGGTCGCCGAGGCAGGTCGCCGCGGGGGCGCGACGACGGCGCAGCGACATGGCCCGGAGTTCTACGAGCAGATCGGCAAGAAGGGCGGCAAGACGACCGCGCAGCGTCACGGCTCCGACTTCTACGAACAGATTGGAAAGCAGGGCGGTCAGAAAGTGAAGGAGCTTTACGGACCGCGCTTCTACGGACGCATCGGAAAGATCGGTGGCGACACCGTCTCAGAGAAATACGGACACGAGCACTTCGAGGAGATCGGCAAGAAGGGCGGACAGAAGGTCGCGGAGCTCATCGCAAGAGGCAGGCAGGCAACATAACGACCTTCATCGGCGGCACGCTGAGCGAGCGAGGAACCGAGGTCAGGACCTCTCTCGGCGCGCATGATCCGATTCCGATCACGATCCACCGTCGCTTCCCATTGACACGTATGGGCCGCTCTATATCGTCGCGAACTGTACGGGGAGGTTCCGTTCCGGAGCCTCTTTGTACCGAGAAGCGAACGATTAGGAAGGTCGTAGAGGGAAGGGCAGTGGATCAGGTCGCGGCGCCGCTCGTCGCCGTCGAGTGGGAGGACATCACCGCCTACTCGCGGACCGCGCTGCCCGAGGATTTCGAGCCATACCGTCTGCGAAAGCTCACCTGCGGACTCCTCTGGAAGGACACCCCCGAATACGTCGTCGTGGTCGGCGACTACGACATCACCAACGAGGGTCGCGATTACCGGCACAACGACTTCCACATCATTCCTCGCGGCGTCATCCGCCAGCTGACCTATCTCCGCGAGACGTCCAGTCCGCTCGTGTCTCTCGAGGGCGAAGCCAGCTAAAGAGCCTCTAAGAAACAGCGGCAAACTAAAACCGCCGCGCCCGGTGATGCGTATCTAGGGATACAGAAACCGGAAAGGCCGATCGACGGTATTGGAACAAAGGATCGGTCTTGACCGTTTTCCTCACTGGAGGTTTCGCGACAAATGGCCCTTCGAGCTGAGCTTTATTGCTATTTCTGCGGCCACGGCCTGGGCGAGGTGCTCGTACCGACGAGCGCGCGCCGGCCCACCGTCGAGCAACTGCGCACGGCGTACGACAGCTTCCGCGGGCGGGAGGCGCCCGTCTGGAACGACGGCGACCAACCCCTCTGCCCGCGCTGCGGTGGGCAGCTCTTCCTCGAGCGTTTCGAGCACGAGGTCGTCCGCTCCAACGAACGTCGCACCCTGAAGCGCGCGAGCTAACCGCAAGTAGCGGCCGCTCACCTTCACGGTGCAGCGCGCCGCTTCCATGGTGGTCGGAGTTGTTGCCGGGTATGTCCTGGCGCGGAGCGTCCTCGCGCGTCGCGGCGGATCAGCCGCCGCGCTGACGGTTCGTCAGCGCGAGGTGCTGCGTGCGGTCGCGGGCGGCCTATCGACGAAGGAGATCGCGGCGCTCCTCGGGATCACCGAAGCGAGCGTGAACACCCACATCCGCCGCGCGCGAACGATCCTGCGTGTGCCGACCCGCGCCGCGGCGGCCGCGAGGGTCACCGGTCACGTCGTCGTGGTGCCCATGAGGCCGAGGCGCTCGGCCGCGTCATCCATCGCGCGCACGACCTCGGAGATGAGGTCGTCGAACGGCACGCCCATCTCCTCGGCGCCCTTCAGCATCATGTCGCGGCTCACCGCGCGGGCGAAGGCCTTGTCCTTCATCTTCTTTCGGACCGAGGTCGCATCGACGTCGCGCACGGCTTTCGACGGCTTGACGAGCGCGACCGCGGTCACGAACCCGCAAAGCTCGTCGACCGCGTAGAGGGTCTTCTCCATCGCGTTGACGCGCGGGACGCCGGTGTGATCGCCATGGCTCTGGATCGCATGCACGATGGGTCCCGGTACGCCGGCCTGCTCGAGGATCGGTTTCCCGTTCTGCGGGTGTCCCTGCGGATCGCGCTCGTAATCAAAATCGTGCAGCAGGCCCGTGATCGCCCAGG
>DASPWX010000077.1:0-9407 GCA_035637615.1 Bathyarchaeia archaeon | reverse complement strand
GTGCGCTCTGGGCCGCGCTGTGGCGCGAGGCTCTGCGCGCGCGCTAGTTCGAGTAGACCTGCCAGTCCATCGGCAGGACGTGGACCCACGTCTGGCCCGGCGAGAGATAGATCTTGTGCCCGTACAGGTTCGTGAACGTGAACGCGTCGACGAGGTTCGCCCGTGACCAGGTCCCGTCCTGACGGAGGCCGTCCCGGAAGATCGAGGCCGGGCCCGACCCGGTGAGGCGCATGTCGAGGCTCGGCGCGCCGCCCGCGTCGTCGACGACGTTGGTGACCCACACGTCGGTCCGGATGACCACGATGTTCTTCGCCATGATCCATGCGCCGTTCCCCGCGTCCACCTCCAAGACGAAGCGCGCGCCGTTCGACTGGTAGCGGAGGTAGACGTTGGCGTTCGCGTCGTAGTCATAGCGCACGAGTGCATCGGCGCGGTACGGCACCGTGAGCGTCCTCGCCGGGATGCTGCCCAGGAAGCCGCCGATCGTCGCCGGGTGGTTCGCCTGCGCGAGGAAGTCCCAGCGCGGGACGTCGACCGCACCGCCGCCACCGACATCGCTCGTCGCGGCGCGGAGCGCGTTGGACGAGGTGAAGAGGTTGTGCGGCGCGACCTTGCCGTCGACGCCGGAGCGATAGAAGGCGTTGCCCTGTCCGAGCTGCGGCGACACACCGACGTACGAGCCCGCCGCGATATCGCCGCGCACCAGGCTTTCCATCAGCTGCGAGGCACCGGAGAAGACGAGCGATCCGCGCACCATGGGCGTCGTGTAGCGGTCCGAGAAGCGGACGCTGCGGACCGCGCCGATCGTCTCCGGGTCCTGCGAGTGGTAATAGGTGGCGAGGCGGGTGATGAAGCCCTCGACCAGAAGCTCCCACACCATGTCGGCCTGGCTGATCCCGTAGTGCGGGCGCGCGGCCGGCGCGTTGTCGATCTTCACGGCGAGCGGTCGGCGGTGCGGGTTCGGCTGCCCGGCGAGGAGGGGCATGCCGTTCAGCGGCCAGCAGCTCGCGCAGCCGAGCGCGCGAAGCTCGCTCGGCGGCGTCGTCCAGGCGTCGGCGTCGTAGTGGAGGGCGCGGCCCAGGCTCGTCAGGAGCCCAACGTGGGTGACGCCGTCCTGGCCCGCCGTGACCGTCGCGACGTCAGCCTTGCCGTCCTTGTTCCAGTCGCCCGTGACGATCTGCGTCGGCAGCCACGGCATCGCGCCGACCGGCCACGCGACGCCGATCACGTCGCGGAGCGCGTGTCCGTCCGCCGCAAGCATCAGGTGGACGCGCGATGAGCCGTCTGCGTAGTCGTAGAGATCGACGATGTCGCTACGTCCGTCGCCGTCGATGTCAGCGGCGGCGAAGCGGGCCTTGGTGATGTCGAAGAACGCCGGCGGCGAGCTCCAGTGCCCGCCGAAGCCGCCGCCCTGCGGCGCGAGGCTGCCGCCGGCGTCGAGCTCGAAGATGTGGATCTTGATCGAGCCGTCGTCGTACTGATAGATCATCGCGACCTGATCGGTGCCGGTCGTACGCGTGAAGCGGCCGGCGACGAACCGAGCCTGCGTGGGCCAGATCTGATTCGGCCCCGAGTCGTAGAGGCCGCGATCGCCGGGATAGCGAATGCCCGCCGCGGTCGCTTCGAGATAGAGGAACTTGAGATCGAAGTTGTCCTGCGCGTATGGGATGAGGATCCCCGGCAGACCGCTTCCGGTGAACTTACCCGTCAGCAGATCGCCGGCGCGCTGCCACTCGAAGCTCGTGTGGCGCCAGATGCTGCCGAGATATGTGAACGCGCTCCCGGTCGAGACCCAGGCCACGAGGCGCACCGTGAAGTTGCCGTCGTTGTACAGGACCGCGATGTCGGTCTTGCCGTCGGCATTGAGGTCGAGCGCCGCGACCTTCATCCGCCCGAGGTCGAAGCTATTCGTCCCCGTGAGGAACCATTGGGTCGCGACCATCTTGGGATCAGTGGTCGTTCGATCGAGGACGGCGATGCGCAGACCGAGATCGTCGTTCGGGTCGTAGAGCGTCGCGATCTGCTGATAGCCCGCGCCCTTGAAGTCCCCGGCGACCGAATAACCCTGCCCGAGCGTTTGCGCATCGGCCACGCCGCCCGACTGGGGCGCGACGGCGGGGATGAGCCACGTGGTGGAGATGACGAGCGTGAGAAGAAATGTCGCGACGCGGCGGAATCTCATCCGCAAGCACTCTACCGGACGAAGCCCCTCTTGCCGACCCCTCACTCGGAATTAGGAACGCTCGCTAGACCGTTCTGTAACGCGGCCGATGACTGGCGAGGTTGCCCTCGCACGCAGACTTAGCGTGTGCATCTCAAAGCCGCGGCCCTCGTCGGCTCGACGCTGTTGCTGGCGGCGTGCGGCAGCGTGGCCGAGCGCCCTGCGGCTCCGCCGGTACCGCCGCCGACAGCGCAGGCGCGTTGTGAGGCGGCACTGGCAGAGCTCCAGCCCAGCGACCATGCGCAGTTGGTCGCGGTCTTCGAATCGACTGCTTTGGAAATTGCAGCCTGGCAGGAGAGTGGTCTCATCCCCGGAGGCGGCCATGCCGGTGCGGGCATGTCACCTCTCCGGTCGCACCCGCCGGGCGAGAGCATCGCCTCCTGTTATTTCGACGGAACCATCACCGTTAGCGGGCCGCTCCCCGAAGGCGCGAGGCCACCGGTGCTCGAGAGGATGCTGCTGATCCTCGACAGTTCCGGGGGTTTCCTCCAGGAGGTCGGCGGACCGAGGAAAACTTTCCCGCTCGTGCGGCCCGCGGCTTAGTTCCTGCGGAGCGCCCTCTTCACGAGGCCGGGTATTTCGCTCGGCGCGTTCGCGACAGGGATCCCCGCCTCTTCGAACGCCCGCACCTTTGATTCGGCCGTGCCCTGATTCCCTGAGACGATCGCCCCCGCGTGACCCATGCGCTTGCCGGGCGGCGCGGACCGACCCGCGATGAACGCGACCGCCGGCTTCTTCCCTTCGGCGCGCATGTACTCGGCCGCGCGCTCCTCGGCTGAGCCGCCGATCTCGCCGACGATGACGATCGCCTCGGTCTCCGGATCTTCATTCAGCAGGCGCACCGCGTTCGGGGTGGGCAGGCCGACGACAGGGTCGCCGCCGACCCCGATGCACGTGGACTGCCCGAGGCCCGCGCGCGTGAGCAGGTCGGCGATCTCGTAGGTCAGCGTGCCGCTGCGCGAGACGAACCCGACGCCACCGGGCGAGAAGTTCTCCGCCGGCATGATCCCGATCTTGCTCTGTCCGGGCGTGATCGCGCCCGGTCCGTTCGGTCCGACGAGTGTCGTCGCGGCGGTCTCGAGGACGGCAGCCACTTTCAGCATGTCCGCGATCGGGATCCCCTCGGTGATCGCGATCACCAGATCGATCTGCGCGTCGATCGCCTCGAGCAGCGCGTCCATCGCGGCGGGAGCCGGGACAAACACGATCGACGCATTCGCGCCGGTCTCGTCGACCGCCTTCGCGACTGTGTCGAACATCGGGATCCCGTCGACCGTCGTGCCACCGGCACCGGGCTTCGTGCCCCCGACCACCCTGGTGCCGTACTCCTTCATGCGCTCGGCATGAAAGCGTCCCTCCCGCCCGAGACCCTGCACGATGACTCGCGTGTCTTTGTCGAGAAGCACGCTCACGTGCGCGCGGGCTCCTTTGCAAGGCGTACGGCCTCGGCGGCTGCCTCGTCCATCGTCGCGAGCGATTCGAGCGGCGCGTTCTCGAGGAGTTTGCGCCCGGCATCGGCCTCGGTGCCGGAGAGTCGAACCACGAGCGGCACTCGCGGGGGATGGGCCTCGATCACGTCGAGGATGCCCTTCGCGACCTCGTCGCCGCGCGTGATGCCGCCAAAGATGTTGATCATCACGCTGCGCACGCGAGGATTCGACAGGACGATCTCGAGCGCCGCCTTCACGACAGCTTCCTTCGCGCCACCGCCGACATCGAGGAAATTCGCCGCGTGGCCGCCCGCGTGCTGGACCGCGTCGAGCGTTGCCATGACCAACCCGGCGCCGTTGCCGATGATCCCGACCTCGCCATCGAGCTGCACGTAGCTGAACCCGAGCGCGCGCGCCTTCTCCTCCGCCTCCTCGTCGCGTGAGACCTCCTTGAGCTTGGCGAGCTCGGTCTGGCGGAAGAGCGCGTTGTCGTCGACGTCGAGCTTCGCGTCGCCGGCCAGCACCGACCCGTCTTTCTGGACGAACAGTGGGTTGATCTCGACGAGCGTCGCATCGGTCTCGGCATACACGCGGTACAGGCGCTGCGCGATGTCGGCCACGGCGTCACGCTGCGCGGGCGCGACCCCGGCCGCGAACGCAAGGGCGCGGGCTTCGAACGGCAGGAGACCCAGGAGCGGGCTCGGCCAGCCACGCGCGATGGCCTCGGGACGCGACGCGGCCACCTCTTCTATGTCCATGCCGCCGACGGTCGAGAGCATCACGACCGGTCGGCGCCGATCGCGGTCGAGCGTGATCCCGAGGTAGAGCTCGCTTGCCACATCGGCCGCACGCTCTACGTAGAGCTTCTCGACGCGCAGTCCTTTTATCTGCATTCCCAGGATCGCCCCTGCCGCGGCCTTCGCTTCCCCCGGCGATTTGGCGACCTTGATCCCGCCTGCCTTTCCGCGCCCGCCCGCGTGCACCTGCGCCTTCACAGCGACCGGCGCGGCGATGGCCTTCGCCGCGGCCTCGGCCTCGTCCGCTGACATGGCGAGGCGGCCGTCTGGAATGGGGATGCCCGCGCGCGCGAGGATCTGCTTCGCCTGATATTCGTGGAGCTTCACTGGGCCGGCCGAACATAGCACCGGCGACGGTCAGCGCGCTGGTGACCTCCGGCCACCGCTCGGCTGTAAGACCTCGCGTGCCATGAGCTCGGCTCGCTCGCGCAGGCCGCCATATTGCGTCGGTGCGAGAAGCAACCGCGTCTCTTCGATCAATCGGCGCGCTTCGTTGTCGTCGCGATCCGCGTGCGCGACCGCAGCGGCGGCGAGGTTGGCGGACGCACGTGCCGCGACGTGCGTCGGTGGAGCGGCCCGCAGTGCCGCTTCGGCCGATGCTCGCGCGGTAGCGATGTCACCTGACGCGAGGGCGAGACGGCTGCGCATCGCCTCGAGACGGGCGATCGCTTCGCGCTGTGTCGGCATCCGCGCGCTGTCGAACTGCGCGAGAGTTTCCACCAGCACTTGCTGCGCACCCTCCGCGTCGCCGCCGAGCTCTCGTGCGAGGCTCGCGACCTCGGCGGCGCGCGCCATCGCCCAGTGACCGCCAACAGTGCGCGCGAGCGAGACGAGCTCTACTGCCGCGGTCCGCGCATCCGCGTCGCCGCTCGCGAGGAGCGCCCGCGCCCATGCGTCCGCGGCCTTGAATCCGTCGATGCGGCGCGCGCCGCGATCGGCGAGGGCGACGGCCTCACGCGCTCGTGAGCGCGCGAGCTCGACGTCGCCGCGCTCGACGGCGTTGAGCGCGATCTCGGCGAGGCAGGACACCTCCCATTGCGTGATCCCCGCCTCACGCATCTGGGCGAGCGCTTCGTTCAGAAGACGCGCCTGCTCGTCAAGCTGACCGGTGACGCCGACAGGCTCGCTCGAGGCCCACACTGCGTACGCGACCATCCCACGGTCCCCGGTTGCCTTTGCGACCGCCACCGCCTCGGCGAAGAGGTCCCGAGCCGCGGCGACATCGTCGAAGATCGTAACCGACGATGCCCGCCAGATCAGAAGCCGTACCAGGTCGTCGCTCGGTCCGGACGCGCGTGCAGTCTCGATCGCGTCGTCGAGCTCTCCGACGGCCGCGGAGTCCGAGTCGAGACGCAGCTTCACGATCGCGGAGAGCGCGTGTGCGGGTGCGCGTTCTGCGGCGGCGACGCCGCTGGAAGCGGCGACCGCCAGAGCCCGATCGATCAGCTCGCGCGCGGTGCGGAACTCGCCGCGCGCGGAAGCGGCCGACGCGCTCCGCCTGAGGAGCATGAACGCCCGGTGGCCCAGCTCCGACCCTCCCGATGGGTCGAGCTCCTGCGCGAAGTGGAAGGCGCGCTCAGCGTGGTACGCGACGATCTCGGCGTACTCCGACGCCCGTTCTCCAGCGGCGCGCTCGAGCCACTTCGAATACCGATCGTGCACCTGCGTGCGCTCGGCCTTCGAGAGGGACGCATAGGCGACGTCACGAATGAGGCCGTGACGGAATGAATAGGTGTGCGTGCCGGTAGGCCCGCGCATAGCCGTCCGCGCGATGAGACCTCGCCGCTCCGCCTCGTCCGCATCGGCACCCGCGGTCGCGACCTCATTCGGTAGAGCGTCCAGCCAGAACTCGCGTCCGACGACGCTCGCTTCCTGCAGAAGGCGCTTGACCGCGGGTCTCAGTGCATCGAGGCGCGCGGCGATCACGCCGTGGAGGGTCGGCGGAACGACGGCGCCCGAGCCCTGATCCACGAGCATGCGGACGTACTCCTCGACGAAGAGCGGATTTCCCTCGGTGCGGGTCACGATCTCGCGGACGCGCTCGTCGGCGCGGTCACCGAGAAGCTTTCGCGCGAGGCGCTCGGTCTCCCCGCCGTCGAGTGGCTCGAGCGTGATCGCGATCGCGTTGCTGCGGCCCGATCCCCAGTTGGGCCGCCGCACGAGAAGATCCGTCCTCGCGAGGCACACGAGCAGCAGGGGAGCGCGCAGGTGCTCGAGCAGCTCCTCGAGGAGCGCGAGCAGGGGCTCCTCGGCCCAGTGCAGATCCTCCAGGACGATCGTGCCCGGCGTCGTGCCGAGGCGCGCCTCCAGGTAGCGCGTCATCCCGAGCGCGAGCTCGCGTCGTCGGAGCTCCGACGTGAGGTCCGACGGCTCACCCTCAGGACCCGCGAGCGCGAGGGCGGTGAGCTCGCGCACGACGGCGCGTCGCTCCTGCTCGTCGAAACCCGCCAGCTCCGAGACCCTTTTTTCGATCTTGGCTCGGGCGTCGTCGAGCGGGTCGGTCGGCAAGATCCCGGCCTCGCCGCGGATGAGCTCCTGCAGTGGCCAGTAGGTGATCGCGCGGCCGTACGGAAGGCACGTCACTCTCGCCGCCGGTTCGGGGCCGAGCGTGGCCAGGAACTCGCCCGCCAGCCGTGACTTCCC
Source organism: Bathyarchaeia archaeon (assembly GCA_035637615.1). Lineage (GTDB taxonomy): Bacteria > Chloroflexota > Limnocylindria > P2-11E > P2-11E > 3-1-20CM-2-70-9. The sequence goes on along the minus strand of DASPWX010000077.1, from coordinate 2,316 downwards.
CATGCCCGCATCCGCGAACACCGTGACCAGGTGCGGCCGTCCCGTGGTCGCGACGCGTCGCCGCATCTCTCCGAGAAGGCGCAGCTCGGCATCGCGGCCGACGAACGGGCTCGTCGGTGACGCCGACCGATCTTTCCACGCTCCGAGGACTCCCTCGACAGGCGCGACCTCGACTCGCCCCATGCCTTTCGCGTCGATCGTTCGGAGCGGGCCGTATCGAATCCTGCCGCGGGTGAGTTCGCGGGTGAGCGGCCCGACGAGGATCTCGCCGTGCTGAGCGCTCTCTTCGAGGCGAGCCGCGACGATGACCGGGCCACCGGTGACGAGCGACTCCGCCCCGTCGAGATCACCGGTCACGACCTCGCCCGTGTTGATGCCGATGCGGAGGGTGAAGCCTGGGCGTCCGTCCGGGCCTGGGGACGCGACCTCGCTGCGAAGTGCGAGCGCCGCGCGGACCGCGCGGTCGGCGTCATCCTCATGTGCGGCCGGAACGCCGAAGACCGCCATCACGGCGTCGCCGATGAACTTCTCGACGGTGGCGCCGTGCGCCTGCAGGATCTCTCGGGTCCGGGAGAACGTGCGCGCCAGTGCCGCGCGGAGGACCTCGGCGTCGTACGAGCGCGTCGTGGTGCTCGAGTCGACGATGTCCGCGAACAGGACGGTAACGACCTTACGTTCCTGCGGCACGACCGGAGTCTAGGAGCGGGCTGTACGCCGACTTGACGTCCTGCGCATTATTCCCTGCGCGCGCTTTCGGGGAGAACGAGGGAGGGGAAGCATGCCTGGGCACCGTGATCTCATCGTGGAAGTAACGCTCGGAATCGACGTCGTGGGGATTTCCGGTAAGAACGTCTGGAATAGAGCGGGAACGAAGGTTCCGGATCCGCACCGCGTGGCTGCGCTGGTCGAGGCCTTTCTGACTCCTAAGGACAAGGAAAAGGGAATAGATCTCGGGGAAGGGCTGAAGCTGAAAGAGGGCAAGGTGAACTCGGTGAACGCCGGCTTCAACCTCATCGCGCAGATCGCGCGTGACGAGATCGAGGCGGCGAAGAAGCGGTGAGCCGGTCGCGAGTGGCCGCCGCGTGACGAAGACCTAAGACCTCTGAGACGGATTTCGGTCGTCGGCTCGACCGGATCGGGCAAGACGACATTCGCGCGTGAGTTAGCGCGTCGGCTCGGCATACCTGTGGTCGAGCTCGACGCGCTGAACTGGGGTCCGAACTGGACACTCGTGCCGGTCGAAGTCTTCAAGGAGCGGGTCGCTCGCGCCGTCGAGGCCGAGGCCTGGGTCATCGACGGCAATTACGGCGGTCGCGGCGCACAGAGTCTGGTGCTCCCTCGCGCCGACACGGTCATCTGGCTCGACCCGCCGCTCGCTGTGATCTTTCCGCGTCTGCTCGCGCGTGCGCTTCGGCGCATCCGAAGCGGCGAGGAGCTCTGGGACCTGCCGGGCAATCGCGAGACCTTTCGCACCCAGTTCTTATCGCGCGACAGCCTCTTCCTGTGGGCTCTGAAGACACACCACCGCCGCCGGCGCGCGCTGCCGCTCGTCTACGGGCGCCCAGAGAACGCGCATCTGGTGGTTCACCGTTTTCGTCGACCCCGGGAAGCCGCGGCCTGGCTCTCCTTGGTGCACAGGCCTGCGACCGCAGACCGCTAGAGCACCGGTCAGTTCTCGAAGTCGAGGCTCTTGCGGACCTCGTAGCCGCTGCGAAGGCAATCGCGCTCTGACCGCAGTGTGTTCGCGACGTAGTCCCGGGGCACGATGACGTAGTTGAACTGCCAGATCGGGCTGTACTTCTTCATGCCCGGGATGGAGTCGTAGATGTTGAACTGCCCGCGGACTCGCTCGGCTGTGATCAGCTTCTTCTTCCGGTCGAGTCTCGCGGAGTACACGATCTGATATTCCTGCGCGACCTTGATCTTCTTCGGATCGACCTCGAGGTCGCCCTGCTCGGTCGCGAACACGACATGTTTGTCGAACCACACGCGCTCGATCTTGTAGCCGTACGGATTGTTGTAGTGCAGGTCCTCCACCGAGCTGATCTTCGGCCGGGATCTCTTCGGTCGAGGCTTTCCGCGATGGATCTCCCAGACCCCCTCTGTGGGTTCGGCCGTTTTCGCCACGTGCACGAGCCTACGCCGCTGGCCGCCGAATTGCGGTCCGTACGAACATGACATTTCGTGGTGGCGCGCCCCTCGATCCATCGCAGGTCGAAGACCAGCGCGGTCGCGGCGGATTCGGCGGTGGCGTCGGCGGACCGGTCATCGTCGGTGGGGGCGGCATCGGGCTCGTCATCCTCATCGTGTCGCTCC
>DASPWX010000076.1:0-5514 GCA_035637615.1 Bathyarchaeia archaeon | reverse complement strand
GCCGGCCTCGCGTTTCACGGTGTTTCGAGTCGAAACACTCACTCGGACAGCCTCTCCATGCCCGACAATTACTCATGTGAAGCGCAACGACATCCGTAACGTCGCGATCATCGCCCACGTCGACCACGGCAAGACCACGCTTGTCGACGGAATGCTCCGGCAGAGCCGGATCTTCCGCGAGAACCAGCAGGTCGCCGAGCGGGTGATGGATTCGAACGCCCTGGAGCGCGAGCGGGGCATCACGATCATGGCCAAGAACACCGCCGTGATGTACCGCGGCGTGAAGATCAACATCGTCGACACCCCCGGCCACGCCGATTTCGGCGAGGTCGAGCGGATCATGAACATGGTCGACGGCGTGCTCCTGCTGGTGGACGCGGTGGACGGCCCGATGCCGCAAACCAAATTCGTCCTCCGCCAGGCGCTCCGCCGCGGCCACCGTGCGATCCTCGTCGTGAACAAGATCGACCGGCCCCAGGCGCGCCCCAACCATGTCCTCAACGAGACGTTCGATCTCTTCCTCGATCTCGGCGCCACCGAGGAGCAGGCCGAGTTCCCCACCCTGTACACAAACGCGATCCTCGGCACGGCGAGCGCCGACCACCGTCACATCGGCACGACGCTCGAGCCGTTGTTCGACGCGATCATCGATCGCATCCCCGGCCCCGACGTCGATCCCGAGGCGCCGGCGCAGCTCCTGGTGACCACGACCACCTACGACGACTACATCGGCCGGATCGCCGTCGGTCGTCTGCAGAGCGGCACGCTCCACAAGGGTCAGGCTGTCGCGCGCATCGACCACCAGGGCGGACTCACTCCCGCAAAGGTCACACAGCTCTTCACGTTCAATGGTCTCGCGCGCGAGGAGGTCGACGAAGCCGCGGCCGGCGACATCGTGGCCGTCGCGGGCGTCGAAGCGGGGATCGGCGACACCATCGCCGACGCGGCCGACCCGCGGCCGCTTCCGCCGATCCGCGTCGAGGAGCCGACGCTCCGCATGACCTTCAGCGTGAACAACAGCCCGTTCGCTGGTCGCGAAGGGAAGTTCGTCACGAGTCGCAAGCTCCGTGAGCGTCTGTACGCCGAGCTCGAGCGCGACGTCGCGCTGCGCGTCGCCGACAGCGACTCTGCCGACACGCTCGTCGTGAGCGGCCGCGGCGAGCTGCACCTCGCGATCCTTATCGAGACGATGCGCCGTGAGGGTTACGAGTTCCAGGTCTCTCGACCCGAGGTGATCCTCAAAGAAGTCGACGGTGAAACTCAGGAGCCCTACGAGCAGCTCGAGATCGAGGTCGCGCAGGAGGAGCTGGGCGCGGTGGTCGAGCTCGCCGGGCGCCGCCGCGGAACGCTCAAGGACATGAAGTACCGCGACGACGGCATGGTGCACGCGGTCTACAGGATCCCGACGCGAGGGCTCCTCGGCCTTCGACAGGCATTTCTCACCGCCACTCGCGGGCGCGGCGTGATGAACACGCTCATCGAAGGCTACGGCCCGCTCGCGGGCGCGATCGCGACGCGCGAGCTCGGCTCGCTCATCGCCTTCGAGGACGGAACGACCACGACCTTCGGGCTCAACGCCGCGCAGGACCGTGGACAGCTCTTCCTGAATCCCGGGATCGAGGTCTACGAGGGCATGGTCGTAGGCCAGCACATCCGCGAGCGTGATCTCGAGGTGAACGTCGTGCGCAAGAAGCACCTGACGAACATGCGCAGCAGCAACTCCGACATCGCGGCGAAGCTCGACGGCATCCGCGAGCTCTCGCTCGACGACGCGGTCGAGTTCCTCGCCGACGACGAGCTGCTCGAGGTGACGCCGAAGGCTTACCGCATCCGCAAGCGCCTTCTCACGAAGCAGGACCGTGACCGCGCGATCGGTCAGATGAAGCGCGCGGCTGGGGTAGCGTCCTAGTCCGGAGTCCCGGGGATCACGGCTGGTAGCGCGGTCCCCACTGCCGCCCCCAGACTCCAAGTCGGACCGGATCGAACGCGCACACCGAAAGCACTGGAGTCAGTTGCGCTCCTGAACGCGAGCGGCAGCATGCGCCAGCGCGTAGGCCGCGATGACGGCAAGAAGGATCACGAAGATGTCCGGCTGGGCATCGGCGATATAGCTATCACCACCGGGCGAGCAGATAGGCCCACTTGCCTCGGCGACACAGGGCGTTCGACCGGTGAGGCCCCCGAAGAGGAAGCCACGACTCGCGGTGTACCCGACCATCAGCGCAGCCACGACAAGCCCGGCCCCTGCCGCGCGCGCGAGAGCAAGCCGCCTCCGATCAAAGCGAAGCACGACCAGAGCCGTGATGATCGCAAGGATGACAAGACCGACACCGAGGATGAACGTGCCCGAGAACGCCTGACCGTCACGCGGCAGCCCGGTCGTCCGGTCGTACCAATAGAGAGCGAGCGCGCTGTGGCCGACGCCTACCGCGAAGAGGTACAGCGGGATCGCGAGAAGACCGCGGCTCACGCGAAGCCCAATTCGTTGTTTGGCCTTGGTCTTGCGGCATAGACTGATCCCGTGATTGCGACGACTGCCACTGCGTCGAAAACAGGCGCTGAAGGCGCCGGCCGCGTCTGGCGGATCGTTTTGGTCGTCGTCGCCGCCCAGCTTGCGGTCATCGCGTTTGGAATGGTCTTCTTTTCGGCGCTCGGTCTCGCCTCCACTGGCGGAGGCTGCGGCGGCGGGGGCTAGCAGCTCCCGAACACGTCGACTCTTCGCGCCCAGCCCAGCCTAGGATCTCCACACTCCGAATCAGATTCGCCTAGATTTGCGGTATATCCAAAACGAGCACGCTCGAGCGCGGTGACTGGCTGACGCTGGGAGAGGCAAGCCGGATCCTCGGCGTCGACCCTGACACACTGCGCCGCTGGGCCGACTCCGGGAAGATCGAGGTGTTCACGACGCCCGGCGGACACCGCCGGTTCATGCGCTCGTCGATCGATGCGATGCTGCCCCGCCCCCGTCAGGCGCGCCGCCAATCACTCTCCGCGCTCGGCGAGGCTCCCGATCGGGTCTCCGCCGAGTTCCGCAAGCGCGTTCGTGTCGACCTCGCCGATCAGGACTGGTACGGGCGCTTCGACGAGGACTCGCTCCGGTGGTTCCGCGAGCGCGGCGTGCGCATGAGCGACCTGCTTCTCAGGCATCTCGACACCACGCGCACGGTCGGGCGCGACCAGCTCATCGCACAGGCCGAGGTGTTGGGACGCGAGTACGGCGTCGAGGCCCGCCGCCACGGGCTGTCGCTTGGCGAGGGCACGCAGGCGTTCCTGTTCTTCCGCGCGCGTTTCATGGCCGAGATCGCGAACGTCGCGCGACGGCGCGGCCTCGCCTCGGAGCAGGCCGCGCTCCTCTTCGAGGAGGCGGACCGTGCCCTCGATCGTGTGATCCTCGCACTCATCGCGGGGCACCAGTCGCATTGAGCGACCCCAAGGCGCTCGCGCAGCGCGCGATCAAGGCGATCGACGAGCGGCGCGATGCGCTCTTCGCGCTCTCGCGCGCCATTCACGCCAAGCCGGAGCTCGCATACGAGGAGCGGGAAGCCGCGCTCCGGATCACGGAGTTCCTCGAAGGCGCGGGCTTCGCCGTTGAGCGCGGATACAAGAACGTCGAGACCTCCTATCGCGGCGACGCGAAGGGCAGAGCGCCCGGACCAACGGTCGCGATCCTCCAGGAGTACGACGCGCTCGCCGAGATCGGCCATGCCTGCGGGCACAACCTCATCGCGATGATCGGCGTCGCCGCATCCGTCGGCGTGCGCGCGGTGATGGACCAGCTCCCGGGCAGGCTCTCCGCCATCGGCACACCCGCGGAGGAGGGCGGCGGCGGCAAGGTGGCGCTCATTCGCGCGGGCGGGTTCGACGATGTCGACGTCGCCATGATGATCCACCCGACTTCCGGCAGATCGCTCGCGGGCCGGCACTCGCTCGCGTCGAATCGCGTGATGGTCGAGTTTCGCGGTCGGTCCGCGCACGCCGCATCGCAACCCGACCTCGGGATCAACGCGCTCGACGGTGTGCTGCAGCTGTTCAACAACGTGAATGCCATGCGCCAGCAGCTGCGGCCGGACGCGCGGGTCCACGGAATCATCACGAATGGGGGCAGCGCCGCGAACGTGATCCCCGATTACGCCGCGGCGCGCTTCTCGATCCGCGCCCTGGATCGCCGGTACCAGCAGGAGGTGCTGCGGCGGTTCATCGCGTGCGCCGAGGGCGCGGCGAAGGCGACCGGAACGAAGCTCACCGTGACGGTCAACGAGAACGCGGGGTACGAGAACATGGTTTTCTCCACCCCCCTTGCGGACCGGTGGACGCATCACATGCGTTCTCTCGGTATCCAGGTCTTCGAGGCGCGCGACGACGAGCGCGTGGGCTCGACCGACATGGGGAACGTCATGCAAGTTCTCCCGGCGATCCACCCGTACATCGCGATATCGCAGGAGTCGATCCCCGGCCATTCGATCGCGTTCCGCGAGGCGGTGGGCGGTCAGGAGGCACACGAGAACGCCCTCATCGCGGCGAAGGCCCTTGCGCTGACCGCGATCGATGTGCTCGCCCAACCAGAGGTCCTCCGCAAAGCGCAGAGCGAGTTCGAAGAGCGACGCGCGCGCGGAATCGTGAAAGGCCGCAGCTGAAGCTCTCGCGCGATATCTGGATCCTCACCGGAGCGCAGGTGCTGTTCGGGTGCGGGTTCGGGCTTCTGTCCGCGGTATGGCCGCTCTACCTCCGCGATCTCGGCGCGAGCGCGCAGGACATCGGGATCGTCTTCGGCGCCGGGAATCTCGTCGCCGTCCTCTGCTTCCTCCCCGCCGGCTATCTCGCCGACCGCATCGGGCGCAAGCCGCTCATCACAGCAGCGTGGCTCTGCGCGGCGCTCGGCGTCGCGACGTTCGTGCCGCTCACCGACTGGCATGGCGCGTTCGTCGGGTCGGCCCTCTACTGGTCGGGTACGGCGGGGCTCCCGCTCATCATCGCGTACGTCACGTCAACCACACCGCGAAGCGAGCTCGGTCGCGCCCTCGGGATCGTGCTCGGCGCGTACTTCGCCGGGAACATCATCGGTGCCCCGATCGCCGGCGTCCTCGCGTCTTCCATCGGCTTTCGCGCCGCAATCGCGATCGCCGCGGCACTCCTTGCGGGCTCAGCCGCACTGACCTTCGGGCTGCGAGCGGTTCCGCCGCACGTAGAGCGCGGGCCGTTCCGGCCGCCGCGAACGTTCTGGATCCTTCTGACGATCACCCCGTTCGCCGCGATGATCTCGATCATCTCGCTCGCGCTGCTACCGGTCTATTTGCGCGACATCGCCGCCATCCCGCTCGATCGTCTCGGCATCTATGTCGGGCTTGTGTCGGTTGGCGCGGCCGGTCTCGCGGTCGCGGCTGGCCGGCTCGCCGACGCGATCGGCCCGGTGCCCGCGCTGTTCGCCGCGGCGGGCGTGATGACCGTCGCGAGCGTTCTCATGACCCTCTCCGGCCGGTTCGAGCCGCTTATTGGACTCGCGGCGCTGCTTCTCGG
>DASPWX010000075.1:0-49696 GCA_035637615.1 Bathyarchaeia archaeon | reverse complement strand
GGCAGTTTCTCTCCGATTGCGAGCAGGACGGGCACGATACGGCTCGAGAGGAGCTCAGGCCGGACCTTCTGCTCGTAGAAGGCCACGGCGCTGTCGACCTTTTCGAAGTCCGCGCTCGCGACGGGCGCCTTTGCGGCGCTCTGCGCGAGAAGCTTGAGCATCCCAGGATCGGCGAACGCGGCGAACGCCGGATTCGCGCCGGCCACGCTCTGCAGCGCGGCGATCTCTTGGGGCCCGAACGAGGTCTTTCCGTGCAGCGGGTCGAGCCAGCCATCGAGCACCAGCGTCGCCACCACCGCGACGTACAGGGTCACGGCGGCGGTGACCATCCCGAGCGGGATCCCGAGGACCCTGTCGAACCGCTTGAGGATGCCGATTCGGTGCACGATCCCAACGACGGACGTCGCGACCGTCGAGAAGAGCGTGCCGCCGACGAAGAGCCCGATCGCACCGACGCCAAGACCCGCCGTTCCGGAGGGCAGCGCGCCGGTGAGCGGTCCGGCGTAGAGCGCGGCGAGGGTGAGGACCGCGCCTCCCGCCGCGGCGAGCGGGACAACGAACCCTTTGCCGAAGCCAACGATCGCACCCAACAGGATGAACGCGACGATCGCGAGGTCGATCACTCCCCCGAGTCTAGGGAGCGACCGAAACAGCGCTAGGTTCCGGAAAGGTCCCTGACGACGGGCGCGAGCTCCTCGGCATGCGGTCCCCGGAGGCAGAAGTAGGTGATCCCGGTCTCTCGCCGAACGCCAACGATGTGCTCGCGGACCTCATCGAGCGTTCCGATGCCCCGATAGACCGAGGACCCGAGCGCCGCTGGATCGACCTTCGCCTTGTCCGCGAGTTCGGCGATCGTCTTCTCGCGATCGTCGGTGAGCGTGACGTCCACGAAGCAGCTCAGCTCGATCTCCTCGAAGTGTGACCCCGCGGCGTCGTGGATGACGTCGATCTGCCGGCGGACGCCCGTCGCGGCGACGTCGTCCGGCGCCGCCGGGCGCACGCCGGCGCCCGGCGGGATGACCGCGATGATGTCCGCTTCACGGCCGGCGAGTTCCAGGATCTGGGGCCCTCCGGCGGCGATGAGGATGGGCGGCCGTGGCTGCTGCACGGTCTTGGGCCGGCACTCCGACTTCGTGGTCCGGTAGTAGGTGCCCTCGAAGGTCACCTCGTCCTCGGTGAAGAGACGCTTCATGAGGGTCACCGCCTCGGCAAGGCGAGCCACGCGGACGCGCCCACGGTCGAACGCGATCCCGGTGCTTTGGTAGTCGCGGTCGAACCAGCCCGCGCCAAGTCCGATCTCGACGCGGCCGTTCGAGATCACGTCGAGCGTCGCGAATTCGCGTGCGAGGACCACCGGGTTACGGAAGTCGTTGTCGAGCACGAGGTTGCCGAGTCGGAGTTTCGTGGTGACGGCCGCGGCCGCGCCGAGTGCCGGCATGTTGCTCCAGGCGCCGCCCACCATGTGATCCGGCATCGAAAGCGTTTGGTAGCCGATCGCCTCGAGCCGCTTCGCGCGGGCCAACCAGTCCTCGCCGGTCGGCTGACCTCCGCTTTGCGTCGAGAATCGGATCTTTCGTTCCATCGCGCCGAGCGTACGTGTCTGCTGACACCCTTGGGATCGGCGCGACGTCGCCGTCGCTGCCCGGGCTATCCGGGCGGTGCCGGCGTGGGAACGCTCGCCTCACCCTCCTGGCCGAGACGCCGTCGCGCGGTCTCCCGGTGCCCGGTCGCAGGCACGTGTTCGCCTGCCCGCGCCAGGCCGAAGCGCGGCATGTTGTCGTAGACCGACTCGTACCGGCCGGCCTCCACGAGGTAGGACTCGTGCCAGATCCCGACCGAGCCGTCCGTTCCGATCGCGCGATTGAAGCGCCGCCAGGCCTCGAGGTGAGGATCGCTCGGGTCGCGTGAGAAGCGTTCGAGGTCCTCGAAGCTGCGCCAGTACTGGACCAGCGCTGCGCCTGGCCAGTAGACGAACGTCTCAGCCGCGAGGAATCCCTTCGCCGGATCCCGGCTCAGGCTTTCGATCATCGGCCGCATCGCGCTCGCGACCGGCCACCACTTGCGGAACGCGAAGAACTGGTTCACGCGGAACCCAATGATGAAAACGACGAACGGACCCTCGACCGCGGCGGTGAAGCGTCCCGCGATAACTGCGCCCATTTCGAACCTCCCCGCTGGAACGCGCTACGCCTCTGACATGAACTCCGCCAGAAGTCTGTGGAAATGATGCACGCCGCCTTCGCGCGCGGGCGAGTAACGGCCGCGTTCGTACAACCGCGAGCGCACGCCGCGCTGGACCGATTCGACGACCGCCTCGTCCTCGCGTTCCACGCGATCCAGTCCCGCGCCCGCGCCGGTGTCGCGCTTGCTCGGATCCCACACGAACGGCAGGAACGCGACACGCGTGCGATCGACGGCGAGCGGCGTGACGACGTTGACCGACACGCCCCATGGGTACACGTTGAACATCGTCGTGGGGAAGAGCCAGTAGTAGTACGCGGCGACGAGGCGTCCGTGGTCGCGGTGTGCCCGCGGGAGCGCGAAGGCGGGCTCGCCGGGTTTGGCTATGCCGACCTGGAGCACCGAGAAGCGATCGAGCTCGACCGCGTACTCGCCGTAGTCGAGGGTCGTTGCGAGGCTCGAATGGACGTACGGGATGTGGAATCCCTCGAGGTAGTTGTCGAGGTACAGGGCCCAGTTGGCGTTCACCAGGTAGTCCCGGGCGCTTGGGGCGTCGAACGAGAGCTCGTGAAAAGGAAGACTCTCGAGCCGCCGGCGCATCGGGGACACGAGGTCGTCGAACGGCATTGCCGGCGCGAGCGACACCATCAGGAAACGCGTCCACGTACCGAGCGGAACCGGCGGCAGGTCGTCCGCCGCTGAGGGAAAGTTCGCTGTCGCCTCGAACTCTGGCATCGAGTGGAAACGTCCGTCGAGCGTGAAGCGCCGGCCGTGATACCGGCAGCGCAGCTGCTGCTCGTGCCCCGGGCCGTCGACCACGAGCGTGCCGCGGTGGGTGCAGACGTTCGACATGCAGTGGAGCTGGTCCTTCTGGTCGCGCGTCAGAAGGAGTGGCTCGTCGAGCGCGCCCGGAAGCAGCGTGAACGGGTGGACCTGCCCCGCGACCTTTACGAGGTCGTCGTGTCCGGCGTAATGCCAGCTGCGCGCGAAAAGACGATCGCGCTGCAGCCCGAAGATCTCGGGATCGGAGTACACGCGGGCCGGGAGCGTTCGCGCGACGCGGATGTCCGGATCGATCTCGAACAGAGCATCGCCCACGCGGCGATGCTAGCTACTGCGTAGCAGCAGACCGCAGACGCGTCAGCAGCGAGGACTACTGCGTAGCAGCAGACCGCAGACGCGTCAGCGGCGAGGAATACCGGAGGCGGGCACCTTCGCGAGCGCCGCCACGAGCTCGAGCTGGTCGCGGAGATCGCGCGTGATCAGGAAGTTCTGTCGAACATGTTCGCGTCCCGCGGCGGCCATGCGCTTCCGGAGCGCCGGATCGCGCAACAGGTCGAGGCAGCGCGCCGCGCATTCTTCAGGGCTCGACACGAGATACCCGGAGACACCGTCCTGGATCTGAATGACGATGCCGCCGACCTTCCCGGCCACCACCGGGATGCCCTTCCAGAGCGCTTCGGCGACCACTAGACCGAATCCCTCGCGGAGCGACTTCTGGATCACGACCTCGGACGCGCGCTGGAACGCGTTCACCTCGCGGTCCTTGACGCCGTCGAGGTTCGTGAAGAGAAAGACGTCTTTGTCACCGCCTGCGTGCTTCTTCGTTCGGTCGAAATATTCCTGGCCCTCGGGATCGTCGTCGGCCAGCGACCCGATCATGACCAGCTGGACGCCCGGCATCTCTTTCTTGACAAGGCGGTAGGCGTCGATGACGCCGAGCGGGTCCTTCCAGGGGTCGAAGCGAGAGACCTGCAGGAGGATCGGCCTCGCCGGGTCCACGCCGAATCGCCCCACGACCTCGCGCGCTTCGTCGGTGGGCATGTCCTGGTTCTTCACCGAGAACGGGTCGATCGTCGGCGCCTGGATGAGCACCTTTTGCTTCAGGTCCGGCCGCACGAACTGCGGCATGGTCCAGATCGACGCGTCGTGCTCTTCGACGAACGGCCGCAGGAACGACCAGACCGGCTGATGCGCGTTCGTGAGATCGATGTGGCATCGCCAGACCCATCCGGCCCGGTCGGGGTCCTTGGCGAAGTGGCGCAGCGCGACTGCCTGCGGGTCGTGCGCCAGCACGACGTCGGCGTCCGTGAGCTGCTGCGCGTTCTCGCGCGCGACATCGAGGAAGAGCTTCTTCTCCGCGTCGGACAGGTCGAGCTTCATCCCCTGGAGCGCGTTGTGGATCTTCTTAGTGATGTCGTAGAAGGCGGCCGGCGCGTCGAGGACGGCCCAGTGCGCATCCACGCCGGCGTCGCGGAGCAGCGGCACGAGGTTCTGCAGGATCTCCGCGACCCCACCGCCGTACGCGGTGGCGTTGATGTGGAGCATGCTGCGGCCCTTCGCAGCCTTCGCGAGCGTGCGCAGCTGCTCGTAGCGCTCGTCGCCGATGACCTTTGCGTAGTCCGCGAGCCGCTTCGTCGCGGTGATCGGTACCGCGTGCATTACTTGATGGAGCCTGCGAGGAGGCCCTGGACGAAGTAGCGCTGGAGGCTGAAGAAGACGATCAGCGGGACGATCATCAGGAGGAACGCGCCTGCCGCGAGCAGGTGCCACTCGGTGCCGTACTGGCTGAGCAGATTCTGGATCGTTCTCGTCATGGGGTACTTGCTTTGGTCCTGAACAAAGACGAGTGCCATGAGCAGGTCGTTCCAAACCCAGAGGAACTGGAAGATGCCATACGCGGCGATAGCTGGGACCGACACCGGCACCACGATCTGGCTGAACACGCGGAAGTCCGACGCGCCGTCGATCCGCGCGGCTTCGATCATGTCGGGCGGAAGCGTGATGAAGAAGTTGCGCAAGAGAAAGATGCCGAAGGGCAGTGCGAAGGCGGTGTGCGCGAGCCATATGGCGACATAGCCCTGGGTGAGCTGGAGGTCGGGCACCAGGCTTGTCGCCGTCGTGAGCAAAGGAATGAAGGCGACCTGCACCGGAACAAGTAGGAACGCGATCACGATCAGAAAGAGCGTGTCGCGGAAGGGGAACCGGACCCACGAGAAGGCGTACGCCGCCAGCGAGCAGATCGCGATCGGAAGCAGGGTCGATGGCACCGCGATGAAGACCGTGTTGATGAAAGCCTGCAGCATCCCCTGGGCCTCGAGCACCTGCCGGTAGTTGTCGAGCGTGAGGTGCAGGTTGAAGATGTCCCACCAACCGGTGGCTTGGATGTCGGAGCGCGGCCGGAAGGACGTCACCAGGAGTCCCAATGTCGGGACGAGCCAGATGAGCCCGATGAGGCCGAGGAAGACGTGGATCACCCAGCGGTTGAGCGCCGCGACGGCTCGTCCCGCGGGTGTCCGCGGCCGCGACCCGGCCATCGCTTCGGCGAGGACGCTCACGTGACTGCGCCTGTCCGGAAGCGCCGAACGTTGTAGATCATGATCGGGATCAGGATCACGAGCATCACCACCGCGACCGCCGAGCCGTAGCCGTACTGCCCTGCTTGGAATGCCTGCTGGTACATCGTGAACGCGATCACCCGACTGGCTTTGCCCGGCCCGCCGCCCGTCATCACGTAGATCAGGTCAAAGAGCTTGATCACGTTGACGATCAGCGTCACCGCGAGGACCGAGATCGGCAGGCTGACCATCGGCAGGATCATCCGGAAGAAAATCTGCCGCTCGGTCGCCCCTTCGACCCGGGCCGACTCGATGACCTCGGCAGGAATGCTCTTCACGGCCGCCGAAAGGATGACCGTCGCGAACCCGACCGACCCCCATATGCCCACCGCGATCAGCGCGAAGTTGACGAGATGGTCGTCGCCGAGCCACGAGATCGGGGCGATCCCGAAGTTGCCCAGGATCGCGTTGAGGAGGCCGATGTTCGCGTCGGGCGAGTACACGAACTTCCAGATCACAGCGAGCGCCGTCGCCGCGATCGCCATCGGGATGAAGACGATCGCCTTGAGGACCGCTTCGTACCGGACCCGTGCCGCGACGACCGCGATGATCAGCCCGAGGAAGATGACGATGCTGGTGTAGAAGACGATCCACAGAACGTTGTTCCAGAGCGCTCCCGAGGGCGGGAACGTCGAGATGTTGATGAAGTCCGGATCGGTGAAGAGGCGGACGTAGTTATCAAAACCGACCCATTGCTCCAAGACGCCGTTCCGGCCGCGGTTGAAGCTCAGCAGGATCGTGTAGATGGCCGGGTACAGGAGAAAGACCACGAGGAGGATCGCGGCAGGGAGTAGGAAGACAATCGCGGCCCGATAGTTCGGCCCCTCAGGCGTGCGCGCGCGCCGCACCGCCGTCAGGTCTGGTGTGGAGAGCTTTTGAGCTGGTACCGCTGGTGTTGGCGCGAGCCCCATCTATCTCCGTCCGTACCGGAGCGGGTGAGCTCGATGCCCACCCGCTCCGTTGATTTCTAGGTCATGCGCGCCTGGCTACTTGGCTTCCGCTTTCCACTTTGCCTGCATACGTGTCTCGAACCCCGCCCAGTCGACGGTCTTGCCCCGAAGCGCGTCCTGCAGCGCGGCGCCCATGTCGTCGCCGCCGCCCGATGGGAGAAGGTCGGAACCGTCGAAGCGGACCGCGGTCGCGTTCGCGACCTGCGCCGCCTCGCGCTTGGCGAGGTCGTTCGGATACGCGGAGGCGGGTACAGACTTGATCGGCGAGATGATCGCGCCCGTTCCAGCCCAAACGGAGCCGGATTCCTGCGAGGTCATGTAGTTCAGGAATTCCTTGACCCCGGGCTTCGTCGTGAAGGCCGAGATGACGTCGCCGCCGATGGTGACGCCTTTGTTGCCGTTGATGGCTGGGAAGTCGAACCAATCGATGGTGTCGCCCGGCTTCAGCGCGGTGTTCGTCTGCCCGATGGCGATGCCGCCCACGAACCCGCCTTCGTAGTAGACGACTGCCTGGGGGTTGGTGCTGAACACCTGGCCGATGCCGTCCGTGAAGTTGCGTCCGAGAGCGGCGGTGATGCCGCCGGCGACGTTCTGTTCGGTGAGAGCCTGCTTCATCGTGTCGACTGCGGTGGCGACCGATGCGTCAGTCCACGGCAGCTTGCCGCTGAAAAGCTGGTCGTACTTATCGGGACCAGCCTGACGGACGTAGACGCTCTCGAACCAGTCCGTGAGCGTCCATGAGTCGCCCGCGCCGAGGCCGAGCGGCGCTTGATTCTTTGCCTTGATGTCGCCGAGGAGCTTGGTGAAGCTCGCGAAGTCCGTCGGCGTGGTGACGCCGAGCGTCTTGAACTTATCGGGTCGGTACCACACGGTGCTCTTGCTGTTGAACTTCACCATGATCGCGTACTGGGCCCCGTCGACCTGTCCGATCTCGAGGATCCCAGGGGGGTAGTTCGCTTTGATCGCGTTGACGTCGATGAGGTCAGAAACCTTCTTCAGGGATCCCTGTCGCGCGAACTGACGCAGGAAGCCGATCCCCGGGATGATCGCGACGTCCGGCGGGTTGCCGCCCGAGATGCGCGTCTGAAGCGTCGTGGCGTAGTCCGTGCGTTCCGAGTCGTATTTCGCGGTGACGCCGGTCTTCGCCTTGAATGCGTCGAGCACTTTTTGGAAGTTGTCCTGCTCGGCGGCGCCCCAGAGCGACATCACCGTGATCGTGCTGCCGGCCGCGGCTGAACCGCCGGCCGATGCGCCCGCCGATCCGGACGGCGACGTCGTCCCCGGCTGGGAACAGGCGGTCGCCACGAGTAACGCGACAAAGGCAACGATCGCTGTACGCACAGATCGCGACATTGCTAACCCCCTCTGCGGACGTAGCCGCCCGAAACCGCCGCGAATCCCACTGACTTGTGGCAGCAGGTGCTTCGCCGCGAGCGCGGCCAGCACGGCTTGCCGAGCGTAGTCGCGGCCAAACACGTGGTCAATTCGAGGATCGGTCGCGCAAAGGCGCCGCCGGTCGCGGCTCATATCTGGACCGGCGGCGCTTGCTGCGCGGTTATTCGGGTGTGCCTGTCAGGTTCTGCTCAGGTGCTCCGTACGCTCGACCGGCCGGCCATTGCCAGACTTGTCGCTGGTGGCCGGCGCTCCTTCCGTCACCACGTTTCCAACAGCGCCGCGCATGTTGCCCCACATGCGTGCGGCTTCCTCACGGCCACCAAGGCCGAAGGCGAGCCCAAAGGCAAGCGCGAGCGCGCCGACGATCCCTACGAACAGGATGTCGATCAGGGTCGTGGCGACGCCGATCTGCGTCGCCGCGGCGATGACACCGAACCCGAAGGTCGCCCCGTAGGCGAGCACTCCGATGGTCTTGGCGTTCGGCATCGTCGGCTGGAGCGCGGCGGTCACGAGGTTCCGCGCGAGCGATGCCAGCCACGAGAACGCCGCGAGGATGAGGACCGCGACGAGCAGGTTCGGAATGAACGCGAGGACCTCGTTGACGATGGTGCTCACGGCCGTGAGCTTGACGGCGTCCGCAGCCATGAGGACGACGATCAGGCGGAGATACCACTTCACGACGCCGGCGATCACGCTGGCAACGTCGGAACGGATCTGCGCGCGCTGAAGGACACCGGTGACACCGGCGCGATCGGCCACGGTGTTGACTCGTAGGGCACGCAGCGCCCGGGACACTGCACCGGCGAGCGCTCCGGTGATGATCCAGCCGAGGATCAGGATCACCAGGGCGCCGAGGATCGAGGGTATCGCTGAGATGAGAGTCGCAAGACCGGCCGCGAGGCCGGTGAGCAGGGCGGTTGGGAGATCGGTGACGGGCGCGGGCATATGCAGCCTCTTTCTCTCGGAATCTGAGCCGAGACCGTCCAGCGGTGGCTGCAGCGGAGGGGCCACGAATCCCTCCCGTTAGGCAGCCTGCCGCGCGATCAGGAAACGATCCGAACACAACACGCGCACGAGCGGTCCTGGAGCCCTCGCGACGGCGCTGCCACAGAATGCGAGTGTGGGTACCTTCGTTCTCGCGCTGCATTCGCATCTTCCGTACTGCCGCGGCGCGGGCCGTTGGCCGCACGGCGAGGAATGGATCCACGAGGCCGTGCTCGGCACCTACCTGCCCCTCCTCGTGCTTCTCCATGACCTTCGAGACGCAGGGGTGGCCTACCGCATCGTCATCGGTCTCACGCCTGTCCTGATCGAGCAGCTTGCCGATCGTGACATCAACGTTCGCACGCTCGAGTACATCGACGACCAGGTGACGCGGGCCGAGAACGACGTTCGCCGCTTCACCGAGGCGCCGGACCAAGGCCGCGCGGAGCTCGCGAGCTTCTACCTCGGTTCGTACCGCCGGCTGCGCGAGGCGTACCGATCGCGCTTCGGCCGCGATCTCGTCGGCGCGTTCGCCGATCTCGCGAAGACGGGACACGTCGAGATCCTCACCTCGGCGGCGACCCACGGGTATCTGCCGCTGCTCGATCGGCCTTCGGTCGAGGCGCAGCTTCGCATCGGCCGTCGAACGTCGCGCCGTCTAACCGGTCTCGATCCGACGGGCATCTGGTTGCCGGAATGCGCGTACGCGCCGGGACTCGAGAAGGCTCTCGCCGAACACGGGATCACGCACTTCTTCACAGACGCCGCGCTTCTGCCAGGCCACGCGCGCCCGGCCGGCGACGTTGCGCGCCGCCGCGGGCAGAGCGAGCTCGGCCGATGGCCGGCGCACGAGGAGCGTGTTGAAGAAGCCGCGACAGGTAGTTCACCGAGCGATGTCGATCTCCTGCGTCCCTACTACGTCGCCGATTCAGACGTGGTCGCGATCGCGCGGCACGACCGCGTGTCGAGTCAGGTGTGGTCGGCGTTCACCGGATATCCCGGCGACGCGCAATACCGTGAGTTTCATCGCAAGGACACGACGAGCGGCCTTCGCTACTGGCGCGTGACGTCGGTCCATAAGGGTCTCGGGGAAAAAGAGGGGTACTCGCCGGACCGGGCGGCCGAACGCGCGCGCGACCACGCGCGCCACTTCGTGCAGGTCGTCCGCGACGAGCTATCGGGCCAGAGCAGCGACGGCCGTGACCCGCTGCTCGCCGTGACCTTCGACAGCGAGCTCTTCGGTCACTGGTGGTTCGAGGGCGTGGACTGGCTTGGCCTCGTGCTCCGCGATCTTACCGAGTCAGACGTCCGCGTCGCCACGGCCGCCGAGTACCTGGAGCGCGAGCCACCGAATGGTCGAGTCGCGCTCTCCGAAGGATCCTGGGGCAAGAACAACGATCACTCGACGTGGCTGAACGAGGGCACCGCGTGGATGTGGGACGAGCTCGGGCGCCTCGCGCGTGACATGGATGGTCTTCGGGCGAACCCGCCGCGGGGCGATCCATTCCGCGAGCGAGCCGCGCGCCAGGCGGTGCGCGAGCTTCTGCTCGCCCAATCGAGCGACTGGCCCTTCCTGGTCACGACGGGGCAGGCCGCCGACTACGCCGTCGAGCGTTTTCGCTCGCACGTGCATCGCTTTCACAGAGCACTGGCGCTTGCGCGCGAAGGTGACGCGACAGAGGACGAAACGGAGCTGCGAAGCCTGGAACACGCCGACAATCCGTTCCCAGATGCGTCACTGGCGGACTTTGAGAGGGCGGACTTTGAGAGCTAGATAGGTCGTGCGAGCGACGTCGGGTGAGCGTCGGCGAGTGGGGGCCGGCGACCCTACGTGGTCGCCGGAGGGACCCGCGAGACCGACGGTCACCCGGCGGCGCTCGCGCTGGCGCCGACTCGCTCGATCGCGCGGCGACTAGCCCTTCTTAGGAGCTCCGCCAGCAGGCGCCTTGGGAGCGCCGCCCTTCGCAGCCTCAGCGGGCGCAGGCTTCGCGCCGGCGGCGGCCGGCTTCGCGCCGGCGGCGGCAGGCTTGGCACCTTCGGCACCCGCCGCCGGTGCGGCGGCCTCGCCCTCTTCGCCTTCCGCGGCGACCTCGCCCTCGGCGGGCACGGCAGCCTCGGCGGGCTTCTCCTCTTCGACCTTCACCGGGACCGCCTTGACGACGAGCTCGTCAGGGTCGTTCTCGATCTGGATCAACGTCGCGTCGACCTTGAGGTCGCGGACGTAGATCGCGTCGTCGATCTCGAGAAGTCCGGAAAGGTCGACCTCGATGGAGTGAGGAATGTCCTGCGGGAAGGCCTCGACCGAGACCTCTGAGCGCGCGTGGAGCAGGACCGCGCCGAGCGTGCGCACGGCGGGCGATTCGTTGATGAAGTGGAGGGGCACGTCGGCGTGCGTCTTCTCCGTGAGGGATACGCGGGCGAAGTCCACATGCAGCATGCGCCCGGTGACCGGATCGCGGCTGACGTCGTAGATCAGGGCAGGCACCTCGCCACCGTCGAGGCCGGTCAGCGAAAGCAGGGTCGTGTTGCCCCAGCGGCGGTACGAAAGCTCGAACGCGTGCTGGTCCGTCTCGACCGGCAGCGAATCGGCGTGCCCGCCGTACACGACGCCCGGGAGCAGACCCTTGCGGCGAAGGGTGTTCACCTTCTTGCCGAGGACCTCGCGCGGGCGGACATTCAACTTTTGGGCTTCGGCCATGATCGAGCGCTCCCCTGAAAGTTCTTGCGGAGACCTAATTATGGGTCACGGCGGTGTGGGGAAATCGAGGACGACCCGGAAGGGGCCCGCGAGCTCGCTGACCTTCGGACAAGCGAGGTGATCGAGGCCGGCGCCCCAGAGCAGCACCCGCTCGAAGTCCTCGACGAGCTTGACCTCCTTGATGAGCGGCGT
The DNA here is from genome assembly GCA_035637615.1 of Bathyarchaeia archaeon. Lineage (GTDB taxonomy): Bacteria > Chloroflexota > Limnocylindria > P2-11E > P2-11E > 3-1-20CM-2-70-9. Next base: position 37,898 of record DASPWX010000075.1, on the reverse strand, counting down.
GGTCGGCTTGAGGTCGTTGCTGCCGGTGTAGCTCGGCGTGCCGTTCGGGTTCTGAGTCGAGGCGTTCTGGAACCGTGCCCCGAAAAGGGCGTTGCCACTGACCGTCACCGGTTGACCGCTCGGTCCGGAGAGCGAGCTGGCGGGCTCAATGGAGTAGGCGGGCATCCCGAAGGGGCCAGGGGCGGTGCTCTGTCCGAACTCGAACACAAGCCGGTCGAAGCCGGGCTGGTGCGCGACGCGCACCGCCACGAGCTGCGCCTGGTTGCTCGCATTGCCTCCGGTCGTCCGCGGGCACGCCGCCGCCGGCGAGGACTCGATGCTCGGCGTCACCGTCGGAGATGCCGTCGTTGTGGCGCTCGGCCGCCCTGTTGGCGTCGCCGAGGCCGAAGAAGCCGTCGTCGGAGAAACTGACCGCGAAGCGGACGGAACAGGCGTCGGCGTCGGAGAGGTGCTTGTCCCGGGTTGAGGGCCGCACGCGCTCACAACCACGATGCCGATAGCCAGGGCGAGCGCCCCGTAGAGGATCAAGCGTCCAAACATCTGGCCCAAGCCTGCGTGACTAACGTCCTGCTGTCGAGTTCGTCGACAAGCAGCCGAGCATTCTGTACGCAGAGCGTACGCCACAACCATTTTTGGTAAAATGCGTTTTGAGTGGCCGATCGTCTGCGATTGGCGTTGGTTTTTCACCAGCACCAGCCGGCCGGGAATTTCCCGTCAGTGTTCCAGGACGTGACCGAGCGGGCGTATGCCCCGCTTGTTGCCACCCTCTACCGGCATCCCGAAGTAAAGGCCAGTCTCCACTTCTCCGGCCCGCTCCTTGACTGGCTCGAGGCCAACCGACCGGACGTCATCGGCGACCTCGCCGATCTCGTCCGACGGGGCCAGATCGAGCTTCTTTCCGGGGGCTACTACGAGCCCGTCCTGGTCGGTGTGCCCCGGCGCGACGGCGTGGGACAGATCCGGGCGCTTTCCGATCGGGTTCATGCGATCTTCGGACAGCGGCCTCTGGGCGCGTGGCTGACCGAACGGGTCTGGGAGCCGCATCTACCGTCGCTTCTCGCTGAGGCGGGAGTCGCGTACACGGTGCTCGACGACGAGCACTTCCTTCAGGCGGGCCTTCGGCCGCAGGAGCTCGGCGAATCCTTTGTGACCGAGGACCAGGGCCTTCCGCTGATCGTTTTTCCCGGAAGCGTGAAGCTTCGCTACCTCATCCCGTTCCGCGACGTGAGAGAGACGATGAAGGAGCTTCGCGCGCGCGCCGACGAGGGCGCGCGTCTGGTCGTCTACGCCGACGACGGCGAGAAGTTCGGCGCGTGGCCGGGGACCTACCAGCGCGTCCACAAAGATGGCTGGCTCGAGCAGTTCTTCTCCGCGATCGCCCAGGCCGACTTCATCCAGACCACGACCCTCGAGGACGCGTGGATCTTCCAGAAGCCGGCGCGGCGGGTCTACATCCCGGCGGGGTCGTATCCCGAGATGGCGGAGTGGGCGCTCGAGCCCAATGCTTCGAGGCGGTACGCGCAGGCGCGGAACAAGCTCGGCGACGAGCTGTCGTCGCTCGTTGCTGCGCCGCTCTGGCGGAATTTCTTCGCGAAGTACCCGGAGTCGAACGGCCTGCAGAAGCGGATGCTCATCGTGAGCGAGGAGCTCGCGCGCCGCAGCATCCTCGACGCTTCGGCCGAGGTCCGCCAGGCGCAGCAGAACCTGTGGCGCGCGCAGGGCAACGACGTGTACTGGCACGGCGTCTTCGGCGGCATCTACTTCCCGCATCTGCGCGCCGACGCCTATGCGTCGCTTCTGAAAGCGGAGCGGATCCTCTCGGAGCGCCGCACCGCCGCGGGCGAGCAGCGCGACTACGACGTCGACGGCTACGACGAATACATCTTCCGCGGCAACGCCGGCGCGGTCTTCGTGCATGTGCAGGGCGGCGCCGTCATCGAGTGGGACATTTACGCGTCGGCGACGAACCTCGTCGACACGCTTGCTCGGCGTCCGGAGGCGGAGCACGAAGCGCTGCGCCGCGCGGAAAAGTCCGGAAAGGTTCTCGTCGGGAAAGCCGCCGAAAAGGAAACGAAGTCGATCCACGAGGCGGTGCGCGCCCGCGAGCGCGGACTCTCAAAGCTTCTCGAGTACGACGTTGCGCGCCGCGCGTTCTTTCAGGACAGCTTCCGCGTCGGCAAGGCGGAGCCGGTGGTACTCCACGCGTACTACTACCAGCTGACCCCGCAGCGCGAGGCGCGCACTGTGAGCCTCATCCTCGAGCCGCCGGCTCGCTCGCTCGCGAGTGTTCCGGGCCTCGGGATCCGCAAGGACATCCGCATCGCCGACGAAGGCCTCGCCGCCGGCGTGCGCTATCGCCTCCGCAACGATGGCGAGGAAGCCATAACCGTCCAGTTCACGAGCACGTCGAACGTGGGTCTGCTCTCCGAGCAGAACGCCGCCGACGTGATCACGGTCGGCACAAAGAAGACGACCGCCGGAAAGCCGATCGACGCGCGGCATGTGTCAGAAATCGCCGTTCACTCGGAATCGCGGCACTTTGACATCGCAATTGCGATCGATCCGCCGTGCGAGGTGACGACGCGGCCCATCTACTCGATCACCAACTCGGAACAGGGATTCGAGCGTGTCTATCAGCAGCTCGAGATCGCCTCCACGTGGAACGTGACGATCGAGCCCGACGCGCACGTGGACCTCGAAGTGCGCGCGACCGCCGTCGGCCAGATGGTCGAGCCGGATGCCGTACGACCCACCGCTCGGCGGCGCAAGGCCACGGCGGGGGCGAACGCGGAAACAGCGAGGGCTCCTCGCCGGTAGTAGCAAGGTCGTGAGCGGCGCTCGGGCGGCGGCCCTCCTCCTCGTTGGCGTTCTCATCGGCGGGATCTCGGGCGGAGCGGCCGCGACCTATCTCACTCACCGCGCCGACGAGTCGCCGGGCCAGCCAGCGATCAATGTCGGCCTGCCGATCGCCACGGCACCTCCGGGGACAAGCAGCTCCTTCGATGACGAGATCGTGGGAGTCGTGCAGGAGCTCCTGCCGAGCGTGGTGACCATCATCAACTACGCCTCCAGCGGGCAGCCGCAGTCGAGCGGGTCGGGCTTCGTCGTGGATGCGGCGAACGGATACGTGGTCACGAACAACCATGTCGTCGAGGACCCTCGTGCCAACGGCACGGGAGCGTCATTCGACGTCGTCTTCTCGAACGACAAGAAGACCTCCGCCAAGCTCGTCGGCCGCGATCCATTCACCGACATCGCCGTTCTCCAGGTGCCGGCGCAGGGACTCAAAGCGGCGGCTCTCGCGAATAGCGACACCGTTCCCGTCGGCGCCCTGACGGTGGCCATCGGAAGCCCTCTCGGCGAGTTCCAGAACACGGTCACCCACGGCATCGTGTCCGCCAAGGGCCGGCGCGTCGCGGAGACATCGCAGGTCATCCTCGAGGACCTGATCCAAACGGACGCTCCGATCAATCCCGGCAATTCCGGCGGGCCACTCCTCTGGGCCGCGACGCATCAGGTCATCGGCGTGAACACGCTCGGCGTGACCCAGGCGACGGGCCTCAACTTCGCCGTCTCGAGCAACACGGTGAAGCAGGTCGCGGACGAGATCATCCGCAACGGGAAGGTCGTCCGCGGCTACCTCGGGATCCAGTACGCGCCACTCACCCCGCGACAAGCCGCGCAGCTTGGCCTACCGACGGGCACGATCGGCATCGTCGTCAGCCAGGTCGTTCCCGGATCACCGGCCGAGCAGGCCGGCATTCAGTCGAACGACATCATCACGAAGGTCAACGATCAGGCGGTCGACGCTGACCATCCGCTGTCGAGCCTGCTCGTCAAGAACCGGCCAGGCGATAAGGTGAGGCTCACGCTTATCCGCAGTGGCAAGGAGATGACCGTCGACGTGACCCTCGGCCAACCGCCGCAATAAGACCAAACCTGGGACGGCGCGATGCCGTCCTCTACCTGACTGCGGCGGGCCTCGGCAGCTTCGGCCTGGGCGTCGCCCAGTTCTACTTGAACTTCCTCTACCGATCGCTTGGCTTCGATGCTTTCGAGATCGGTCTCCTCGCCGGTGCCGAAGCGCTCGGTGTCGTTGCCGGCGCCATCCCTGCGGCGATGTTCACGAGAGGCCGCTCGCGTCGTGCCGCGATCCTCCTCGGCGGAACTCTCACCGGGGTCGGCATCACCGGCATCCTCGTCTTCAATGCGCTCGTGGCCGTCTTCCTCTCAGCGGTGCTCGTTGGGTTCGGCGGGATCATCGCGAGCTCATCGGGCGCCGCGCTCCTTGCCGACGCGACCGACGCCTCGCGGCGCGCCACGCGATTCGGTCAGCAGATCGCCCTCGGCACCACGGCCGCGTTCCTATCGAGCGCGATTGCGGGTGCGCTCGCGGCGCCGGTTGCATCGGTCCTTGGCGCTCGACCGGAGGACGCGCTCGTTTTGCGAACCCTCGTGGCCAGCGGCGGGGTCATCGCCGCGCTTTCGATCGTCCCGATCCTCGCGATCCGCGCCGTCCCTGTCGCTCAGCACACCCTCGAGGCTCCGACGCGCAACGATCTGGTCCGGCGCTTCCTCGCGATCGAGGTGCTCTTCGGATTCGGCGCCGGAAGCTTTCTCCCGTTCGTCAACCTGTTCTTCGCGGATCGCTACGGCGTTCCGTTCTCAGCGCTCGGGTTGTTGCTCGGGGTGCTCGCGGTCGCCGGCAGCATCGGCGCGCTCCTTCACGGGCGATTCGTCGCGTCGCGTCTCGGCGCGATCCCCTCGATAGTCCTCGTGGAGACGCTCTCCCTCCCCTTCGCGCTCCTCGCCGGATTCGCCGGCGCGCTCCCGATCGCCGTCGGGGCGCTTGCGATACGGCATTTCCTGATGTTCGGGGCCAGCGGGACGGTGAACGCCTTCCAGCTCTCGTCGTTCACGCCGGCGGAGCGCGCGGGTGCGAACGCCTTCTTCGCGCTCGCGTGGAGTGCCGCCAATGCCGTCGGCGCGATCCTTTCGGGCGCGATCCGCGCGCGGCTCGGACCGGATGGCTTCACGGTCAATCTCGTCACCCTCGTGATCGCATATGGCCTCGCCGCTCTACTGACATGGGTTCTCTTCGCGAGGCACGAACCGAGTGGCGACGTTGGCGCGCGCACGCTCGCTGTCCCAGACTCGCGCGGGTGACCGCACCGCTTCGCGACCAGGTTGCCGCCGCCATAAAGGACGGCCTCGCGCGCGCCTCGACGGAGCTCGGATGGCCTGACGTCGACGGTGTGCCGGTCGTCGTCGAGCGCCCGGGAAACCCGGAGCACGGCGACTACGCGTCGAACATCGCGCTGAAGCTGGCGAAGCAGGCACGCAAGCCCCCGCGCGATATCGCGAAGGCCATACGCGACCGGGTCCGCGTCGCGCCACCGATCGCGGCCGTCGAGGAGCTGAGCGGTTTCGTGAACGTCCGGCTCGACGAGAAGTGGCTCGCCGCGCAGGTGGACGAGATCGTGCGCGCGGGCACCGGCTTCGGTCGCTCGACGGTCCTCGCCGGCAAGCGCATGCAGGTCGAGTTCGTGTCCGCGAATCCAACCGGGCCGCTCACGGTCGCGAACGCGCGTGGCGGCCCGCTCGGCGACGTGCTCTCGTCGGTCCTCGAGTTCGCCGGCGCGACCGTCGAGCGCGAGTACTACGTCGAGGACACCGGGACGCAGTTCGACACGTTCGGCCGCTCCATCGCGATCCGCTACCGCCAGCTGCACGGCGAGGAGATCGAGATACCCGCGGACGCGTACCCGGCCGAGTACGTGAAGGACATCGCCGCCGAGATACGAGCGCGCGACGGCGACAAATGGATGAACCTCCCCCTGGAGGAGCAGGCCAAGCGCTTCGCGCCTCTCGGTGTGGAGTGGGTCCTCCGCGATGCGAGGCGAGTCACCGCGATGCTCGGCATCCGCTACGACACCTGGTTCTCGCAGGCCGAGATGATGCGGTCGGGCTATTTCGACAAGACGCTCGCCGAGCTGCGCACGCTCGGCAAGGTCTACGAAAAGGACGGCGCCGTTTGGCTCGAGGCGAGCGAGGCCGTAGACGACAAGGAAGGCTGGGTCCTCGTTCGCTCGAACGGCGAGCCGGGGTATCTCGGTAAGGACATCGCGTACCACGTCCAGTCGCTGCGCGAGCGGCGGTTCGACAAGAAGATCGATATCTGGGGATCGAACACGCATTACCACCTGATCCAGATGCGTGCCGCGATGCAGGCGCTGGGCCTGCTCGAGCGGTTCGAGGTCGTCCTTTACCAGTACGTGCGCTTCCTCCACGAAGGTGTGCTCAAGCGGATGCAGCGGCGCACTAACCAGTTCCTGCTCCTCGAGGAGGTCATCGAGGCGGTCGGAAAGGACGCGACGCGTTACTTCTTCCTGCAGTCGAGCGCCGACCGGCAGCTCGACTTCGATCTCGAGCTCGCGGTGCAGCAATCGAACGAAAACCCCGTCTACTACGTGCAGTACGCGCACGCGCGCATCGCGAGCATCCTGCGAACCGCCGCCGAGCGCGGGATCGATGCGGATGGCGCGGACACGTCACTCCTTACGGCAAAGGGAGAGCTCGAGCTCATCCGACTCGTCCTGCGGTTCCCCGAGCTCGTCGACGACATCCGCCAGCACTACGGGGTCCATCAGCTCACGACGTACGCGCTCGAGCTGGCCGGCGCGTTCCACGGCTTCTATCGCGACCATCGTGTCGTCGACGAAGCCGACGTCGCCCGCTCGAAGGCTCGCCTCCGGCTTGTCCAAGCAGTGCAGGTCGCGCTGCGTCAGACGCTCGGTCTCGTGGGCGTCAACGCCCCCGACCGCATGTAGTGCTCGGGGCTATCGCCCCTGCGCTCTGCTGCTTGGGCAGTGCACTTCGCGCCTGCCCGCAGTAGTGCTCGGGGCTAGCGCCCTGCGCTCTGCTGCTTGGGCAGTGCACTTCGCGCCTGCCCGGACTAGATCGCCACCTCAGTAGCGACGCCCCAGTTGACGCCATTTCCCTATTTCACTAGTGTCGTAGTGAAAGTGCCACCGATCCGCTTTCGCCTCGACCCAACATCCGGCGTGCCCACCTACCTGCAGCTCGTTCAGCAGACGAAGCACGCGGTGCGCTACGCGATGCTTCGGCCGGGCGATCGCCTTCCGACCGCGCGCGAGGTCGTCCTCGATCTCGCGATCAATCCGAACACCGTCTTGAAGGCTTACCGCGAGCTCGAGCGAGAGGGCTTCGTCTACAGCCGCCCCGGTGCCGGGACGTTCGTCGCGGATGACGCGCCGGCGCCGCTCGCGCGATCGGTTCATCTGCCACTGCGCCGTTCGCTCGATCGCTGGCTGGCGGGCGCGCACGCCGCGGGTCTTGACCGCGAGAGCGTCGTGGCCCTCATCACCCTCGCATTGAACGACGCATTCCCCGAGAAGGAGGCGGCTCGCGCATGAACATCGTCCTCGAGACATCCGGCCTCTCGAAACGCTACGGGCGGACCAATGCGCTCCGCGGATGCGATCTCTCGCTCGCTGGAGGGAAGGTCACCGGTCTCGTCGGTCCGAACGGCGCCGGTAAGACGACGCTTCTGCAGATCGCCGTGGGTCTCCATCGTCCGAGCGCGGGACGGATCCGCGTCCTTGGACTCGATCCATGGCGCGATGGCGTTGCGCTTCTGTCGCGCGTCGGCTTCGTCGCCCAGGACCGCCCGCTTCATCCGGGCTTCACGGTCGCCGAGACGCTCGAGATCGGACGCCGGCTCAATCCGCGGTGGGATCAGGCCTACGCGCTCGCGCGCGTCAAGCACTTCGGCCTGCCGCTGGACCGTCCGGTGCGGTCGCTTTCGACCGGACAGCGCGCCCAGGTGGCGCTCACGCTCGCGCTCGGCAAGCGGCCCGAGGTACTGCTTCTCGACGAGCCCGTCGCGAACCTCGACCCGGTGGCCCGCCTCGAGCTCCTCGAGGAGCTCATGGGCGTCGTGGCCGAAGACGGCCCGAGCGTGATCCTCTCGTCGAACGTCCTCGCCGACGTCGAGCGCGTCTGCGAGCACATCGTGATCCTGGTCGGCGGGCGCGTCCGCATCTCCGGCGATGCCGAAGACCTCGTGCGCTCGCACGTTCTCGTCAGCGGACCTCGTCGCTCCGGAAAGGATCGAGCCGACGGCGAGGTCATCGAGGTCCGTCACGCGGAGCGTCAAACGACGCTTTTGCTTCGCGGTCACGCCGCTCCATCCGACGACGGGACCGAGGTCCGGCCGGCGACGCTCGAGGAGATCGTCGTCGGGTATCTGCGATCGGAGCGCGAGGAGGTACGCCAGTGATCTGGTTCACGCTGCGCGAACACCGCGCTCAGCTTGTCGCGATGTCGATAACCGCGGCCTTCCTCGCGATCGGTCTCGCCGTCATGGGAACATACGCGGCGGCCCAGAGAGCCGCCCTCGGCGTCGACACCTGCGTTCCGCTCCCCAACACAAACGCGAACTGCGTCGACCTCACCGTGGAGTGGCAGCGCCGCATCGGCCTGGCGCCCTATTTGATCTGGGCTCTTCTTCTCGCTCCCGCGCTCGCGGCTTCGTACATCGGCGGACCGCTCTTCGGGGCGACGTTCGAGCGCGGAACGCATCGGCTGGCCCTCACCCAGGCCATCAGCCGGGTCCGCTGGAGCGCGACGCGAATCGGCGTCCTCCTCGCGATCACGGCCGTGTGCGGGGTCGTGCTGGCACAGTTCGGGTGGGCGGCGGTCGCTCTAAATGGACTCTCCGGTGGCGTCAGGGACGCCTTCAGCGTGTTCGACGTCGATGGTCCACCGGTCGTCGGTTACGGGCTGTTCGGGATCGCCGTCGGCGGATTGATCGGTGCGTTCTCACGCCGGGCACTCCGCGGCATGTTCGTCGGGCTACTACTCTTCGCCGGCGCGCGGGTAGTCGTCGCGGCCGAGCTTCGTCCGAACTACGAGCCGCCGCTCGTCGCGTACGGAAACACGATGTCATCAGCGGTGACGCTGCCACCGAGGTCCTGGGTGCTGAGCTCCGCGACGGTTGACGCAGAGGACCGGCCGATCGATTTCCGAGAAGAGGACAAGCTCATGCAGGGCTTTTCGGCGTCGGCGAGGGCCGGCGGGCCCACCGACATGGGAACGTACCTCGCGAACCTCGGCGTGCGGCAGCGGTACGTGTATCAACCGGCGGAGCGCTACGCGAAGTTCCAATGGATCGAGTTCGGGGTCTTCTCCGGCCTCGCCGCCGGCTGCGCTCTGCTGACGATCGCGTTGATTCGCAGGCGCGACGCGTGACCTTCCGCTATAGCTCCAGCCAGCCGGTCCGGCTCCGCCAATGCTTGCCCGCGCGGAGGTGCGCGACGATAGCGCGCTCGAGCGTCGTGCGCTGCGGAAGGTCGTCGATGCGTGGCGCGATCCGGTGGAACACGAAGCGCAAAATGTCGGCGTCTCCGTCGTAGCCATCCCCGACCAGCGTGAAGCGGCGCCCGAACCGAACGATGTTCGAATCGGGCGCGAGGTAGTCGGCGAGCTGGGGGTCGAGCAGCCACGAGGTGCAGAGGCCAAGACGCGTCGGCGTCTCGGGAAAGTGCCGCGCGAAGAACCCTCGCGCCTGCCCGAGCGACTCGTCGGACGCCTCGGGCGTGAGCGGACCACTCTCGGGTATGTGGATGCCGAGGGCATGGTCGCCCTCGCGGAACGCGTCCGCGACATGCGCGGCGCGCACCGTCATTCGGTTGAACTGCAGCCGGCCGAGCTCGTAGATCGAGCCGCGGAAGTGAAGCGTGAGCCAGCCGCTCGTCCGGAGGCCTCCGTCGCCGAGCAGCAAGCGATCGCGCTTGAGATTGCGGCCGAGGTCGGAGAGGGTCGCCCAGGAGACGTCGTCGGGAATCCTGCGCCGCGCGTGGAAACGCCGCGCGTCGGCGAGCGCGGCGAGGTACACGTAGACAAAGAAGTAGCGGCCGAGTGGCGTGGAGTCGACCGCGGGCCCTGAGAGCTCGAGTGGTCTGAATCCACCCATGTCCGTGACGAGCGCCTGATACGCGCGCTCCAAAGATCCCCACGTCGCCACATCCGTTTCCGGCGATGGCCACGCCGCGAGGATCTCGGCCCGATCGATTTCATCGATCGCGAGACGGTCAAAGATCGCGGGCAGGTACGAACGGTCGGGTAACCGGAATCCGCGCGTCACGCGATGACGCTAGTGGAGCGCGGCTAGGGTGCCTTTGCCGGGCTCGGGCTCGGTCGTCCGCCGCCACCGAGGCCGGCATTTCCGGTCTGCGATCCGAAGAGCTGCCCGACGATGTTCGTCGAGCCCACGACGACCGCGGTGGCGGAGACCATGCCGGTGCTATCGGTCGTCCCGAGCACGGTGACCTGATCGTTCACCTTGAGGTCGCTGAGCTTCACGTCGGCCTCGGTCGTCTTCACGATCCGCGTGCTGGTCCCGATGAGAACGATCTGCGAGGTGGTCGCCGGTGACGCGGAGGCCTGCGCGTTCGCTCCCCCCTGACCGCGCTCGACCGCCGCCACGGTGATCGATCCGTCATTGATGGCGAGGATGCGCCCGGTGACAGGTTGCTGCCCGGTGAGCGCACCGGTCCCACCGCCACCGAATCCTCCGCGGGCGCCCGATGCGCCGCGAGCACCGCTCGCGCCGGTCGCTCCGGTCGCGCTCGCCGTCGGACTTTGCGCCTTGTCAAAGGTCATGCCCGCCGCGAACCCGCCGCCCGCGAGGACCAGCGCCGCGGCGATTCCGATCACGATCTGTGGTGTCTTCATTTCAAACCCCTTTGTTCGCTGCTACTCGTATCTGAGTGCCTGGATCGGATGGAGCCGCGCCGCGCGCATCGCCGGATAGAGACCGAACACGACTCCGATCGCGACAGAAACGCCGACCGCGATGATCACTGTTCCGCTCGTGATGAGGAGCGGAATAGTCGCCGCTTGCGGGATCTGATGGACGACCAGCGTGATCGCCCACCCGAGCAGGATCCCGATGACACCACCGAGGCCGGTGAGCGCGATCGCCTCGATGAGGAATTGATTGAGGATGTCTCCGCGCCGCGCGCCGACGGCTTTACGGATCCCGATCTCACGGGTCCGCTCGTTCACCGAGACCAGCATGATGTTCATGATCCCGATGCCGCCGACGAGCAGCGAGATCCCACCGATCGCGCCGAGCAGCAGCGTGAACGTGCCGGTCACCGACGACAGCGCGGCAAGCGTGTCGTTCTGGTTCGTCACCGTGAAATCCGCGCTCGCGGGATCGGCGATGTTGTGGCGCTGCAGCAGGATGTTGTTCACGTCGCTCGTCGTGAGGTCCATCGTCTCGCTCGACGTTGCCTTGATGACGATCTGATTGACGCGGTTCAGCTGACCGGTGAGCACGTGCTGCGAGGTCGTGAGCGGGACGAGGATCTGGTCGTCGCGGATCAGTCCGAACGTGCTGCCCTTCGTACCGAGCACGCCGACAACACGGAAGTTCAGGATCCGCGCGCGCTGGGCTGCGCCCCCCTGACCCCCACCGCCACCGAACGCCTGCCGAAGCTGGATGGTCTGACCAACCGGATCGATATCGCCGAAGAGGTTCGTCGCGGTCGTCGATCCGAGCACGGCAACCTGCGCGTTCACGTTCAGATCCGACGTCGAGAAGAACTCCCCGCTATCGAGGCCCCAGTCGCGAACGATGGGATAGTCCTCGGTGACACCGGTCACGGTCGTATTCGTGTTCTGCCCCGCGGCCGTGATTTGCCAACGGCCCGCCTGCTGTTCCGCTTCCGCCGCGGCGATCGAAGCGCCGAGCTGGTCCTGGATCGAGTGCATGTCATCGACGGTGAGGTTCTGCGCCTGCGCGCCCGCGCCCCTGAGGCCGTTGTCGTTGCCGAACTGCGGCGTGACGGTGACGAGATTGGAGCCCAGGTTGAGGATCGTGTTCTGCACGCTCTGTGATGCACCGTTCCCAACGCTCACCATCGCGATCACCGCGGCGACCCCGATGATGACGCCAAGCATCGTGAGCGCAGAGCGAAGCTTGTTCACGACCAGCGACTGGAGCGCCGAGCGGAAGGAGTCGTACAGCTTCATTCGGCCGCCCCGATCCCCATCGCGATCTCGTCCTCGGCGCGGCGTGGCTGGGCCACGAGGTCGTCGTGCGCGATGATCCCGTCGCGCATGCGCACGATCCGCTTGGTGTGCGCGGCCACGTCAGGCTCGTGCGTGACCATGACGACGGTCTTGCCCAGGTCGTTGAGGCGCTGGAAGATCGAGAGAATCTCGGCGCTGGACCGCGAGTCCAGGTTTCCGGTGGGCTCGTCCGCAAGGATCATCGACGGATCGTTGAGGAGCGCGCGCGCGATCGCGACGCGCTGCTGCTGACCGCCCGAGAGCTCACTCGGCCGGTGATGGATCCGGTCGCCGAGACCGACCTGCTCGAGCGCTGCGAGCGCGCGCTGCCGTCGTTCTTTGCGATCGCCGCCGTAGATGAGCGGGAGCTCGACGTTCTCGATCGCGTTCAACCGCGAGAGCAGGTTGTACGTCTGGAAGACGAAGCCGACGTGCTTGTTGCGGATCCCGGCGAGCTGGTTGTCGGAAAGCTTTCCGACGTTCTCGCCCGCGAGCACGTATGTCCCGCCGTCCGCGACGTCCAGGCAGCCGAGGACGTTCATGAGCGTCGACTTTCCTGATCCCGACGGGCCCATGATCGCGACGAATTCCGCGGCGCGGACGTCGAGATCCACCCCGCGCAGCGCGTTCACCGTGATCTCCCGCCCGATGCGGTATGTCTTGGTGATGCCGCGGAGCTGGACGACGCTCTCGCTCATCGGCCGACGATCACTCCGGGGCCACCGCCGAAGGCGCCGCCGCCCCCCGCGCCGGGCCGTGCCGTCGCCGTGGCGCGCGCGGCCGGCAGCACCGCCAGGTCGCCTTCCGCGACGCCGCTCACCACTTCGGTCGTGGTGTCGTTGGCGATGCCGAACACCACGTCGGTGTCGACGGCCTCGCCGTCCTTCAGGATCTGCAGGTAACGTCTCCCGTTTGTCGTGCGGATGGCGAGGTTCGGAACGGTGAGCACGCCCTGCCGGCTCGCGATGATCACCGTCGCCGTTCCGGTCATCCCTGGCTTCACCTGCGAGTTCGGAAGGTCGATCGTCACGTCGATGCCATAGACCGGCACGCCGGACTGGATCGTCGCGACTGGATCGAGCGAGGTCACGCGGCCGGTCATGCGTCCGGCCGTGGCGACCGCATCGACGGCCACGTTCGCGACCAGCCCGAGCTTGACCTTGGCGACGTCGCTCTCGCCGATGGTCCCATGCAGGACGAGCGAGGTCGTATTCGCGAGGATCATGAATGGATTGGCCGCGGTCTCGCCCACTTGAGAGGCGATCGAGGCCACCACTCCCGCCGACGGCGCGGTGACGACGGCGTTCTCCAGGTTGGTCTGCGCGGTCTGCACCGCGGTGGCCGCGTTGTCGACGCTCGCCTGCGAGTTCGTCACGTCGTACGGCTTCGAGTTGAGGGACGTTTGCGCCGAGTCGATCGACTGCTGTCCGCGCTGCGCCGTGGTCGTCACGTTCTGCGTTGCGGTCGCGATCGACCCGCCGATCGCGTCGTTCATCGTGTTCACGTACGTCGTCGCTTGCGAGATCTTCAGCTTCACCGTCGAGACGTTCTGCTGCTGGGCGCCGACCAGGGTGTAGAGGGTCGCGAGATCCGCACGCCACTGGTCGAACGGATCGTGCAGCGTCTTCGTCGACTGCGTGTTGAGGGACGACTGCGCCGTCGTCACGCTGGTCTGGACGGTCCCGAGGACGGCGGACGTCGTGTCGAGCGCGGTGCTGAGGCGTGACGTCGCGATTGAGTAATTGGTCATCGCGAGCTGGAAGCTCGTGGAGATGCTGGTCGTGTCATTCCCGGCTGCGATCGCGGAGTCAAAGTCCGCCACGACCGAGAGCAGTGCGCTCCTTGCGCTCTGGTAGTCCGCCAGGGCCGGCGAAAGGAGCGTGACCGAGTTCGCGCGGGCGTTCTGCAACCCCGGGGAATTGGCTCCGCTCACCGCGTTCAGCGCGTTGCGGAGGTCGCCGGTGTCGCCTCCACCGACGATCTTGCTCATCTCGGCGATGAGCGTGTCGATCTGCGACTGGATCGTGTTCAGGCTGTCCTGGAAGCTCGAGATGCCGCCCGTCGCGTTGTCGGTGAACGAGCTGAAGTTCGACTTCGCCGAGGCGTAGTTCGCCGTGAGCTTACTCAGGGTCGCTTGCGCCGTCGCCAGATCCTGCGCGGCCTGCTGGCGGGCCTGGTTCAGCGCCTTCTGCGCATCGCTCGTCGTCGAAGCGGTGCGGTTGTAGTTGTTCTGCGCGGTCACGAGATTGGCCTGCGCCTGCGCGAGCGCGGCGTCGAGGTCCGTCGTGTCGAGCTTCGCGAGGGGCTGTCCGGCCGTCACCTGCTGGCCCACGGTCACGTAGATGTCCGAGATCTTGCCCGTGGTCCGGAAGGTCATCTTGGTCTGATTCATCGCGGCGACCGATCCGGAGACCGCGACGCTCTGGATGACCGAGCCCTTCGTCACGGCTTGCGTACGCAGCTCGGTCTTCGCCGCCGGAGCGTTCGCGCGGGATACGAAGACCGCGCCGCCCGCCATTACTCCGACGAGGGCGAGGGCGAAGATCCGTCCCGGCCACGTCATCAAGATTCCTCTAAACACCGTCATCGATCGTTCCCCCCTCGTGGATCAGCATCTATGCCGCGATCTGCGAACGCGTCGAATGCGCCAGACGCGCCGTGACCACAGCGCCGAGCGCGTAGGCGAGGGCGCCCAGCACAGCCAGAGCACCCAGATATGGAATCTGCCATGCGATATAGATAAGGGTGGCGCCTAAGAGGGCGATGAGAGGCGCCGGAACGCGTCCGGTGTAACGGCGCAGCCCCCGCAGCTGGAAGAGCGCATCCCCCAGACGCCACGAGGCGGCTGCGAACCCAACGAGAGTCGCAAGCCCGGCCAGGACGAGGACCACGCTGAACGCCGCGAGGCCCACCTGGAGCGCGGCTGGCACGCCGACCAGGCCGGCGTTGCGAAGGCTCGCGACCGAGCCCAGGAAGACGATCCACGAAAGCGCCGCGGCGGATGCTCCGACGCCGATCACGGCCAGGCCGCTCAAGAGGACACGAAGTTGCGACCGCCAGCCACCGAGCGACGCGCGATACGTGCCCACGACCTGGTCGCGCGCGAGCACGAGCGCGGCGGAGGTCGCGAGGAGCGTGAGGAGGTAACCGGCGGCATCCCGTGCCGTGTCGGTCAGCCCGCGCTGGACCGGGATAATCGGCTGAAGCGCCTCCGGCAGGCCGCGCTGGGTCTCGATCACGGTGCGCGCCGGCGGTGGCGAGTTGCGAGCGTCGAAGAAGATGCGCCTCTCCGCCGACGCAACGTTCGCGAGCGAGGACGCAAGGAGGATCGCCGAGATGGCGACGGCGAGCATCACCGCGCCGAGCACGATCAACGCCTCACGCTGCTTCATCTCTCGGTCGTCACCTTTCGCGGAGGGGCCGCGATCGCGGCATGCGTCGCGATGAGGCTAGCGATGCCGACAAGCACGAGCGCGAACACCGTGGTCCCGTCGATGAAGAAGAAGGCATCTGCATTGTCGGCTGTTGCCGTCGCGATCACGTTGTTCAGGGCCGCGCTGAATTCGTCTCCGTTTGTGGAGAGCTGGTGAGCGAGAAATGCGAGCGAAGGCAGCGCGAGCGCAGCTGCGATGATCCACTCCCACGTCGTCCGGCCACCGCCTCCGACCTGGTGCATGACCGCGTCGCGGAAGCCCAGCGGAAGGGCGCGCGGAGGAACGTTCGCAAGCAGCTCGTGCGTGCGACGCTCGGCCGGTTCGATATCCGGCGGCATGAGATGGCTCACGGTGCCTTTCCCTCCAAGCGTGCGGCGATGCGGACCTTGAGCGCGGCCCTCGCGCGATGCAAATGGGTCTTCACCGTACCCAATGGGATACCCAGGGCATCGGCCACCTCTTGATACGAGAGCTGCTGCATATGGCGAAGCGTGAGCGCGGCGCGATAGGCCGGAGGAAGGTCGGCCATGGCCGCGACGACCTCCGCGACCTCCTCGCGGCGCACCGCGGTCGCCTCCGGCCCGAGCTCGGTCTCATCAGGACGTTCGGGCAGCTCGTCGACCGGCGTCTCGCGAGCATGCCACCGCTGGACGTGGTTCAGGCTCGCGTTGGTCGTGATCCGATAGAGCCACGGAGCGAAAGGCAGCGCGGGGTTGTACTGGTGCAGAGCGCGATAGGCGCGAATGAAAGCCTCCTGCGCGCAATCGTTCGCCGCGTCGGTGTCCCCGGTGATGCGGAGCGCGATGTTGAACACCCGTCCTCCGTATCGCTCGACCAGAGCCGCGTAGGCGTCCGCCTCACCGGCAAGACATGCCTTGACGACGTCCTGGTCGGTGTCGGTCAGCGAAGCCTCCGCCGGTCCCGGCCAGGAGCTCGGGTCATTCGGACTACCCGCTCGGCCGGGGCGCTGTTTCGCTATTCTCGGCCCGCTCCATGGACATGACCTGGCTCGGTCACGCCTGCTTCCGTATGCGCGGCCGCGAAGGTGTCGTGCTGGCCGACCCGCCCGACCCCAAGTCTGGGCACGCCATCCCCAAGACGGAGGCGGCGATCGTGACCATCTCCCACGAGCACCTCGGACATTCGAGTCTCAAGTCGGTCGGGGGCGAGCCCGTGGTGCTCCGGGGTCCCGGCGAGTACGAGGTCCAGGAGGTCCTGGTGACCGGTATCGCGACGTTCCACGACGATTCCAAAGGCTCCGCCCGGGGACGCAACACCGTCTTCGCGATCCGGCTCGACGATCTCGTCATCTGCCATCTTGGCGATCTGGGACACGAGCTGCCGGCGGCGGATCTCGAGCGGCTCGGGGACGTGGATATCGTGCTCGTGCCCATATCGGGCGGCGACGTGAACCTCACCGCCGCCAAGGCGGCGGAGGTCATCCACCAGCTCGAGCCGAAGGTCGTCGTGCCGATGTCGTACGACCCCGACGCCAAAAAGGACGCGCACGCCCCATTCGACCGGCTATTACACGAGCTTGGCGTCAAGGAGTTGACGCCGGTAGCCAAACTGTCGGTAACGCGGAGTTCGCTGCCTGAGAACGTGCAGGTGGTCGCTCTCGACTCGCGAGCGCGCTGAGGGAGGAGACGATGGGGACGTTGCGGTACCGCCCGGAGATCGGGTGGCTTCTTCAGATCGCGATGCTCATCTTCGTCGTCACCGTCCTGATCGGCATCGCAAACGGCACAAAGGTATTCGGGACACTCGATCGCAACGTGCTGCTGACACACGTTCACGCCGGCACGCTCGGCTGGATCACTCTCGGTGTAGCGGCCGCGTGTCTTTGGATCTTCGGCGGCACGGGTCCGCGAGCGGCGAACGAGGGGTTCGTTCGCGGCCTGGTCATCGCGCTCGTGGGAAGCATCCCGCTCTACGTCGTTGGATTTTGGAGCGGGAGCTTCGTAGCTCGCGCCGCGCTCAGCACGCCGGTGTTCGTCGCCATCATCGTCCTGCTCGGCTGGTCGATCAGGGAGGGGCAGCGCATCGGGCTCGGACGCCTGAGCACCCCACAGCTGGCGGCGATCGCGGGCTTGACGTCCTTGGTCATCGGATCATCCCTTGGCGTGTACGCGCAGTTCGCGTTCGCGACGGGCCAACAATTCGATCCCATGAACATCATTGGCGGCCACGTGACGGCGCAGGTCGTTGGCTTCCTGCTCCTGCTCGGCATGGGCCTGATCGAGTACTGGCACCACCCCGAGTCGGCGCCCGCGTCTTGGGCCGGCCGCGTCCAGGTGGGCCTCCTCTTCTTTGGGGCTCTCGGCATCGCTGTGGGATTCGCCCTCGGACAACCGCAGGCCGCCGGTGGCGCGGTGCTCCTCGAAGTTCCCGCGCTCGTGATCTTCCTCATCAGAGTCGGCTGGTCGGCCGTGCGCTCGAGCTGGACGCGCGGCGGCAGTGCACGTTATGCGGCGGTCGCTGTGCCGTTCCTGATCCTGAACGTCGGTTCGATCATCTATCTGATCCTCGCGCTGTTCGTACTGAACATCTACAAGGACTTCAGCCAGGTGCCGACGTCGGTCGCGGTCACTCTCGACCACGCGCTCTTTGTCGGTGTGATGACGAACCTGAACTTCGCGCTCCTCATCGGATTCACCGCTGACCGCCCGGCGATGCTTCCGTGGGCGGACAACGTGATCTTCTGGGGCCTGAATGCCGGCGTGGCGGCCTTCATCGTCGTACTCCTCGCCAACATCACCTTCTTCGAGCGCTTCACCGCACCGGTCATGGGTATCGCGATCCTTCTTGGCCTGGTCACGTTCACGCTTCGGTTGTGGGCCAGCCCATCGCCCACAAGGGCGTCCGCCGCCGCGTAGAGGGGCCGGTCGCAGCCCATCCCTTATACTTTTCATTACGTCGCGCATCGAGCGCGGCGACTTTTTCTGTTCGGAGAGGTCCAGAGTCCGTGTACGCGGTCGTCCGTAGTGGCACCAGGAGCTACCGGGTCGAAGAGGGAGGCACGATCACCGTCGATCGCCGTGCGGGCGACGCCGGTGAGACCGTCATCCTCGACCAGGTACTCGTGTTCGCCGACGGCGTCCGTGTCCGCGCCGGGACCCCTTTCGTGACCGACGCCATCGTCACGGCGCAGATCGTCAGCCACGGAAGAGGACCGAAGATCCGGGTGTTCAAGTACAAGAACAAGACGCGGTCGCGGAAGACGCGCGGCCACCGGCAGGACGAGACGACCCTCCGCATCACGAAGATCGAGGCATAGGAAATGGCACACAAGAAAGGCGCGGGTTCGACCCGCAACGGACGAGACAGCGCCGGGCAGCGGCTCGGCGTGAAGGAATACGCGGGCGCTCGCGTCCAGGCGGGAACGATCATCGTCCGCCAGCGCGGCACGAAGGTCCTGCCCGGCACCAACGTTGGCGTCGGCAAGGACCACACGCTCTTCGCCCTTATCGCGGGGACCGTGGAATTCAAGGCAGCACGAGACGACCGCCGGCGCGTGAGCGTCGTCGCGGTTTAGAGGTCAGTCCATGAAAGAAAAGATCCACCCCAACTACATGCAGGCGAAGATCATCTGCGCCTGCGGTCGCAGCTACACGACCGGGTCGACGAAGCCGGAGCTCCACGTGGAGGTCTGTGCCGGCTGCCATCCGTTCTACACGGGGACGCAGCACATTCTCGACATCCAGGGTCGCGTCGAGCGGTTTACCAAGCGGTACGCGAAGAAAGCGGCCGACGCACCCGCCTCCGCGGAGGCCGCCCCGCACCGTTAGGTGCTGACCGGCCGCAGCCGCGCATGACCGAAAAGAAGCAGCCGCCCGCTCTCTACGGCGGTCAGGCCGTCATCGAAGGCGTGATGATCCGCGGCCGGCGCACGGTCGCCCTCGCGTGCCGTAAGCCGAACGGCGACATCTACCGGTACCGCGAGCCCCTGCGCTCGCCGCTGGTCCGCTCGCGGGTCGCGCGCCTTCCATTCGTGCGCGGCGTTGTGGTGCTCTGGGAGTCGCTGGACTACGGCATCCGCATGCTGATGCGCTCGGCCGAAGTCCAGCTCGAGCAGGACGAGCAGCTCGGCAAGGGCGGGAACACGTTGATCATGGGCGTAGCGCTCGTCGGCGCGCTCCTCCTCTTCATCGGCGTGCCGTACCTCGCGACGAGCCTGGCGCGCGCCGTGATCCCGAGCTCGGTCGTCCTGAACGTGACCGAGGGCCTTATCCGCCTCGCGCTGCTGGTCGGCTACCTCGTCGCGATCTCATTCCTGCCCGACGTGCGGCGCGTGTTCGCGTACCACGGCGCCGAGCACATGACGATCCACGCGTTCGAGCACGGCGATCCGCTCACGCCAGAACGCATCGAGCCGTACCCAACGGCGCACCCGCGCTGCGGCACGGCCTTCCTGCTGCTCGTGGTCGTCGTGTCGATCGTGATCTTCGCGTTCCTGCCGCGCGTCAACCTGTTCATCGACCTCATCGTGCGTCTCTTGCTCGTTGTTCCCGTCGCGTCGATCTCGTACGAGGCACTGCGTCTCGGAGCGGCTCACGAGCGATCGCCGCTCATGCGTTTGCTCGTCGCGCCCGGCCTCCTGCTGCAAGGCATCACGACGCGACGGCCCGACGCGCGGATGATCGAGGTGGCCGTCGCCTCCCTCGAAGAGGCCATCGCCGGTGACCGTGAAGCTGAGGCCGCGGCATGACCGACGGTCTTACGCCCGGACTGCGCCGCCGGCTCGAAGGTGTCGAAGGGCGCTATGAAGAGCTGGAGCGAAAAGTCTCGGATCCCGAGACGACGTCGGACCGAAACCGGATCCGCGAGGTCGGTCAGGAGCTCTCGTCGCTCGCGCCGATCGTCGAGACCATCCGCTCGCTGCGCGAGACCGAGAAGCGCCTCGGGGAGGCGCAGCAGCTCGTCGAGGGGGACGATGCCGAGATGCACGACCTCGCCCGCGAGGAGGTCGCCGAGCTTTCGGCGAAGACCGACGACCTCACCAAACGCCTGCGCGCCCAGCTCGTGCCGCGCGACCCGCTTGACGAAAAGAACGTCATCGTCGAGGTCCGCGCGGGCGAAGGCGGGGAAGAGGCGGCGCTCTTCGGAGCGAACCTCTACCGGATGTACGCGCGCTACGCCGAGCGGCATCGCTGGAAGACCGAGATCCTCTCGCAGAGCCAGTCCGACAAGGGCGGCTTCAAGGAGATCATCTTCAAGGTCTCCGGCAGGGGTGCGTACTCGAAGCTCAAGTTCGAGTCGGGCGTGCACCGCGTGCAGCGCGTGCCCGCGACCGAGGCGCAGGGCCGGATCCACACGTCGACCGCGACAGTCGCCGTCCTGCCTGAAGCCGAGGAGACCGACCTCGTGATCAACGAGGAGGATCTGAAGATCGACCTCTATCGCGCCGGCGGTCACGGCGGTCAGGGCGTGAACACCACCGACTCGGCAGTGCGCATCACGCATCTGCCGACGGGCGAGATCGTCACGTGCCAGGACGAGCGCAGCCAGCTCAAGAACAAAACGAAGGCGATGGCGGTCCTTCGCTCGCGGCTGCTCGCGCGCGCGGCCGAGGAGCGCGCGGAGCGCGAGTCGACCGCCCGCAACGCCCAGATCGGACGCGGCGAACGCTCGGAGAAGATGCGGACGTACAACTTCCCGCAGGACCGCCTCACCGACCGCCGCCTCGGATACAACCTCTCGAACCTGGACCGTCGTATGGACGGCGACATCGACGACCTGGTCGATGCGCTTTCGGAGCAGGACGAGGCCGATCGTCTCTCGCGCCTCGAAGAGGACGGCGAGTGATCCGGTGACCGGCACGCTGCGCGCCGTCACGATCGTCAACGTGCTCATCTACTTCGGCGCCGCGGCGTATCACTCGGGCGCGCTGGTGCCCGCGGGCGCACTCGGCGCGGCGGCCATCGCGGAAGCGCTGCTCGGTCTGGTCCTGGTCGGCTCGCTCGTTGGCTGGGTATCGCCGCGGATCGCCTACGTGATCGCGCTCGCCGGGACTCTCTTCGGACTCACGATCGTCGTCCTTCGAGGTCTTCTCGGCGTCGACCTGTGGATCCACGTGGTCATGCTCGCCGGTCTCGCCGTCGCTTTCGCGCTCCTGTTCGTCCGCCGAACGGCGTGATCGAGCTCGCCATACGCGGCGGGCTTGTCGTAACACCGGACGGCCAGCGCCATGCCGACGTGGCGATCTCCGGCGGCCGCATCAGCGGGATCGGCGACGTCGGTCACGCGTCGCGCGAGATCGATGCGACGGGCAGGCTCGTCCTCCCGGGCTGCGTCGACCTCCACACGCACCTCGCGTCCACGCCGACGTTCGCTCCGCTCGACGACTTCGAGCACGGTTCGCGTGCGGCGATTGCCGGCGGCGTCACGACCGTCGTCTCGATGGTCTATCAGGAGGAGGGCTCGCTCAGGCGGGGCGTCGAGCGCGGCATGCGCGACGCCGGGCGATCACTCGCCGACTTCGCCTTCCACGTCGTCGTCACCGATCCGAACGACGACGCTCGCGCCGAAGTCGCGGCGCTCGTGCGCGATGGCCACGCCGGGCTCAAGGTCTTCATGGTCTCGCCGCGGTTCGTCGAGCGCCGTGACGACTACACGCTTTTGCTGCGAGCGGCCGCGGACGCGGGGGCGCTCGTCGCGATGCACGCCGAGGACCACGCGATCGTCGCTGCGCGGACCGCGGAGCTGCACGCGTCTGGCCGGACCGGCGTCGAGCACTTTCCCGAGAGCCGGCCGGTCGAGGCCGAGGTGAAAGCCGTTCGAGAGGCGGTCGAGCTTGCCGAGCGAACCGGCGCGGCGATCTATCTTGTTCACCTCAGCTCCCGCGCGGCTCTCGATGCGCTTCGTGAGGGCAAGCGTCGGGCCCGCGTTTTCGGCGAGACGCGCCCGCTCTATCTGTATCTCACGCGGGCGCAGTTCGCGCGTGCCGACGCCGCGCTCTGGGTCGGGCAACCGCCCCTTCGCGAGAGCGACGACGTCGCCGCGGTCTGGGCCGGGCTCGCCGATGGGACTCTCGACACCGTGGGCACCGATCACATTCCGCACCTGCGGGCCGCGAAGCTCGCGCCGGGCCTCTCCTTCGATCGCATCCCGCCCGGCGTTTCGAACCTCGAGACGCTTCTGCCGATGCTCTACTCCGAGGGTGTCCGCGCCGAACGGATCACGCTGTCGCGACTCGTCGAGGTCCTGGCGTCGGCGCCCGCGCGCATCGCCGGGATGTACCCGCGCAAGGGCGCGCTCGCGATCGGTTCGGACGCCGACGTCGTGATCTTCGATCCCCAGGCTGAGCGGACCATCCATGCGGCGGACCTTCACTCCGCCTGCGACTACGACCCGTACGAAGGGTGGGCGGTCACCGGCTGGCCCGAGGTCGTCCTATCGCGCGGCGAGGTCGTGTTCCAGCGCGGTTCTGTGATCGCGAAGCCCGGGAGGGGAAAGCTCGTGCCGCGCGCGCCCTCGGCGCACTAGGCTCCGAAGCAACAGAAGGCCTCGACGACCCATGGCGTTTGACTCGGCTCCGCCTTCTCGTCCGGGAAGCTCGCTGTAAGACGAAGGTCGTCCTTTGCGTAGGTGAGGGAACCGAATCCGCCGTTGTCCACATGCCATCCCTGCGCCTGCAGCGTGCGATTGAAGGTGAGCTGGATTTCCGCGGGACGCAGATCCGGACACGCGAAGGGCAGCTTGTACGCGCCGTCGTTCGTGAATCCAGCCGGGCTTTCCCGCCAGCCGCAGCCCGTGGGAAGATCGAAGCCGGTGGGCTCACGCACGTACGCGAACGGACTCGCGGGCGCGGGACCTCCCGCCGAATACGGCCGTGAGTACTGGACCAGGGTGAAATCGTCGGCGTAAGCCGGGCCGTCGAGCCGGTACGCCAGGCTCATCGTGAGCGTCCCTTTGGCGTAGTTCTGGAGGCCAACTCCGATAGGTGGCCCCGAAAGATGAGCCCACCCCTGGCGCATCGCGGTGACCGCCACCGACAGGTTTGCCTTCGCGGATCCACACTGGACTCGCCAGAACGCGCCCTGTTCGTCGCTGTGCCGGCCCATGTTGAGGAGCCGGCATCCGGCCGGTAGGGCCAGCTGCAGAGGGCGGTCGGTGGGGGGAAACACGAAGGCCGCGTTTGGCGTGGTCGGCTGGGTGGGCTTTGGCGCAGGGGTCAACGTGGGTGTGACCGCACTCGTCGGCATGGCGAAGAAGGCGACCTTCATGGACCCGACGACGACGAGCTGCGGACGGATCACGCCGGTCAGAACGACCATGCGGTACCCCGGTGCGGGAGTGACCTGCAGCGTCGCGATGAGCCGATCCTCGGCGGTGTATTTCGTCGGTGCATAGCCAAACAGCCACACCTGTGGCTCGATCGAGGCACACGCCGCGGCGTTCGCGGCGAAGTGCGGATCGTTCCAGAGGCCGGTCAGGGCGACCAGATCATCGCGCTGGTTCGCACTCGAGCCGTCCAAGAGTGATGCTCCGCCGCGGAATGGGAGCCACGCTCTCGAATAGCTGTCGTCGGCGCGGGTGCCAGCGTATCGAGCATCCGCGGCGAGATGTGCGTTCTCCTCGTCGATCGTGGGGCGCACCCAGCTCTCATTCGCGCCGCATACGACGAAGCCGGTCCCGCCGTCCCTTCCCTTCCAAGAGACCGGCGCGACCGTAGCGCTCGCGGTGGCAGCCGGCGGCCGTCCTGACGCCAGCGCACCGCCCTCCATATCGGACGGCCAGAGCTTGGGTGCGGCAGCGGCGATCACCAGGATTCCGAGAAGAAGCGCCGCGGCGGCCATTTCACGCACCCGCTCAGTGTCCCTGCACGCGAGCCGAACGTCGTCAGCGTCGCGAGCCCCAACTCATACATCCGTGGTAGAAGAAGGGCGTGGAACGGCTCCGCTACGACGAGGACAAGGCGTTCTTCCTCGCGGACGATGCGTCGACGATCGCCCGCATCGTCAGAACGGTGCCCGCGGATCGCCTCCGCGCGACGAAGTTCGACGAGTGGACGGCGGTCGAGATCATCGGGCACGTGGCCGACGCGGCCGAGATCTTCGCCGACCGCGTCCAGCGCTGCATCGATGAGGACCGGCCGACAGTCGCCGCCTACGACCAGGACGCCGTGGCTTCCGAGCGCCGGAACAACGAACGCGATCCGATGGAGCTCTCCCGGCGCCTCTCCGCCGCCCACTCGCGCATCGTTCAGCTCCTGCAGCAGCCTGGGGCGGCCGCCCGTCCCGGCAAGCACAGCGACTGGGGCGACGTGGACGCCGGCCACTTCGCGGCCTACCAGGCCGATCACTCGCACGGCCATACAAGCGAGCTGGCAAAGGCTTTTCCGCCTACCTTCTAGGCGGCCCGCTCCAGGAACTCAACTCCTAGTCATGGCGTAATACATGTGTGCCGACCCTGCGGGACCAGGCGCTTGCGCCGCTCTCGCGCGCCGACGCCGAACGTCTCCTTCCCCTGCTGGCGAGCGGACGTCAGACGCTCGAGCGGCGGGTCCTCCGCGCGCGCTGCCTCAAGTACTTCGAGTCGTTCGATCTCGCGTGGGCGGAGCTGAACGAAGTCCTTCCACTTGTCAAAGAGCCGCTCCTCGAGGCGCGGGTCGCGGTCGACCTTCTCCAGCTCTCGTACTACCTCGTGCGGCGCGACGAGACTCCGAGGCTCGCGCAGATCGCGCAGAAGCACGCCGCCGGCGATCCGCTGATGCTGGCCGAGTTCCATCTCGGCAACTCCACCGTTCTCACGGCCCAGAACGAGATCACCAATGCGTTGCAGAGCGCGCGGCGTGCCGAGGATGCGCTTCTGACGGCGCCGAAGGGACGCTCGCGCGATCTCGTCGTCACGCGTGTCCAGCGGCAGCTCGCGCATCTTCTCTCGCACTCAGGCGATTACGTCGACGCGACCGCCGCAGCGGAGGCGACGGTGCGTCATGCCGCCCGCGTCGGCGACCCGTGGGAAGCGGCGTGGGCCGTCTACACGACCGGGTTCGTCGACTGGGCCGCCGGACGGATCGATCAGGCGGTCGACCAATTCACCAAGGCCGAGGCGAGCCTCCGCACGTACGGCTCGTCGGTCTGGCGGTACACGTGTCTCTGCCTCGCGCGGGCGCGCATGGAGCGCGGCGAGATCGCCGATGGCGACCGTCTCGCGCGGCAAAGCGCGACCGGTGCCGCCGAGGACCACGCGCATCTTGCGCTCCTGCGCGGTGAGACCGACGTCGCGGATCGCATCCTCACGCGGGCTCCGACCGGCTTCCCCGAGGACGAGCAGTTCCGCAACAACGTTCGCGCGATCGTTCGCGCGGAAAAGGGTGACCCCCGCGGCGGGGTACGCATGCTCGACGAGGCGGCGAAGGAATACGAGGCGCGCGGAATGGCGCACTGGGCGCTCGGCGCCGCGGTGCATGCGGCGTACTGGCGCGAGTCGCTCGTCCGCGGTGGCGGCGCGTCGCGCGCCGCCGGCCTGGTGCGTGACATAGGGTCGCGTGGTGGCGAGGGGTTTGCGTACTACCTGCCGGAGGTCGCGTCGTGGCTCGGACGCGCGGCCGAACGCGACCCTGCGGCGCGCGAGCTCGCACGAAAGATCAGCGCGCACGCCGACGCGGCGCTGCGGCGCGCGAAATCGGACAACGCGGCGCCCGTCGGTTCGTCCGCTCTCGACGAGGCGACGTTCTACCTGAGGACAGTCGGCCTCACATGGCGCGAGCTCGGCATCCTCCGGGAGATGGAGCTGCTCTCGCGTGAGGGCAAACGCCTGGATCGCGCGGCGCTCGCGGACCGTCTTGGCGTGTCGCCGAACACGCTACGCGTCCATCTCACGCGGATCCGCGCGAAGCTCGATGTCGGAGACCGGCGTGGCGACGAGGTGCTGCTCTCGGCTGCGCTCACACAGCGGCCGGTCGCGTGAGCGACGAGAGGCGAGCCGATCCCGAGAGGCGCAAGCGCCTAATCGGGCGCTATCAAGCGCTCGCTGACGGCATCGAGTCGATTCTGTTTCGGCGCGACCCGATCGGAATCGGCAGCACCATCGACAACCCAAATAAGGACGAGTACGCGTCCGAGGCTGCGACGATCGCAAGGCGCATTCCCGACGTGTTGGACTTTGAGGCTCTTCGGTTCACGACCTGGCAGGTCTTCATTCAATTTTTCACAAGTGAGGGCGCCGGACCCGAGTCGCGATACCAGGAGTTGGCAGAGGAGATTTGGGCATTCGCTAACGAGGTCGCGAAATAGGCCGGAGCCACTCGCACGCGGCTATTCTGGCCGCTTCGGTGTTCGGACCGTTGCTTCGTGGCGACAAGGTCACGCTTCGTCCCGCGCGTGAAAGCGACGCGGAGCATTTCGTGCGGTGGTTCGCGGACATGGAGGTCACGCGCTACCTCGCGACACGCATGGCAATCACGCTCCAACAAGAGCTCGAATTCCTGAAGCAGATCGGTGAATCGAAGACGGACGTGTGGTGGGTCATCGATGTCTCCGACCAAGCGATCGGCGCTACCGGGATCCACGGCATCAATTGGCTCGACGCGAACGGAACGACCGGCATCGTCATCGGCGAGAAAGCCTCGTGGGGAAAGGGCTACGCGAGCGATGCGATGCGTCTCCGCACGCGTTACGCGTTTCGCGAGCTCAACCTGCACAAGCTCATGACCGAAGTGGATACCGGGAACGAGGCGAGCCGGAAGGCGCTCGAACGTAACGGATACCGGACCGTGGGGATACGGCGCGAGCAGACGTTCCGCGAAGGAAAGTGGCGCGACCGCTGGCTGGGAGAAGTACTACGCGCGGACTGGGAGAAAACCCAGGCCTGACACCCGCCTGCGACCCTTCGCACGAGTGATGCTCTGCTAGCCTCGGGCCGCGGGAAGGGTCAAGTGAAGAAGCTACTCGTCATTCTCCTGTTGATCGTCGGCGGAGTGGGGGCGTTCCTCTATTTCCCTCGCGGCGGAACGGTCACGTCCGCCTCGAACGCGGCGACCCTAGCCATCCTGAACACGGCGATCGAAGGCGCGCGCGCCGGATTGGCATTCGCGCCGGCACTCGACGGAGAGGTGTACGCGACAGGAGACCTCGTCCGCGCGAACGTCGACGGCCGCGCCGTGCTCACGTTCTTCGACGGCTCGTCGTTGTCGGTCGATCCCGGATCGCAGGTGAAGGTCGTCGCTCTGAACCGTGTTTCCGCGGACGGCATCCAGGTCACCATCGAGCAGTCGCTCGGGCGATCGTGGTCGTCGGTCCAGAAGCTCAAGACGCCCGACTCCCGGTACGAGATCCATACGCCGAGCACGGTCGCCGTCGTACGCGGCACCGGTTTTCTGACGTTCGTCCAGCAGCTCGCTTCGGGCGGGACGCAGACGACGTATCAGGTGGACGAAGGCACCCTCCAGGTGACCGCGAACGCGGGCGGCACCGTCTCCGTGCCCGCCGGCAATCAGGTCACGATCGCCGAGGGCGCCGCCGCTCCCGCGGGCGCCACGCCGATCGCGCCGTCACCGCGTCTTGAGATCAGCGGCTCGCCGGGCCTCGGCTTCCTCGTGGTCGCCCCGACCGGTCAGTCCTGCGGGACCGCCACCGGCAAGGCCGAGATCTTCGGCTGCGTGGTGAGCGGCGATAAGGTCATCGTCCGCGATCCCGCAGCCGGCCGATGGGGCGTCTTCCTGACCTCGCCCAGCGCCATACGGACTTCTGCGTTCACCTTCGACGGGTTCGTCGGCACGAGCTCGGTCGCCAGACAGATCATGGAAGGGCCGCTCGTCGCGGGTCAGATGGTCCGTTCCGGGATCACTCTGAAAGCCGGCCCGCCCCTCACGCTCTCGGCGTTCGAGCCGTCGACGGTCGTGACGAGCGTGTGCGCCGCCACCGCGCCGGGCCGCGTCTTCGCCGCCGGGCCGGTCGACGGCCGCGCCGACTCCGTCAAGACGTTCGCGCGCGACAACAAAGCGACTCCGGTCTCCCTGGTGTTCACCGAGGACGAGCTGAACCAGGTCGTCAACAAGAACGCGCCGTCGGCGACGCAGGGCGTGACCCTCAGCGACGCGAAGATCAGGATCGACGCGGGCGGGATCCACGGGACCGCGAAGGCCGCGACGCAGTTCATCACCGTGAACGCAAGCGCGGACGTGGTCGGCGGCTCCGTCGGGGACAAGTTCACGCTCAAGGTGTCGCACCTCACGGCCGACCCGCTTCCGCCGGGACTCATCGATGCGGTCAAAGGCATCGTCGACTCGACCACCGCGGACATCTCCGGCTCGGTCCCGTTCGTCGTCAAGCAGGTCGCGTTCCGTAACGGCTGCTTCTGGGTCAGCGGGGTGACGGCGAACTAAGAGCGCGCACAATTCGCGCGTGCGGCCTGAGCTCGAGAAGCTGGTGCGGGAGGGGATGTCCCGCTATCACGTCCCCGGGGTAGCGATCGGCATTCTCCACGACGGCGACGAGGACATCGCCGCGTACGGCGTCACCAACCTCGAGCACCCGCTTCCGGTGGATGCCGACACGCTCTTTCAGATCGCCTCGATCACCAAGACGATGACGGCGACCGTCGTCATGCGGCTCGTCGAACGCGGGGCGCTCGACCTCGATGCGCCGGTCCGGCGCTACCTGCCGGAATTCAAGCTCCGTGACGAAGACGCCGCCAAGGGCGCGACGCTTCGCCATCTCGTCACCCACACCGGTGGTTGGCTCGGAGACTGCTTCGCGGACTTCGGCAAAGGCGACGACGCGCTCGCGCGCTACGTCGCGGCCATGGCCGAGCTCGAGCAGCTCACCCCGCTCGGCGAGATCTGGCACTACTCGAACTCGAGCTTCGCGGTCCTCGGCCGGCTCATCGAGGTCGTTACCGGCAAGACGTACGAAGCCGCCACACGCGAGCTCCTCTTCATCCCGCTCGGCATGGCGAGAAGCTGCTTCAACGCCGACGAGGCGATCACCCATCGCGTGGCCGCTGGTCACTCGGTCGTCGACGAGCAGCCGCGCGTCGTCCGTCCCTACGCCTTCCCGCGCGCCGCCACACCGGTCGGGGGCGTGATCTCGAGCGTGCGCGACCTCCTTGCCTACGCGCGATTCCACCTCGGCGACGGGCGTACGTCGGACGGCGGCCGCCTGCTTTCGGTCGGGTCTCTCGAGCTCATGCGCACGCGGCTCGCGCCCGCCGACAACGACCGCGGCGTCGGGGTCGCGTGGTTCCTGCGTGAGGTTGGCGGGGTCACCCTCCAGTACCACGGCGGATCGGCCATCGGCCAGCAGGGCGTTCTCATGCTCGCGCCGGAGCGCGGCTTTGCGATAGCGGTGCAGGCGAACTCGACCCGCGGCGCGCTGCTCCATCAGGCGATCACCAAGTGGGCGCTGAAGACGTTCGTCGGGGTGGACGAGCCGGAGCCGCAGCACGTGCGTATGACGAAGACGCGCCGGGACGAGCTGGTGGCGCGCTACACCGCCGCCGGAGCCGACGTCGAGCTCCGCGCGGGCGGCGACGGCGTTCTGCTGTACCGCTCCATCTACCACAACATCCTTGGCATCACGCCCGCGCCGACGGACCCGCCGCCTTCTCCGGTCGCGTTCACGGCGGAGGACCGCTTCGTATGCCTCGAGGGTCCGTTGAAGGACGTCCGCGGCGAGGTCATTCGCGACGAGACCGGCGCGGTGCGCTGGCTCCGTACCGGCGGCCGTGTTCACCGGCGCGTGGACGCCTAAACGGTGCGCCCGTACCTCAACATCCTCCGCCGGGCACTCGAGGAGGGTGACGAGCGCGCCGACCGCACCGGCGTCGGCACGCGCGCGGTCTTCGGCGAGATGATGCGGTTCGACCTACGAGAGGGCTTCCCCGCGGTGACGACGAAGCGCCTCGCGTTCCGTTCGGTGGTCGCGGAGCTCCTCTGGTTCCTCGCTGGAAGCTCGGACGTAAACGACCTGCACGCGCTCGGCGTTCGCATCTGGGACGGCAACGCCTTTGCCGATTACTGGCAGGCGCGCGCGCGTTTCCCTGGCGACGCCGGACGCAACTACGGGCAGCAGTGGCGCGATTGGGTCGCCCCCGACGGCCGGCGCATCGATCAGCTGCGCGACACCATCCGCCTCATTCGCGAGCAGCCCGCGAGCCGGCGGATGCTCGTGGTCGCGTGGAACCCGGGCGAGCTCGAGCAAACCTCATTGCCGGCGTGCCACGCGCTCTTTCAGTTTTTCGTTGCCGCCGGAAAGCTCTCGCTCATGATGTACCAGCGCTCCTGCGACCTCGTCCTCGGGGTGCCCTTCAACATGGCCGAGTACGCGTTGCTGCTGCATCTGGTTGCCCGTGAGGTCGAGCTCGAGCCGCACGAGTTCGTTCACGTTCTGGCCGACGCCCATATCTACCGCGATCACGTCGATGCGGCGCGCGAGCAGCTCGAGCGCGAGCCCTACCCCGCGCCGGCGCTGTGGTTGGACCCGGAGCTGCGCGGCGTCGACGATGCCGTGGCGCGCTACCGCGAGATCGTGGCGCGCGCGAAACGCGGGGAAGCGCCGGGTCCCCTGCTCGACGGCTTCGCGAAGCTTCTCAACTACCAGCACCATCCGCCGATCAAGGCGAAAATGGCGGTTTGAGCCGGATCGCATTCGTTGTGGCCCGCGATCGCCGCGGGGTCATCGGCAAGGACGGACGGCTTCCGTGGCGGCTTCCCGACGATATGAGGAACGTGCGCAAGCTCACCGTGGGGAAGCCGCTCATCATGGGGCGGCGCACGTTCGAGTCGATCGGCAAGCCCCTCCCGGACCGTACGAGCATCGTTCTGACACGCGATCCGGCGTTCCGCTGCGATGGCTGTCTCGTCGCGCGCACGACCGACGAGGCCCTCGCGCTCGCGGGCGATGTCGAAGAGGTCATTGTGTTCGGCGGGGCCGGTGTCTTCAAGGATTTTCTGCCGCGCGCGGATCGCATCTATCTCACCGAGGTCGACACCGAGGCCGCCGGAGACACGTACTTTCCGCCGCTCGATCCTCGCGAGTGGCGCGAGATCGATCGCAGCGCGCATCCGGCGGACGCGCGCCACCCGTTCGCGTTCTCTTTCGTGACGCTCGAGCGCGTCCGGTGAGCACCGCCTTCGCAGGGTTCGTCTGGGATCCGCGACTCGCGTCGCATGTCTACCGGTCCGATCATCCGCTCAAACCTTGGCGGCTCCAGGGTGTGCACGACACGCTCGAGCGCCTCGGCGCATTCGCGCTCCCGAACGCGCGGCTCCTCGAGCCGAGGCTCGCGACGCGCGCCGAGCTCGAGCGCATCCACGACCCGGCGTACGTTGACGCGATCGCCCAAGCCTCGGCCGACCCCGACCTCGATTACTCGGCGTGGGGCCTCTCCGCGTGGGGCGACACGCCCCCGTTCGCGGGGATGCACGACGCCTCGCTTCTCACCACGGGCGCCTCGCTCGTCGCGATGGAGGCCGTCATCGCAGGTAAGGCACGAGTGGCGTTCAACGGGGCGGGCGGGCTGCATCACGCGATGCGCCGCAACGCGTCGGGCTTCTGCATCTACAACGACCCCGCGATCGTGTGTGGCCTTCTCGCCGATCGCGGAATGAAGGTCGCGTACGTCGACATCGACGCCCACCACGGCGACGGCGTCCAGGCCGCGTTCTACGAAAGCGACCAGGTCCTCACGATCTCGCTGCACGAGTACGGCATCATCCCCCGGCTCGGCCGGCCGTTCTTCCCGGGTACCGGCTCCGCGGACGAGCGCGGCACCGGCAAGGGCGCCGGATACAGCGTTAACGTCGCGCTCCCGCCCTACACCGACGACCTCGCCTACATGCGCGCGTTCGACGAGGTCGTCCCCACGCTCCTCGAGCGGTTCCGGCCCGACATCCTCGTGACCCAGCAGGGCATCGACCCGCACTTCAACGACCCGCTCACCGATCTTCAGCTCTCGACGCACGCGCGAGAGCACGTCGTGCGCTGGTTCGCGTCGACGCCGTATCCCTGGGTCGCCATGGGCGGGGGCGGCTACGACCTCGATGCCGTGCGCCGGACGTGGTCCATTGAGTACCTCATCATGCTTGGCGCTCCGGTCCCTGAAGCGCTCCACGATGACGATCCGCCCGTCCTCGGCGGCCGTGCGCGGACCGCGGTGGACGCCGCGACCGACCAGGCCACGAGCGAAGCCCTGGCCGCCGCGTTCAAGTGATCGCGACGGTCGCCGATCGCTGGCGGCCGAGGGCCTTTGCGGCGTGGGCGCTTGGTGCGGGAACGTTGTGGGGCCTCGCCTGCGTCCCGATCGCGATGGTGTTCTCTACCGTTAGCGCGTACCGCCTCTCGCAGACGGTCCACGTCGACGACATCGTGTTCGGTCCGACGCGCAGCGCGATCGTCGACACGCTTCTCGTGGCCATCGGCGTCGAGCGCACCGCGGTCCTCGTGTACGTGCTGCAGCGATCGTTCGACGCCCTCGTCGTCGCGGCGGCCATCACCCCGATCTTTCTCTGGCTCCTCGGCTCGAGCGCGATCCACGCTGCCGCTCGTTTCCGCGGTGTCCGCGGCCGGTCCTATCTACCGCTCCTCGTCCTCTTCGGGTACGCCGAGCTCGTGTACCAGGCGCCCACGTCGCTCGCCGGGATCGTGTTCGCCGGCGGACCGTTCACCGGGCTCGCCGACGCGGTGAGCGTCGTGATGCTGGTGTGGTTCGCGCTCGTCGTTCATCGCGCCATCGCGCTGCACTACGGCGTATCCGGGGATCAAGCTCTCGCCATCTTCCTGATCGGCGCGCTGGCGTTCTACCTCCTGCCGCTCATCCTCATCGCGGTGCTCCTCGTCGCGATCGTGGTGGCGGCGGCCATCCTGCAGTACTTCTAGGCATGCGCAGGGTGTGGGCCATCGTGCGCTGCCGTTGCCCGCGGTGCCTCTCCGGGCGTGTGTGGCGCGGCATGTTCTCGATGAACGAGCCCTGCCCGGTCTGTGGGTTGCGGTTCGAGCGCGAGACCGGTTACTGGACCGGGGCGATGGTCGCGAGCTACACGCTCGGCATTCCTGTCCTCGCGCTACTCGTCCTCGCGGTGTGGCTCGCGACGGGGTGGGACGTCCTCGTCGCCCTCGTCGTCGCGGATATCCTTTTTCTCGCAGTCGTTCCGTTCGTCTGGCGCTACTCGCGCGTCGTGTGGCTGCATCTCGACTGGCTCATCGATCCGGTCGCATCCACTTGACCGAGCTGACCTGGGCCGACGCGCGCGGGCGGCGTCTCGCGCGCAGTCACCTCACGACGCCGGCGCCGAAAGCACGCCTCGTCGACGTCGTCCGCGACGTGTGCGGTCTGCAGGCGCAGCTCCTCTCCGCGGCGGAGCTCGCCATCTCGGCGCGCGTCGCGGGCGCGACGCAGGAGTCGGTGAGGGATGCGCTCTGGGTGAAGAAGACGCTCGTCCGCGCCTGGACCGTCCGCGGCACGATCCACGTCATCCCAGCGGATGACCTCCCGCTCTGGATGGCGGCGCTCGGTACTCGCCGCTACTGGGAGTCGAAGGAGTGGCTCGAGCGCGAGCAGCTGACCGCGAAAGAAGCGGGCGCCATTTTCGAGACCGTGCACGGCGCGCTCGAAGAGAAAGGCTCGACCCGCGCCCAGATCGCCGACGCCGTCGTGACCCGGCTCGGCACGAAGTTCCGACCGAAGATCACCTCTGGGTGGGGCAACCTGCTGGCTCCGCTCATGTACATGGGCAAGATGTGCTTCGGTCCGTCGGTCGGACCGAACGTGACCTTCGTTCGCGCGGACCGGTGGGTCCGTACGTGGCCGCGGATCGACCCGGAAGAAGCCCGGCGCGAGCTCCTTCTGCGCTTCCTTCGGGCGTACGGCCCCACCACGCTCGACGGGATGGCGCGCTGGTTCGGGATGAAACCCGCGGCTCTCCTCCCGCTCCTGCGTTCGCTCGAGCCCGAGCCGGCCGCGGTGACCATCGAGGGGCGTAAGGCCTGGATGCTGGCTCGCGAGCGGAACGCGCCGCAGCGGCGCGCTCCGCAGGTGCGTCTTCTCGCGCAGTACGACTGCTACGTCATCGGCTCGCATCCGCGCGAGACGATCGTCGACGAGACGGCGCGCACCCGGATCCGGTCATACAAGCGCGGCCAATGGGAAGGCGTCGTCGGAGTTCCGGTGTTCCTGGTCGACGGGATCGTGCGCGGCGTGTGGGAACGCCGCGAACGTGGGGGGAGGATCGAGATCGGTGTCCAGTCCGCCGGCAAGGTGAGCTCGCCGCAGCGGCAGGCCCTTGAGGCGGAGGTGATGCGGATCGGCGGTTTCTTCGGCCGCGAGGCCGCGCTAACGTGACGACCATGCCGGCAGCGTGGACGCCGAGCGCCTCGTATCTCGATCGCAGCCGCCTGCGCGCGTTCGCGATGAAGAACGGGTGCGCGGATTACCCGGCGCTTCTCCGCTGGTCGACCGAGGATCTCGACGGATTCTGGGCCGCCACCGAGCGCGACCTGCGCATCGCCTGGCGCACGCCGTACACGCACGTCCTCGATACCTCGCGCGGGCTCCCGTGGACGACGTGGTGGACCGGCGGCCGGATGAATTACGTCGCGACGGCCCTGCGCCACGACGGCGACCGGATCGCCGTTATCGCAGAGGGCGAGGAGGGCACGGTCCGCACGCTCACCTACCGCGAGCTCTCCGATCAGGTCGCGAGCTTCGCCGCCGGCCTGCGGTCCCTCGGCACCAAGCCCGGCGACCGTGTCGCCGTCTTCCTTCCTCTAACGGTGGAATGTGCCGTCGCGGTCCTCGCGATCGGGGCGATCGGCGCCGTGTTCCTTCCGATCTTTTCCGGCTACGGCGCGGAGGCGATCGCCGGGCGCCTGCGCGACGCCGAGGCGAAGGTCCTCGTCTGCGCGGACGGCTTCTACCGCCGCGGGCAGATCGTGAAGATGAAGGAAGTCGCGGACGAGGCGGCGGACGGCGCCCCGTCGGTCGGCACGGTGGTCGTCGTCGATCGCGTGGGCCGCGCGTATCCAAAGCGCGGCCGCGATGTCGCGTGGTCAGACGTCACGCACTCCGGCGCGATGCTCGATTTGGCCGATACCTCGGCCGAGGATCCCTTCATGGTCATCTACACCTCGGGCACGACCGGGAAACCGAAGGGCGCGCAGCACGTCCACGGCGGTTTTCCGATGAAGGCGGCGCAGGACCTCGCGCACTGCTTCGACCTTCAAGAGCGCGACGTGATCCTGTGGTCGACCGATATTGGCTGGATGATGGGTCCCTGGCTCATCGCGGGCGGGCTCATGCTCGGGGCGACGATCGTCCTGTACGACGGGACGCCGGACTTCCCCGACGCGTCACGGATGTGGTCCCTCGTCGAGCGGCATCGCGTGACGCATCTCGGAATCTCGCCGACCGCGATCCGCGGCCTGATGCGCTCCGGTGAGGATCCGGTCCGGAAGAACGATCGTTCGTCGCTCTTCGTCCTTGGATCGACCGGCGAGCCGTGGAACCCCGACCCGTGGTGGTGGTACTTCCGGAACGTCGGCGATTCGCGCTGCCCGGTCATCAACTACTCCGGCGGCACGGAGATCTCCGGTGGCATCATCGGCTGCACCACCTGGACCCCGATCCAGCCGGGCTCCTTCGCGGGGCCCTGCCCCGGGATGGATGCGGACGTCGTCGACGATCGGGGCCGCTCCGTGCGCGGTGCCGTCGGTGAGCTCGTCATCCGTAAGCCCTGGCCGGGCATGACGCGCGGTTTCTGGCGCGATCCGCCGACCGAGGAGGGCCGCTACTTCCAGACGTACTGGTCCCGCCTGCCGAACACCTGGGTCCACGGCGACTGGGCGCGGGTCGACGACGAGGGCTACTGGTACATCGAAGGGCGCAGCGACGACACGCTCAAGATCGCGGGAAAGCGCGTCGGTCCGGCGGAAGTCGAATCGGCGGCCGTCGCGCATCCCGCGGTGTCGGAAGCAGCCGCGATCGGTGTGCCCCACGAGATCAAGGGCGAGGCCATCATCGTGTTCGTGGTGCCGCGCCCGCTGCACGCGCCGACGCCCGAGCTCGCGCGGTCGATACAGGACAAGGTCGCTGAAATACTCGGCAAGCCGCTGCGGCCCGAAGCGGTGCGCTTCGTGACGCAGCTACCGAAGACGCGGAACGCGAAGATCCTGCGCCGCGTCATCCGCGGCGCGTATCTTGGAAAGCAGGACCTCGGCGACTTGAGCGCGCTCGAGAATCCCGCGGCGGTCGACGAGCTGCGAGCGCTTACCAAAGGCTGACCGCGCCGGGAGCGACCGCACTCACGCGGTCGCTCCCTTAACGCGTTACGGGTTGAGTCCGCCTCGGTTTGCCGTAATTGCGCGAACGAGCGCGACGATAAGTGCGGCGATGAGGAAGAAGAACGCGACTGCGAGAAGCGCGGCGAGGTCGAGCGCCGGCGGCCCCGACGGCTCCGGGAAGATTCCCTGGAACGGACGGACCAGCGGCTCGGTGATCCGGTAAAGGCCGGAAACGAGCGGCTGATTCGCGTTCGCGCCGAAGAGCTTGAGGACGAACCGGAGCAGCAACAGGGTCTCGAGGACGGTGAAGAGAAGCGTGACGACGCGGGTGACCGTCCACACCACATCGTTTCGCGCGACGGTCGCCGTCGTCGGCCCGACGTTCACGTTCGAAGCGCCCGGTGGCGTGGACGCAGGTCGCTCGACGATCCGTTCGCGCTCGTAGCGGTCGACTCGCTCGGTCGTGTCGTGGTCTCGTGGTGCTGATGTAGCCATGCCGTTAGGGGCAGCAGGTGCCATGCCAAATCGTTAACCTGCCAAGCGGCCGTGGATTTTCCGTTCGCACATCGCCAGCGGGTGCGCTTCGGTGAGACGGACCTGCAGGCGGTCGTCTACTACGCGAATTACCTGGTCTTCGCCGAGGTGGGCCGCGTCGCGTATCTGCGCGCGCTGGGCATCGTGTACGAGCGCGATATGGTCGCGCAGGGCGTCGACTTCACGATCGGCGAGGCACGCCTTCGTTATCACGCGCCCCTCCGCTTCGATGACGAATACGACATCAAGGTCCGCGTTGGCGATATTCGTCATTCATCGTGGACGTTCGAGTACGCGATCGACCGCGCCGATGGAACGCATTGCGTCGATGCGTCAACCATCCAGGTGATGCTCGATCGAAAGAGCGGTCGCGCGACCCGGATCCCGGAGGCGCTGCGCAAGATTCTCGAGACGGCGAAGGAAGGCTGATGGATCCCGTCCTTCCCGACGACCTTCTCATGCTCCAGCGCTCGGTCCGCGAGTTCGTCGAAGAGCGGCTCGCGCCGTTCGAGCGCGAGATCGAAGAGAAGGACGAGATACCGCGGTCCGTGATCGACGCGATGGCCGCCATGGGCCTCTTCGGTCTCGGATTCAGCGAGGAGGTGGG
>DASPWX010000074.1:0-16383 GCA_035637615.1 Bathyarchaeia archaeon | reverse complement strand
CAGCCGCTGCTCAACTTCGTTACAGACGTAAAACCCCCGCGGGATGTGAGCCTCTCACTAGAGTCAACGGCACGGCGAATGCTCGATCGTTCGGTGCGCCTTTCGGGCGACATCTGTGCGGAGGCCATGTGAAGATGCAGGAGAAGAAGGACCAGCCGGGTCAGGGCGACACGGGCGGCGCGCCGAAGCAGTGGCCGGGCGACGAGGCCGGCAAGCAGGGCGGCCAGGGCCAGGGCGACGTCGGCAAGAAGGGCGGCAGCGGTGACGTTGGCCGCGAGGGTGGCCAGGGCGGCAGCCAGCAGGGTGGCCAGTCCGGCACCGAGAAGAAGCTCTAGTGCAGGAGAAAGATCTGCCAAAGCGTCCGGGCGAGTACGGACCGGACGACGTCGGCAAGAAGGGCGGAGCCCCGGTCGAGAATCCGAACATCGAGGGGCCCACCGACATACCCGACAAGGGTGGCGACGTCAGGCAGCCCCCGGCTTAGTCCCTGCGAAAACTGAACAGCACGAAGACGAGAGAGCGCCGGTCTTAACCGGCGCTCTCGTTTTCGTCAGGATCCGTTGTTCAGCGTGTTGATGGCTCCGCCGCTTTCGAGAATCTGACCGAAGACCGCGAAGATCGCATAGCCCGCGATCAGCGCGGTGACGGCGAGTGCCGCGACCATCCCGAGCGACAGAAGCGCGGTCTGGCGTGTCGCGGACTCGCGCGAGAGCTGCTTCTCCATGACGCGGTAGACGACGCTCCCGATCTGCACCGCGGACCGCGCGACGAGGAAGACCCCTCCCGCGATTCCCGCTCCGATCGCAAGCCAGATGAGGATCGCCCACTCGGTGGACGTCACGTGTCGGATTTTGCGCCACTCGTAGCCCACGCTCATGAGAAATCGCCCTGAAAAGTGGGTGACACCGCCCCCATACGGGGGTGTATCGAAAGCTGACTAGCGTCGTTCCCAGACCAGATGCCCCGGAGCCCGTAGATCGTCCAGAACGCCGGCATCACCGGTGAGACGGCAAGAGGAACAGAGCAGCGCGGTATCGACGCCGCGCTCGTCAAAGCCGCCCAAACCGGGGACGCCTCAGCGTTCGGTCAGCTTTACGAGCGCTATCGCGACCCGGTCTTTCGGTACTGCTTGTCGAGGACCGGCGCGAAACACGAGGCGGAGGATCTGGTAGCTGACGTGTTCATCCGCGCGATGGAAGCGCTCGACCGATACGAGGACCGCGGACTGCCATTCGTCGCGTTCCTCTTCCGAATCGCGCGCAACGCAGCGATCGACAAGAGCCGCCGCACCAGGCCGGACATGTCGATCGACGAGCTCGTGAACCACCCGGAGTCCGGACAGAACGTCGAGGCCGAGGCCGCGCGGTCCATCGAGCGCGACGTGCTCTTCAATGCCATGTCAAAGCTGAAGCCCGACTACCGGGAAGTCCTGCTCCTGCGTTTTGTCGAGGGGTACGGTGCCGCGGAGGTGGGACGCATGACCGGTCGGAGCGAAGGTGCGGTGCGCACGCTGCAGCACCGGGCCATCGATCGTCTTCGCAAGGAGCTCGACAAGATGGGGGAGCTTTCACTGTTCGAGCGCTTCTCGGGCGCGGACGCGGCGGAATGATGGAAGACTCCGTCGCCCGCGCGCTCGGCGGCCTCAAGGGCGCACGGATGGACGACATCGCCGCCGAAGAGATTCGCAAGCGGCTGCAGCTCGCGTGGACGGAACGCGCGACCGGCCGCCGGCCTTCCCGCTTTGCCGTCCGAGGATTCGCGCGCGCGTTCGCCGTCGCCGCGCTCGTCGTCCTCGTCGCGTTCTCGACCATGCGAGCCACCGCGGATAGCGCGCTGTACGGCGCGCGCGTCGCGGTCGAGGATGCGCTCGTCTCGTTCCAATCCGATCCGGTCGAATACCTGAGCCAGCTGTACACGGAGCGTCTCGAGGAAGCGGCGCGATTCGAGGCGACGGGCAACGCCCTCGCTGCGTCGCGCGCTCGGAGCGCGCAGACGGAGGCGCTACGGCTGCTCAATCAGATCTCGCCCGAACCCGAGCAGTCGCCCGAACCCTCGGCGAGCACCGTCATCACGCTGCCCTCGCCGAGCCCGACTCCCGAGACGACCGCATCGCCGACCGAATCTCCGACGCCCTTGCCGACGGCGACGCCACGACCGACGATCGCGCGCACACCGACACCGAAGCCCGCGACACCAACACCCACGCCGACGCCGAAACCGACGACGACGACCACGAAGCCGTCGCCCACTCCGACGCCCACGCCCATGGACGTGCACGCGTATGGCTACGTCCTCTACGCGGACGGATCGCCGGTGGACGGCGCGTGCGTGTCGACGTCGCTCGATGGGATCTGCGTCGCGGGCTCGATCAACGGCCGGATCGACCTGCACTTCAGCGCGAAGAGGGGTCAGAGCGTCACGCTGTACGTCCGCAACTACGACGCCTCGCGCGGCGGGACTCTTCACGGCAAGGTCACGGTCACCGTTGGCGGCACCGAGGTCGCGCTCGGCACGATCACGCTTCGGTAAGAAGTCGGCACCGACGGGGTCCTCTTCGCTCGGCCCCTCGTGGGATCGTGATGAACCGCTTGCCAGGGGCCGCTCGCTCAGAAGACCCAGTCGCTGCCCACGCAGCGCCCCCGCGCGACGTTCAACGACGATCTAATCAGAGCGGGCTAGGACCCCGGTACTGCTGGCGGATGCACCTCGCGGGGTCAGGACGCGTTGTCGCATTGATGAGACCTCTTCTCGCGTCCGCGCTCTTCGCCCTCGGCTCCAGCTTCGCGTTGGTCGCGCTCCACGGCGGTGAGAGCGCGGTCGCCGCGGTGACGCTGATGGCCGCGTGCTCGACGGGCGCCGCGATGATCCGGCTACTCGGGGCGAGCCAGCTCGTCGACGACGTCGACCACGCCCGGGACGTCGCCGGCCACCGCTAGCGCGTTCTCGGCGTCGGCCTCGTCTTCGATCGGTCCCTGCAGGCGGACCACACCCTGCTGCACGCCGACCTTGAGATGCAGGTGCGCGGTGCTGGCGTCGAGGCGCAGGGCGCGATGGACGAGATCCTCGAGCGCTTCGTCTGACGGGGCGCCGGCCGCCTGTGGCCGCTGCTCGGGCGTTTCGCCCGATCCGAAACCGCCCGCGATCCGCGTCTCGCCCGAGTGATCGGTGCGGACGACGGGATCGGTCGGCGGGAAATAGGGTTCCGCCTCCTCGACCGCTTCGGTCGGGTCGTTCTCGACCGGCTTATCGAAAGGCTCGAGTTCGATCTCAGAATCAGCGATGTCGTCGGTGTCTTGGCGATCTTTCATGGCCGCTCCTGCCGCAGGACACGTGCCGCGCGGGCTTACCTCGCTGCGAGATATTCGAAGAAGAGAGCCTCCGCGAGCGTCGAGCGCTCGAGATCTTTGAGATCGACGCTCTCGTCCTCGGAGTGGGCATTGGAGAAGGGGTCGCCCGCGCCCGTAAGCAGCAGGGTCGCCTTCGGGAAAGCCTTCGCGAAGTCGGCGACGAACGGGATCGTGCCGCCGGCCCCCATGAAGACAGGGTCGCGTTCGAAGGCTTCCTTCATCGCGCGGCGCATCGCGTCGTACGCGGCGCCCTGGGCTTCGAGCTTGTACGGCTTGCCGGAGCCGCGCGGGGTGATCGACACGTCCGCGCCCCAGGGCACGTGAGTACGGAGATGGTCGGCCAGCGCTTTCAGCGCCGCGTCCGCGTCCTGACCCGGCGGGATGCGCATGGAGACGCGTGCCTTTGCCGACGGTACGAGCTGGTTCGTCGATTCAGTGAGCCGCGGCGCGTCGATCCCGAGGATCGAGACCGAGGGCTTCATCCACATACGGTCGGTGATCCCGCCCTCGCCGATGAGCTTCGTGCCGGGCCGGAGACCGACCTGCTTCCGAAGCTCGGCCTCCTCGAGGTCGAGTGGGTCCGCTTTTCCGCGAGCGATCCCCGCGACCGCGACGTTGCCGCGGTCGTCGTGCAGCGTCGCGAGCGTCTTCGCGAGCACGGTGAGCGCGTCGGGGACGGGCCCGCCGAATTCGCCGGAGTGCACCGCGTGGTCGAGCGTGCGCACCTCGATGTCGCAGGCCACGATCCCGCGAAGCGAGATCGTGAGTCCCGGCTGGCCGGTCCGCCAGTTGCCCGAATCCGCCAGGATCACCGCATCGGCACGAAGCTCGCTGCCGTACTCATTCAGGAACTTCCCGAGATTCGGCGAGCCCCATTCCTCCTCGCCCTCCACGAACACGGTCACGCCGACAGGAGGCTGCGAGTCGTGCGCGCGAAGAGCGCCCGCGTGCATGACCACGCCGCACTTGTCGTCCGACGTCCCGCGGCCATAGAGCCGCCCGTTCTTCTCGATCGGGTCGAACGGATCCGAGTGCCAAAGATCCCTTCCGCCGGTCGGCTGGACGTCGTGGTGCGCGTAGAGCAGGACGGTCGGTGCTCCCGCCGGCGCCGCGACGTGACCGATGACCGCCGGAACGCCTTCGATCTCGACGATCTTCGTATCGCACCCGGCGTCGCGAAGGATCTTCGCGGTCGCGTCGGCCGAACGTCGCAGCTGCGATGGGTCGTGCCCGGGATGGCTGATCGAGGGAATGCGAACGAGGGCCTCGAGCTCGGCGCGGATGCGCGGCATGTCCTCGCTGACCCGATCGCGCAGCGTCGCCGACGAGGCTTGCGTCTTCATGAAGAAAAGCAGCCTACTCCGACGGCGGTCAGGCCGCCTAAAACACAACGGCGAAGGATCGATTTCGTTGCGAGATAACTCTGGTACCCCGGCGACATTGACCGAAACGTGCGGCCCAAATTGAATGCATCGCCATGAAGAACCCCACATGGCCGAAAGCTCTAGCGTTCATTGGCTTCGCGATCATGGGTCTCGCGCTCGCGTACTACTCCACGGCGATCGCGACCGCCGGGGTCGCGGCGAAACTCGTTGGGTCAGACCGCTCGGGCGACTGGCTCACCACGGGCAGCGCCGTCCTGATGGTCGGCATCGCGGCAGCGGCAGCGTTCGGTTTCCTGGCGCTGACCAACCTTCGCGCCCTCACGCGCCGCGGCTAGGCCCCTCTTTGCGCTGGGTCCCTGCGGTCAGGGGCCCATCCCCCTGGGCGCCGGAGCGATAAGAAACGACTTCCGGCGCCCAGAGCGCGACCCCGGCGACGCTCAGTAGAGTCGCGATACCTCCGGACACGACCGAGAACATCGGCGACACCAGGTCCGCGACGACGCCTGACTCCACCTGACCGAGATACGGGCCGCCCAGGAAGAACATCGAGCTGATGGCGACGAGTCGGCCGCGGAGGTGATCGGGAACGACGGTCAGCAGGATGGTGCTGCGGAAGATCGCGCTGATCGTGTCGGCACCTTGTGCGACCGCGATGAACACCAGCGCTGGGATGAAGAGCCCATCGTTCATGAGGCCGAAGGCGGCGATCGCGAGGCCCCAGGCGGCGACCGCGAGCAGCACGGCAACGCCCTGGCGCTGCACGCGCCTCGTCCATCCGGATGTGAGCGCGGCGATGAGCGACCCGATTCCGGGCGCCGCGAAAAGAAGGCCGAGCCCCTGGGGTCCGACCGCGAACACCCGGTCCGCGTAGAACGGGAAGAGCGCGCGAGGCGAACCGAAGAACGTCGCGAGGAAGTCGAGCAGCATCGTTCCGAAGAGGATGCGGTTCGCCCGGAAGTGCGCGAGGCCCTCGACGAGGGCGCGACCGACGGGCAGATGGATCCGCACTTCGCGGGGCGGCGCGACGAGCGAGGTCACGGCCGCGATGGCGACGAGGAACGAGGCGACGTCGATCCAATACGCGCCGGCGACGCCGAACGTGAGGATGACGATGCCGGCCATGGCCGGCCCCGCGATCGACGCGGTCTGGAAGAGGACCTGGTTCAGCGCCATCGCTGCGGGGAGCTGGTCCCGCTGCACGAGGCTTGGCGTCAGCGCGCCGCGGGCGGGACCGTCGAGGGCCGAGAAGGCCGCACCGATGGCCGTGAACGCGTAGAGGTAGGGCACGCTCGCGAACCCAAGCTGCGTCCCGATCGCGAGCCCGGCCGAGCATGCCGCGAGGCCGATCTGAGTGACGATGAGCAGGCGCCGCCGGTCGACACGATCGGCGATCACGCCGCCGAAGAGCGCGAGCGAGATCAGCGGTATCGCCTGGAAGAGACCGATGAGTCCAACATCGAGGGACGACCCGGTGATCAGGTAGATCTGGTAAGGGATGGCCACGAGTCGAAGCTGTGTTCCGGTGAGCGATACGAGCTGGCCAACCCACAGCAGCCGGAACGAGCGTGACTGGCGGAGCGGCGAAAGGTCGATCAGAGCGTTCGAGCCTAGCCGCACGGGTGACCGGTCGACTTGTACGAATCGGACGCGCGCGGCCGTAGAGTCGGGCGATGTACGAAGCCACTGCACTACCGCGGGAGCTCGCGACCTGGGTCGCCGCGACCTGGCAGGAAACGGTCACCGTCGGATCGCACGCCGACGGCGTCCACCCGGACGGTGCGATCGACATTCTGTGGGACGGCTCCGGGCTCATCGTGTACGGCCCGCGGAGTCGATCCGAAGCCACGCTCGAGGCCGGTCCTGCTGTGTCCATCGGAGTCCGGCTCAGGCCGGGATCGACCCGCGCCATGCTCGGCGAGACAGCGGACGCGCTCGCAGATCGGACGGTTCCGCTCGGCGATCTCTGGGGCAAGGCAGCCGAGGTGGCGGCGATGCGATTGCGATCGGTCGGTGG
The DNA here is from genome assembly GCA_035637615.1 of Bathyarchaeia archaeon. Classification (GTDB taxonomy): domain Bacteria; phylum Chloroflexota; class Limnocylindria; order P2-11E; family P2-11E; genus 3-1-20CM-2-70-9. Next base: position 9,637 of record DASPWX010000074.1, on the reverse strand, counting down.
CGACCGGGTGATGTCGGAGTTTTCCGCGGTGTTGATGGAACGCGGCCGCGCCGGCGCGCGACCTGACCACCTCATCCGACGGGTCGTCCAGCTCGCGAGAGATCGCTGGACCGTCCGGAACATCGCGCGTGAGGTTGGTCTCTCCGAGCGTCAGCTCTTTCGCCGGTGCCTCGATGAGGTCGGGTACGGTCCAAAGCACCTCGTCCGCGTTCTCAGGCTTCAGCGCTTGCTCGGCTTGGCGCGGCGGTTACCGGATGCGGGGCTCGCCGCGCTTGCGATCGCGGCCGGCTACGCCGATCAGGCGCACATGTCCCGTGAATGCCGCAGCCTCACGGGCCTCACGCCCGCTCGGCTCGTCCGCTCCCAGCGTCACTTGTTGCCCTGACGAACTCATCGCGCCCCTCATCCCATCGATAGAGAAGCCGTGCGTTCGGCCGCCCGCGCTCGACGCCGCGGATCTCATGAACGGACGCGACCACGCGCCGCGTGGGCTCCTCCCAGCGGCCGATCGATCGGAGCGAGACCGCGAAGGCGATCCTCGAAGCGTCGCGGTCAGGGACGCCGCAGCCCTGGCAGATCTGGGCGAACGCGTCCTCCGGGCCCTCGGCATGAAGAGTCGCGGCGAGTGAGACGTTCTCCTTCGCCATCTCGAATATCCGGCGAACGTCCGCGCCCCAGACATACCCGGGCATGGCCGCGCTCTGCGTGATCTCGGGGATGACCAGATACCCACCGGCACTCTTGCTGATCAGCTGATCGATGAGCTCGCCATCCTCCGCGAGCGTCAGTACCGGTGCGGATGCCGGGCGCTCGGCAAGGATGGCGCGCAAGACGGTGCTCTTGCCGGCCAGGCGCGGCACGGCGACGACGATGAACGAACGCTTGGCGCGCGCGACCTCGCGCAGCGTTTGCGCGATGTCCGGCGACATCGTCCGATTAGTGACAAGGTCGTCGAGGCGTAGCTCTGTCCCGATGCCCGGATGCTACGTGGACGCCCTGGCACACGGCGTGCCCAGGTGCGGGATAGACCATGAAGCTCCTCATTACCGGCGTCTTCGGGCTTGTCTTGCTCACCGGTGCGAGCGGACCGGGGCCGCTCAAGGACTCGATGGGCAATTTCTTTACCTCGAAGGACGAGGTTGCTCTGATGCGCGGCGAGGTCGCCGATCTGCGCCACGGCCGCGGAAGCGCCGCTCCGCCGTGGGTCACGCAATACGCCGGCGCTCTCTGCGCGGGCGATTCCGCCTACGTCGTCGAACGGACCGATGCGGCGCTTGCCCTGACCCAGGAGGACATCGACGCGCAGTTCCAGCGCCTGCACGACAACGGTCTGGATTGCACGAGCGTTCGCTACCTCGGATCCGTCGGCGCGAGCCAGTTCGTATTCGTGCTGCACCACGGGCAAAAAGACGTCTGGTACGTCTTCACCCTTTCGGAGGACGGCCAGACCATCGCGAAGGTCGAGTAACCCGCACCCGCTAGCCTTCGGGCGATGCGGCCTGTCGAGCTCGTCATGGTCGGCGCGGGCAACCGCGGGTACCTCGCGTACGGCGCTTTCGCCGAGCGAAATCCGGACGAGGCCAGGTTCGTCGCCGTCGTAGAGCCCGACGATGCGCGTCGCGCGCGGTTCGCCAACGCGCACGGCATACCCGCCGAGCGTCAGTTCCGCTCCTGGGAAGAGATCGCGGGACGGCCGCCCCTCGCGCCAGGCCTGATCAACGCCACTCTCGAGCGAACGCATCGCGCAAGCACGCTGGGCCTCCTCGCCGCGGGGTACGACATGCTTCTCGAGAAGCCGATCGCGATCACGCCGCGCGAGTGCCTCGAGATCGCGAGCGCGGCTGAGTCAGGAGGGCGCCTCCTCCAGATCGCGCACGTGCTGCGCTACGCACCATTCTTCGTGGCGCTCCGCGAGATCGTCGTGTCGGGCCGTCTCGGCGCGGTCGTCTCGGTCGACTGGCGGGAGAATCTCGTCTACTGGCACTTCGCGCATAGCTATGTTCGCGGCAATTGGGGCAACAGCCAGCGGGGCGGCCCGATCATCCTCACGAAGTGCTGCCACGACCTCGATCTGCTCGTTTGGATCTTCGGCCGGTGCGATCGCCTTTCCTCGGCGGGCTCGCTCACGCATTTCACACGCGGCGTGGTCGGCGCTGAGATCCCTGAGCGTTGCACCGACGGCTGTCCGATCGCCGACGACTGCCCGTACTTCGCGCCGCGCGTCTATCTCGATCGCCTCCGAGAGAACGCGAACAGCTTCGCGGTTGCCGCGGTGACCGTGGACCGTACGCCAGAGGGCGTGATGCGAGCGCTCGAGACCGGCCCGTACGGTCGCTGCGTCTACCGTTCGGACAACGACGTCGTCGACCATCAGGTCGTGCTCATGCGTTTCGCGGGCGGGCTCTCGGTGAGCCTGACGATGCAGGGCTCATCGCACGTCGAGGGCCGCACCGTCCGCATCGACGGGACCCGCGCCACGCTCCTCGCCAACGAGAGCCGCGGCGAGTTCGAGATCCACGACCACCGAAGCGGTATGTCCGAGCGCATCGCGAAGCTTCGAGGCGTCGGCGGACACGGTGGCGGGGACGAAGGACTCACGCGCGCGTTCGTCGGCGCGTTGCGCGGCGATCGCGCGGGCGTGCTGACCTCGGCCCGCGAGTCCGTGACGAGCCATCTGATGGCGTTCGCCGCGGAGCAGTCGCGAGTCACCGGCGAGGCGGTGGATATGGAGGCCTTTCGACAATCGGTATGAAGATCGGACCCATCACGATCCCGGAGGCGGGCGAGCGCGCGACCGGCACCTTCACGTTCTCAGACGATGACGGGCTCGCGAAGTACGAGTGGCCCTATGTCGCGATCGCCGGCCTCCGAGCGGGGCCGATCGTCCTCATCACCGCAGGGATACATGCGGCCGAGTACACCGGGATCGAGGCCGCGATCCGTCTCGGTCGGACGATTTCGCCCGACGCGGTTCGGGGCACCATCCTCATTCTTCCGCTCCTGAACCGCCCGGGGTTCTACGAACGCAGCATCTACGTGAATCCCGAGGACGGGGACAACCTGAACCGGCTCTTCCCGGGAAAACCCGACGGGACATGGGGCGAGCGGTTCGCGCATCACCTCCTCACCGAGATCATCACGAAATGCGAGTACTCGATCGACCTCCACGCCGGCGATCTGATCGAAGATCTCGAGCCCTTCGTCATCTACCGCGAAACGGAGACGCCTTCACTCGACGAGCGGATCCGCGAGATGGCCAATGCGTACGGCGCGCGCTGGGCCGTGAAAGGCATGCCGAGCAGCGAGCGGCCGGGTTCGCTGTTCGCCGTCGCGGCGCTGAACGGCGTCGCGTCGATGATCGCCGAGTCCGGCGGACGCGGGCTTCTCATCGAAGAAGACGTCGCGCGGCACGTCACCGGCGTCACGAACATCCTTCGGACGATCGGGGTGCTGAGCGGGCGCGCGGCGCGCGTCGAGCCACCGACAGTCGTGAAGAGCTTCGACTGGCTGCGCTCGCCCGTCGAAGGGATCTTCCACTGCCACGTCCACGTCGCCCAGCTCGTGAAGCCGCGCGATCTCCTGGGAGACATAACCGACCTGGTCGGGGAGCCGCTCGCGGCCATGACCGCCCCGGTGGGCGGGGTCGTCCTCTTCATCGTGACGAGCCCGGCCATCAAGAAGAACGGGTTGCTGTTGGCCATCGGCGCGCTTTGATGCGGAGGTGGGTGAGAGCGCTCGCCACCCTCTCGCTCATTGCATTGGCGGCCTGCGTGCCGCAGCAAACCGACGCCACTCGCAGCAGCCCCACCACCGCGGCGGGCGCCCTCGTGTCGCAGCGCGGCGCCGGCGGCGATCTCAAGATCCTGTACTGGCAGCCGCCGAGCACGCTCAACACGCATCAGGCCACCGGTCCCAAGGACAGCGACGCTGCCCGCCTGGTGCTGGAACCGCTCGCATCGCTCGGCAAGGACGGTCAGCCGATCGCCAACGGCCTCGCCGCCGAGATTCCGACGATCGCGAACGGCGGTATCGCAAAGGACTCCACGAGCGTGACGTGGAAGCTCCGGCAGGGCGTGAAGTGGTCGGACGGCACACCGTTCTCGGCCGACGACGTCGCATTCACCTACCAGTACCAGTGCGATCCCGCGACGGCGGCGTCGACGTTCGATCGGTGCGACGGCCTCCAGAGCGTCGTCGCTCGCGACACGAACACGGTCGTCGTCACGTACCGGTCGCCACATTCTTACGTTTTCCAATGGGGCGTCGGCGCGGACGGCGCGATCCTCCAAAGAGATCAGTACAAGAGCTGTCTCGGTGTCAAAGCGACGGGATGCGCGGCTGACATCAAGCCCATCGGGACCGGTCCGTACAAGGTGCGTGACTTCAAGATCAGCGACGTCGCCACGTTCGATCTGAACGAGAACTTCCGCGATCCGAGCAAACCCTTCTTCAAATCGGTCACCTTCAAGGGTGGCACCGACCCGGAGGCCGCCGCGCGCGCGATCTTTCAGAGCGGGGACATCGACTACGCCTGGAACCTTCAGGTTGAGGCGACGACGCTCCGTACCCTCGCGCAGAACTCACAGAGCGGCACGCTCGTGACCGCTTTCGGGTCGAGCGTCGAGCGTCTCGATCTCAACTTCTCCAATCCCGACTCGTCGCTGGGGGACAAACGTGCCGAGCCCGACACGAGGCACCCGTTTCTTTCCGACAAGTCCGTCCGCCGAGCGCTGGCGATGGCGACGAACCGTGACGCGATCGCCCAGAAGATCTACGGCGACGGCCTATTCGGCAGAGCGACCTGCAACGTGCTCGCCGCGCCCGACGCGTTGAGCTCGTCGAACACCAAGGGCCTTGACGTCTGCAAGTTCGATGTGGACGCCGCGAATGCCGAGCTCGACAGCGCGGGCTGGATCAAGGGCGCTGACGGGATACGCGCCAAAGGCACGATGAAGCTGAAGGTGCTCTTTCAGACGAACGTCAACGCGCGCCGGGAGCTCACGCAGGCGATGCTGAAAAAGGACTGGGAGAGCATCGGTTTCCAGGTCGACCTGCGCTCCGAGCCCTTCAGCACGTTCTTCACGAATACCTCGCCCGGGGGCGCCGCTCACTTCTGGGCGGACGTGCAGACCTACGCCGATGGCGGCGACCCCGACCCGACGGCCTATCTCACCGCCGGGTGGACGACCGCGCAGATGGCGGCCAAGGCCAACAACTGGCTCCTGGGAAATCGCGCGCGTTACTCGAACAAGGATTTCGATGCGCTCGTCGCGCGCCTCGTGGGCGAGACGGACCCCACCAAGCGCGCGCAGCTCGCCATGCAGGCGAACGACCTCTTGATCCAGGACGTTGCCGTGATTCCGCTCGTCGAACGCGCGGCGGTGACGAGCGGCGTCGCGAAGTCCCTCAAAGGCGTCGACCCATCGCCGTGGGACTCCGAGATGTACAACGTCGCCGACTGGACCAAGTAGACCCTTCTATAGTCAGCCGCTGATCGAGCGCGTGGAGGTCTTCAGATGACGGCTGATGGCGTGATGAATCGTCGGCGCTTCCTGCAGTCCTTGGCCGCGGTAGGCGTCGTGGTGGCATGCGGACCAACGGGGACCCCAAGTCCGACCCCGGCCGCGAGCGGCAGCCAGGCTGCGAAGGCGGTCAGCATCGAGTGGTGGCGGCGTAATTACGCCGCCGGGACGCAGTCCGCCGAGACGATCACCTCGGATGCGGCGGTGAAGGCCTACAAAGACCGCGCATCGAACGTGAGCATCGCCATACAGGGCGGCCCATTCGGAGCCGAGACGGACCAGAAGTTCGACATCGCGATCCTGCAGGCGCATAACGGCCCCGACGTGTTCCACACCACCGGCGGCGACGTGCTGAAGTACGCCGCGGCCGGACAGCTCTCGCAGCCCACGCTGACGGATGCCGAGCGCAACGACTTCAACCCGAGCGCGCTCAAGGCCACGACGTACAAGGGCACGGTGGTCGCGTATCCGCTATGGATCGTGCCGTGGTTCGAGTACATCAACCTCGATCTCTTCAAGGAGGCCGGCGTCACGCCCCCTGCGAATGGCAACTGGACGTATGACGAGTTCCTCGCCGCGGCGAAGAAGCTGACCTTCAAGCGCGCCGACGGCAAACAGATCTACGGCTTCGCGCACGCCAACGACGAGTTTGCCTTCATGCTCATCGACGGCGGCCGGCCGTACGACAGCGCCATCAAGACCTGGACGTTCAACAGCGCCGACGCCGTGAGCGGCCTCGAGAAGTGGGTCGCGCTCGCGCAGCAGAAGGTCATGCCGCCCGACTTCTTGACGTTGAACCCCAACGACTCGCAGGCGCGCTTCATCGCCGGTGAGGTGGCGATCCTCCAGCGACCGAGCGCAATGATCAACGTCCTGAACGCCGACGCGAAGTGGAAGTTCGGCACGAACTGGGACATCGCGAACTTCCCGAAGGCGAAGGGGGACCAGACGGCGTGGGGCGGCGTCGGTTTCATCGCCGTGCGCGAGCAGTCCGACGCGGACAAGAAGGCCGCGGCGCATGCGTTCGCCAAATACCTCACCGGTCCGGACATCGGGCCCGATCTCAAAAAGCAGACGCCGCCGGTCGAGTACTGGCTCGCGCCCGCCGGCCGAAAGTCCGCGGCAGGCATCTACGGCGACTATCACCCGGCAAAGGCGAAGGTCGCCACGATGGGCGCATTCACCTACGTGCTGCCGAACGTAAGCACGTGGTCCGAGATCGACCAGAAGTACCTGCGGCCGGCGCGTGACGCCGCGCTCGAAGGCAAGAAGACGCCGAAGCAGGCACTCGACGAGGTGGCGCCGCAGGCGCAGAAGCTGCTGGACGAAGCCAACAAATAGACATGATCGCGACCGCAGCACCGCGGCGGCGACGCAGCTTCGCCGCCGTGCTGCGACGTTATGGCTGGTCGTACCTCTTCGTGCTACCGACGTTCTCGCTGTTCGTCGTCTTCACGCTCCTGCCGGTGGTCCAGGGCCTGGTGTTGTCGCTGCAGAACGCGCGTGTGACCGGCGGCGAGTTCGTCGGGCTCGCGAACTTCGAGACCCTCGCGGCCGATCCCGTCTTCATACAGGCGCTCGGAAACACGATCCTGTACGCGACGGTCGTCGTCGCGGCGCAGATCACCCTCGCCCTCGTCGTCGCTAGCCTCATACAGCCGCTCGGCCCGAGGGCGCACGTCTTCTACCGCGCGCTTTTCTACCTGCCCCTCGTGAACTCGGCGATCCTCGTCGCGATGGTGTGGCGCTGGATCTTCAACGCCAACCCGTACGGCCTCGCGAACGCGGCGCTGAGCACGGTCGGGCTGGGCCCCTACCTTTGGATCGGGAGCTCGGATCAGGCGCTGATCGCTGTGATCCTGAGCGCCGTGTTGACGATCCCGGGCGGCGGCGTGGTCCTCTACTCCGCGGCGATGGGGTCGCTCCCGCGGGAGCTCTACGAGGCGGCGGACCTCGACGGCGCGAGCTGGTTCTCGAAGTGGCGTCACATCACGGTGCCGCTCTTGCGGCCGACCACGCTGTACCTGCTCGTGATCTACACGATCCTCGCGTTCCAGCTATTCGAGCGCGTGTACATCATGACGAACGGCGGCGGGCCAAATAACGCGACGATCACGATCGTTCAGCTCATCTACTCCACGGCGTTCCAGTTCGGGCGCTACGGGCTCGCGAGTGCGATGGCGGTGGTCCTGTTCGGAATGGCGCTCGTCGTCGCCGTGGTGCAGTTCCGCTCGCTTCGGTCCGATGTCGAGTATTAGGCAGCGCCTCCCGGTCCATGTCGTTCTGCTCCTCGCGGGCGGGCTGTCGCTTTTCCCGTTGTACTGGCTCTTCCTGACGTCGCTTTCACCGACGCAATACGTGGTGCGGGTGCCGCCCGAGGTCGTCCCGCGGGAACTGACGACCGCGAACTACGTGCGGCTTTTCGAGACCACGCCGATCGTGCGGTGGCTGTTCAACACCGTCGTGATCGCGGGGGTGATCACCGCGTTTCACCTTCTCTTTGATTCCATGGCCGGATACGCCTTCGCGAAGCGGCGCTTCCCGGGAAAGAACGTGATGTTCTGGCTGGTGGTGAGCACGCTCACCGTGCCGGCGCAGGTGACGCTGATCCCGGTGTTCTTCATCCTGCGGTTCTTAGGGCTGCTCGATACCTATCCGGGCGTGATCCTTCCCGGACTGGCTGACGTGTTCGGCATATTCCTGATGAAGCAGTTCATCCAGACGCTGCCGACGGAGCTCGAACACGCCGCGCGCGTCGACGGTGCGTCCGAGTGGCAGGTGTACCGGCACGTCATCGTGCCGCTTTCGCGTCCCGCGCTGGCGGTGCTCGCGATCTTCACGTTCCAACGCTATTGGAACGCCTTCATCTTTCCGCTCGTGATCCTGCACGATCCATCGAAATATCCGGTGCAGGTGGGCCTCGCGACTCTGCAGGGCGAGTTCAACACCGACTACGGGATGCTCATGACGGGCGCCGCCGTCGCGGCCATCCCCATGATCGCCGTGTTCTTTGCTTTCCAGCGTCACTTCATCGAGGGGATCCGCATCGGCGGAGTCAAGGGCTAGCGCGGCGACGCTCTAGCTCGGCGAGCTCCCGGCGCAGGATCTTTCCCGACGCGGTGCGAGGGACTCTCTCGATGAACTCGACCTCGCGCACGCGCTTGTAGTCAGAGAGCCGCTCCTTCACGAAGCCGATGAGCTCCTCGGCGGTGGCCTGGGTGTTCGGGCGCAATTGGACGAACGCCTTCGGAATCTCACCGGCTTCCTCGTCCGCCTTTCCGATGACGCCCGCGTCTGCGACCGCCGGATGTTCGCAGAGGACCGCCTCGACCTCCGCCGGGCCCACACCGAACCCCTTGTACTTGATGAACTCCTTCTTGCGGTCGACGATGAACACGTATCCCTTGTCGTCGCGCCGGCCCACGTCTCCGGTATGGAACCAGCCCTCGCGGATGACGTCCGCCGTGTCCTGGGGCTTGTTCCAGTAGCCCCGCATCACTTGCGGGCCGCGCACGCAGATCTCGCCGACCTCGCCGTTCGCCAGCGTCTTCGTGCCGGTCTCGAGATCGACGATCTTGTCCTCGGTGCCCGGTACCACCGGCCCGATCGACTCGAGCACCGCCGCGTCGTAGGGATTCGCGTGCGTGACCGGTGAGGTCTCGGTGAGGCCGTAGCCCTGGATGATCGGCTTGCCGATGCGCTGCATCATCCGGCGAGCGGGATCCGGCGCGAGCGGCGCCGCGCCGCTGAAGAAGAACCGGACCGACGAGAAGTCGTGCTTGGGGACCTCGGGGCTCATCGCCAGTCCGAGGACGATCGGCGGCACGATGAAGCAGACCGTCGCCCGCTGCCGCTCGACGAGCGTGCAGTACTCGACCATGTCGAAGCGGGACATGACCACCTGCGTCGCGCCAAGGCTGATCGCGCCCGTCATCAATAGGTTGAGCGCGTAGATGTGAAAGTAGGGGAGGACATTCAGGAAGACGTCGTCGCGGCGAACGGGCACGGCGGCGAAGAACTGCTGCTGGTTCGCGGTGAGGTTCGCGTGCGTCAGCATCACTCCCTTCGGGAATCCTGTCGTCCCGCTCGTGTACGGAAGCGCGGCGAGGTCGTTC
>DASPWX010000073.1:0-8078 GCA_035637615.1 Bathyarchaeia archaeon | reverse complement strand
CGGTCGCGGCGATGCCGGCCGATTCCTGACCCCGGTGCTGAAGCGCGTAAAGAGCAAAGAACGCAAGGCGCGCGGCCTCGGTCGGATCGGCACGCTCGGGATTCCAGACGCCGACGATGCCGCACATCTACGCGTCCCTGCCGAGCGCGCGGCCGAGACCTCGCGCGTGGGCCTCGGCGAGCGCCCGCACGGGTAGGCCGAGGACGGGAGCGACCTCGAGAAGATCGCCACCGACAATGCCGAGCGTCCACAGCGGAACGTCGTGGTCGCGCGCGAGTGCTCGGACCTCGTTCTCGCGCGCGGGCTCGATGATCAGAACAACGCCTGAGGCGCTTTCCCCGAACAGCGCGACGCGCTTGTCGATCCCGCGGATCGCGGGCAGCGTCACCTTCATGCCGACTCGGTCGCGGATGGCGATCTCGGCGAGCGCGACAGCGAGGCCACCCGCGTCGCGATCGTGGGCCGCGCGGACGGCGCGTTGCGCATGAGCTGCGAGGACGAAGCGCTGCAGGCGGGCCTCCAGCGCGAGATCGATCGTCACCGGGCCTTCGTGGATGCCGCGCGCGGCGCCGTACGCAGATGCACCGAGCGAAACCTGAGCGCTGCCGGCGAGCAGAACGAGATCACCCGGTTTCCCGCTCGTCGGCGCGATGTGCGTGGTCACGTCGGCGAACCGTCCGACCGCGCCGATGACGGCGGCCGGCCAGATATCGGCCCCCTGCGTCGCGTTGTACAGCGACACGTTTCCCGACACGACGGGAACGCCCAGCGCGTCGCACGCCGCCGCGATTCCTTCGACCGTCCGCGTGAGCTGCCACGCGCCCTTCGGCCGCTCCGGATTGCCGACATTGAGGCAATCGGTGATCGCGAGCGGTGTCGCGCCCATGCAGACGAGATTGCGCGTCGCTTCCGCGACCGCAGCGGCCGCACCGACGAACGGATCCAATGCCGCGAGCCGCGGCTGCGCGTCGATGGCGAGCGCGATGCCGTCGGCGCGGCCTTTGATGCGCATGACCGCCGCATCGGCGCCCGGTCCGACGACCGTGTCGGTGCCGACCATCTGATCGTACGTGCGATAGATCACTCGTCGCGACGCGACCGCTGGCGAAGCGAGGAGATCCAACAGCTCGAGACCGATCTTTTGAAGCGAAGGCTGTGATGGCGACTCGGACGAGGGGGCTGGCGCGCGCAGTGGGACCGGCGACCCTGCGTGGTCGACGGAGGGACCCGCGAGCACGACAGCCCCCTCGGACGAGTCGTAGTCACGAGCCAAAGAGGAGATGTCGTACTCAGGCGCATCGTCCGCTAGCGATCGCGGCGGGAGCGACGCAACGAGATCATCGCCGTCGTAGATCAGAAGGGTTGGTTCGGCGGTCACTTCGCCGATGCGGCTGCCATGCAATTCCCACTTCTTGAAGATTTGTTCGACATCGCGCTCGCGTCCGGGGCGCGGGATGACGAGCATTCGTTCTTGGGATTCCGACAGCATCACTTCGTACGGGGTCATGAGCTGCGCGCGTCGTGGCACGAGCGACACGTCGATACGCATGCCGACACCGCTTTTGGCGGCGACCTCACTCGTCGCGCAAGTGAGTCCCGCCGCGCCAAGGTCTTGGAGCGCTTCCGCCGCATCGGCTTCGACCAATTGGAGCGTGGCTTCAAGCAGAAGCTTTTCGAGGAAGGGATTGCCCACCTGGACCGACGGGCGTTTGGCGTCCGAACCGGAGCCGAGCTCGAACGACGCCAGGAGCGAGGCGCCCGCGATCCCGTCGCGGCCGGTGTCGCTCCCTACGAGGTACACCGCACTGCCCGGTCGCGCGCCGCTTGCTTTGCGGAGGTCCGCGGAGCGCGCGAAGCCGACGCACATCGCATTCACGAGCGGGTTCTCCGCGTAGCAGGGCTCGAACGAGATGTGGCCGGCGACATCGGGGATGCCGACACAGTTGCCGTAGAAGGAGATGCCGCCGGTCACGCCGGAGATCGTGCGGCGGACGGCGGGATCGGCCGGATCGCCGAAGAACAGCGCGTTCAGGACCGCGGTCGGGCGCGCGCCCATCGCGAATATGTCGCGCAGAATGCCGCCCACGCCGGTGGCCGCGCCCTGAAACGGCTCGATGGCGGACGGGTGGTTGTGGCTCTCGACCTTGAAGACGCACAGCAGTCCGTCCCCGAGATCGACCGCGCCGGCGTTCTCGCCCGGTCCGACGACGACGGACGGGCCGCGCGAGGGCAGCGTGCGCAGGAGCTTCTTGGAGTGCTTGTACGCGCAGTGCTCGCTCCACATCGCGCCGAACATGGCCCACTCGAGCGCGTTGGGCTCGCGGCCGACCTGTTCGCGTACGAGGGCAGCCTCGTGTTCGGTGAGGCCCGCGTCTTGTGGGATCTGGTTAGGCTGCGCCGTTTTCGTCGTCCCCAGGGCCGGGGACGCACTCACGTTCGGGGGTTCTCTCCAGGCGCCATCCGGTGAAAGAGTAGCGGACTCGATAACCGAGGCCTATAGGGCGTACTCACCGGCGCAGGATGCCCGATCGGGAAGGAGCGGGCGCAACTTGAGAACGAGCCCGTCCTGCTGGTCTTTCGTGCCGAAGCCCACGACCAGCAAGCCGTCCGGCTGCGGTTCGACCGAACCGCCCGCGCGGATGATCGAGTCCTTGACCGCCGGCACGTCATCCTTTGCGAGGGGAGTGCATCGTGTGGTCTCCGCGAACGGGCCGGCGGTTGGAGGCATCGTCTCCCCGAGCGCGAGCGGTCCGACTGAGAAGGGCCAGGTGGCACTCAACTCGTCGATCGTCGGTGTTGCGTTGTAGCCACCCGGCTCGCGTCCCAGTAGTAGGGCGAACGCGACGGGTTCGTATGGGCGTTCCACCGCGTCCGCCCACGCCGCCGCGGGAAGCCATGTCTCAGGCTTGATGAGCTGCTTCGAAAGTCGGTCCAGGCGTGTGCGTGCCGACGAAGGCTGGTAGTAAACCTCTTCGGGGCCTTGATCTGTCGCCGTGCCGACCTCGACGATCCGTGTATCCCGCCACGCCCTGAAGGACAGCCCGCCGATGCCGTGTCCAGGCGGCGTCGCGTTCGGCAGACGTTCGAGCGGGAATACTTGATCGCGTTCGAAAAAACCGGTGCCGGCGATCTCGTCGCGCACAACCTGCACGCCGGCGGGCGTGAGTCGGCGCTCGTGCAGCTGGTTGTCATCGGTTCTCGTGACGTAGCGGCCGTCGGCGGTCAGCACGGCGTACGCAGAAGGACAGCACGTATCACTGGCACGTTCGTGCCGGACGACGAGATCGGATGGGCGCACGGCAGGGACCGGCTTCGGCGAAGACTTCGCAGCGACCGGTGTCGCGCTCGGTGTCGCGCTCGGAAAGGCGACCGTCGGCGACGGAGACGGCGCGCTCGGCGATGCGGCCAACGCGCTCGGGGAAGGAGAGGGCAAGCTCGCAGACTGTACGCAGGAAGCGACGAGCAGCGCGCACAAGGGTGAGATCAACACCAACGCGAGGCGATCGCGCATCGACCGACTCACTCGACTACCACGGCGGCGCCGACGATGGAGCGGGCGACGATCGCCGCGTCCTCGCCGATGCCCATGAAGATCGACGACTTCCGCTTGCGCAGAAAGTGGACCCCGCAAAAGTAGAGTCCTCGTACGACGGTGCTTCGCCCATCCTCCGTGATCGGGAACCCAAGAGCGTCGAAGGCGTCGTCGGCGTGGATCCAAGAGCGATAGTCCGGACGAAAACCAGACGTGAAGATGACCGCTCCTAATCCCGCCAGTTCGATGCTCTCGACTGCGGCCGCGGTGAACGGGCTCGGTGGCGGCAGATCCGGCGGCGCCACGCCGCGGCTCTCGCAGCTCCTCCGAATGAGCAGGCATGAATCGACGTAGCGCGCGTCGCCGAACGCGACGGATTCCGCGAGATCGTGCGCGAACCGAAGCCGCGTCGAGTCGGCGCCGATGAAGCGGCCGAGGAGGTTCACCCCGACTTCCTGCAGGGTGCGGTAGTGGAGATCACGGCCGCCGCCGTGTCCGGTGGCCTGGGGGTTGGCGATGAGGCGCGCCTCCGGTGACGGGAGATCGCGAAGGGCAAAGTCGAAGAATGGCGTCTCGGACAGCCACGCCAGAAAGTCACGGCCACCGACCCGACGGGTGATCCACGGGGCGCGCCCGCATGCGAGGAACACGTCTCGTCCCGCCTCGTGGAGCTCATCGGCAATCTGGCACCCGGTCTGTCCGCTGCCGACGACGAGCACCTTTCCGGCCGGAAGCGCCTCAGCGTTGCGGTAGCTCTCAGCGTCGATCGCGTACAGGCCGCGCGGCAAGGACGCGGCGGCCGCAGGGCGATGTGCCTTCTGGTACGCGCCAGTTGTGACGACGACCGTTTTTGGACGCAGCTCGCCTTCCGACGTGTTGACGACGAATCCGTCAGTGATCGGATGGAGCGAGGTCACGGCCACGCGCTCGCGGACAGGCGCCTCGAACGAGCGCGCATATGACTCAAGGTGCGCGACGATCGCGTCGCGCGGCATGAAGCCGTCCGGGTCGTCGCCCGCGTATGCGCCGCCCGGAAGGCGGACGGTCCAGTTCGGGGTGACGAGACAGAAGGTATCCCAGCGTCCGCGCCAGGTTTCGCCGACGCGCCCGCGCTCCAGCACGACGTGGTCGACCCCGGCGGCAGACAGCTCGTGGCTCACGGAGAGGCCGGCCTGCCCGGCGCCGATCACGACGACGTCTGGTTTTGTCATGGCGGGACTCTAGCGGTGGCCTCGCCTACGGACGTCGGACTAGGAAAGGTCTCCCGTGCCGACGAATTTCTCGACCTGATCGGCGAAGGCGACCAGGTCCGGCATCCGGGTCTGGATCTGCGCGTAGACATCGTCGATGTCGGTCTGCTCGCGGTCGTAGGCAAGGAGATTTCGCAGATTTGCGAGATGCTCGAGCCGGTACGCGAGGGCTCGCTCGATCACGGCGTGCCCGGCAAGCGCATCGAGGATGTCGTGGTACGCCTCCGGTTTTGGGAGTGCCAGCGCGGTCACGAGGTAGGCGCCGGTCCCAAGCAGCAGCTCGACGGCCTGCTGAAGGTGCCACTGCGCGAGGCCGTAGAGCTTGGGGTCCGCTTTGAACTTGGTGTGCTCGATCTGGCGAAGGTCCGCGAGGAGCGTCGTGTACTCGCGCAGCCGCGCGATGCGCGCGCGTACGTACGCCGCGTCGATGGCGAAACGCTCGCCACGAGTGCGCTCGGCGAGGGCCTTCGACTGCACGTCGTCGTACTTCTTGAACTCGAGGTAGTCCATCACGGCGCGAGCCTCGAAGTGGACCCGGCTCTTCTGGTCACGCTGGTAGAGGAGACTCCAGCTGCGGATGATCTGCGCGCGCTGGAGCAGGGAGGCCTGGTTGAGGATGACGACGTCGAGGCCCTCGATCTCGAGCGTCTTGGAAAGCTCGCTCACGAAGTAGACCTGGTAGTCGAAGAACTCGCTTGCGTTCACGCGCTGCAGCAGGAGAAGAGCGACGTCGAGATCCTGGTACTTCCCCGCGATGCGCCTGCCAGTCGAGGTGCCCTGCGCGTAGGCCGCATCGACCGGCGAGGTCTGAAAGAGACTCTGCAGCTGGGCCTGCTTTTCGAAGAGGTCCATACCTATCTATATAAGGCAGGAGCCGTGCCGTGCCGCGCTCCGGCGAGATTTCCGAGCATCCGATACCCATCCGTACCCCCGAGAAGCGCTTCCACGCAGCGCTCCGGGTGCGGCATGAGGCCGACGACGTTTCCGTCGTCGTTCGCTACCCCGGCGATATTCGCGAGCGAGCCGTTCGGGTTCGCGTCTGCCGTGACGACGCCGCGCTCGTCGACGTAGCGCACGACGACGCGGCCGGTCGCTTCCACCCGCGCGTGCGTCTCGGCATCCGCCACCCAGCACCCCTCGCCGTTTCCGATCGGCATACGCAGCACGGCTCCGTGAAGACCTCTGGTGAACGGCGTCTGGTCGCTCTCGACGCGGATCCGGACCCAGTCGGAGCGGTACGCAAGATCGGCGTTGCGAATGAGCGCGCCTGGAAGAAGACCGGCCTCGCAGAGGATCTGGAATCCGTTGCAGCTTCCAAGGATCGCGCCCCCCTCGGATGCGAAGCGCCGAAGCTCCTTGGTACCGGGCGACAGCTTCGCGATCGCCCCGGCCCGCAGGTAATCGCCGTAGCTGAACCCTCCGGGAACGATCGCCGCGTCGAATCCGCGCAGATCGGCATCCTCGTGCCACTGGATCTCGGCCTCGACGCCCTCCACGAGGGAGAGCGCGTGGGCGAAGTCGCGCTCGCTCCAGGTGCCGGGATAGCGAAGGATCGCGACGCGGGTCATCACCACCAGTTTGATGCATGCGCGTGTGGAGATGCGAAGTAATTTCGAACGATGAAGGCCGCTTCGCTGGCGCTTGCGCTCATCTTTGCATCGTCGTGCGGGGTAATCGGCACCCTGCGCCCCGGTCCGACGATCGCGCCGCTCATCTCGGCGGCGTTCCTCAGCGTCCATCTCTTCGTCGGCGACCAGGGCGACGCGCAGGAGCGCTCGCGCATGCCCGACCTGCGCGACGCGATCGCGGCCGCGCTGCCGAACGCCTGGGCGAGCGCGACGGCGGGCCGCGGGCAGCTGTCGCTTCGCACCGACGGCGACATCGATGTCGAGCTCGACGGGACGAACGGCACCTCGGCGCTCACGCAGCACTCGAGCGGCGGCAAGGTGACCTCGCGGAGGATCGCCGTCCACACCGTCGATGGGAGCCGGCACCTCACCGTGTCCGAGCTCATGGCGACCGTCCTCCACGAGCTCGGCCACATCTGGTGCTGTTTCGGACCGGGTACGAAGGACGGCCACTGGGCGGATACGCCGACCGACTTCTCGAGCGTGGGGCTCATGTACTCGCCGATGAATTGCCGCGTCAGCAGAGGCAACGATCCGATCTGTCCGAGCGTGTTCAGCGAGCGCGAGCTCACCGAGATGCGGCTCAGCGGGCCGTGAGCGCCTCGCGAGCGACCTCGACGGCGTAGCTCTCGATCACGGGATTCGCGAGCAGCTGGTCCCCCATGCGCTCTGCAGCTTCGCGCGCGGCGCTCTCGTCGCGGGCCTCAAAGGCGACGACGATCTCCTTGCCGGTGCGCACCTCGGCGACGTCGTGGCCAAGCGAGCGCAGCGCCGCGAAGACGGCCTCCCCCTGCGGGTCGCGGACCTCGGCCTTCGGCCGCACCAGCACGCGCGCGACGAACCTCACGCCAGATCCTTGCCCACGATGCGCTTGTACGCCTCGCGATACCGCTCGCTCGTACCCTTCACGACTTCGGGAGGCAGCGCGGGCGCGGGCGGCTCCTTGTTCCAGCCGCTCTGCACAAGGAAGTCGCGCACGTACTGCTTGTCGAATGAGGCGGGCGAGGTTCCGGGTTTGTACGCCTCGGCGTCCCAGTAGCGCGACGAGTCCGGAGTCAGGATCTCGTCGATGAGCGTGATCCTGCCGTCGAACATGCCGAACTCGAACTTCGTGTCGGCCAGGATGAGACCCTTCGACGCCGCGAAGTCGTGGGCGAACCGGTAGAGCGCGAGCGTGAGACGCTCGAGGTCCCGGGCGAGCTCGGTGCCGATCATGCCCGCGAGCTGCGCCCGGCTGATGTTCTGGTCGTGTCCCGACTCGGCCTTCGTGGCGGGCGTGAAGATCGGTTCGGCGAGCTGCTCCGACTCGATGAGCGCCTTCGGCAGCTCCTCGCCTGCGACCGTTCCAAGCGCTTTGTACTCGGTCCACGCGGAGCCCGAGATGTACCCGCGCGCGACGCACTCGATGTCGATGCGTTCGCAGTGCTGCACGAGCACGGCACGGCCGGCAAGCGACCGCGAATCGCGAAAGGCTTTCGGGAAGCGGCGAAGATCGGTCGAGACGAGGTGGTTCGGCACGATCTTGTCGGTCTTCCGGAACCAGAAGTTCGAGAGCTGGGTCAGGACGCGGCCCTTGTCCGGGATCGGTGTGGGCAGCACCGCGTCGAACGCCGAGAGCCGATCGCTCGCGACGATGACGAGCTTGTCGCCACCGGCCTCGTAGACGTC
>DASPWX010000072.1:0-4220 GCA_035637615.1 Bathyarchaeia archaeon | reverse complement strand
TGCGGTTTCGCCAGCAGCGCGAGCGCGGCGAACCCGGCGCGGCGCGCATGGCCGGCCCGCACCGCGAGAACGATCGCCGCGACAGCCGACATCAGAAGGAGCGCCCACTGGCCGAGGACGATCGTGTGAAAGCCCGGTTGGCCGACGAGGAGCGCTAGCCCGAGCATCCCATGGACCACCGCACGACCCGGCAAGAACTCGCGCAGCAGGGCCCGCAGCGCGAGCGCGGAACAGATCAACGACAAAGCCATCCAGATCCACGCCGCGACGTCGAGCGGCAAGAGGCCGATGGGCAGGAGGGCGATGACCGTCCAGGGCATGTAGTTGAGGACCGGCGCCGCGTCGAGCTGGGTGTCGAAGGCGATCCGCGCCCTCGGATACTCCGTCGGATCCCACGGACTCACGCCGGCCAGGACGGCGCGGGGCCCGGCCCAGAAGCCGGAGAAGTCGTTGATGTGAGCGATCTCGAGACGCCGATCGAGCGGTCCGAGGAAGACGATGAAGAGGAGGCCGATGAGGATCGCGACGAGGTACGCGAGGTCGGCACGGCGTTGAGGGGTCACGTGGTGGACGCGATGCTACGGCTTAGCTAGTCGTCCCGATTGTTGTAATCGTCTCGACTTTTCGGGGCCGGTGTTCGCTTCGCTCCGGCTTTTGCCTTCTTCGCCGCGGCCTTCGCCTCGTCGGCGGCCTTCCGTGCCGCGCCGGCGGCCCGTTCCTTCTTGGAAACTGCGCTCTGACCCCTCGCGATCTCGTTGCCGGCGGTCTGCCCCTCGCGAGGTGTCGCTTCCGCGGTTGTGGCGGTGCGACCCGCCCCGCCCGAGGCCGGCGCGGCTTCCGGTTGCCCAGGGGGCGTCACCTTGCGCTCAGCTGCCGCGGCAGCCTCGTCCGCGGTGTCGGCCGCATCCTGCGCGATCGCCGCCGCCGGACTCAGGTCGGCGGCCACGTTTCCGCGCGCAGCCAGGGGCGCGAGCGCCGCGGCCGCCGAAGCCGTGCTCGGATCCTCCGTCAATCTCGCCACCACCGCGGCGGCGGTCGCGCGATGCTCGTCGATCCGCTGCTGCAGCTGGATCACCAGCGTCGCCGTATCCGGCTGGAGCGACTCGACCTCGGCGAGCTCGGCCGCCGCGTTCGCCAGGTGCTCCCCGTATTCGCTCGTCGCGACGATCGCGTCATCCTCGTTGCCGAGCGACGCGAGGGCGGTCGCCTCAGCGAGGCGGTGCTCCGCGATCGACAGCTCGACGACCGCACGATCTTCCGGGGACGTCGCGAGCGAGAGACGCATCTGTTCGGATGTCACCTTGACCGAGTACAGGACATCGTCCGCGACGGTGCCCGCGCTCACGAGCGCGGTGCTCGCCGCGACGGCCACGACGATCAGACCGACCGCAAGAACTCTCATCGCGTACGGGGTCGGTCGGCCGAGAAGCTCAAAGACAACCGCAAGACGATCGACGAGGGTCGCGCCATGCGGATGCAACCCAAAAAGGACTCGCGCCCTAATTCGGGAGCGTGTCCGTGAGTCGGGTGCGGTGTACGGATCCTTGTGCAGCCGGAGCGCAAGCCGGACTGTCTCGCGCAGCTCCGGGTCCTTGATGTCCTCGAGAAGGCGATCGCCGCGCGCGACCTCGTCGATCAGTTTCGCGGTGTCCTTCGCGGTGCGCTGTCCCACCACACGCATCTAACGGCCTGCCTGCTAGGCCGTTATCCGCGCCGCTTTCAGGCGGGTCTCGGAGCGCTCACTAGGGCTTTGGAGCGTCCGGCGCGACGAGCGGGCCACCCCAAACCGGGGCGTAGTGGCTCGCGAAGAAGTCCTGGTGGAGCACTTTCCCGTTCTCGTACACGGTGCGGGTCTTGAACACATCTCGGCCGGCCACGGTGACGCCCTTCGGGAACGCCGGGTCGGCGGGCTGATCCGCGGCAGGTTGCACGAAGTTCTTCTGCGTCGCCGCGCTCACCGCGACGGTGCGACCCGTCGGGATCCCCCACACGTCGATGGTGAGTGATGTCCAGTCACTCCACGACCAGATGAACACGGGGTTCGCCGTGTCGTTGCGCCATTTGAAGTCGACGCCCGGGTCGAACACCGCGGCGTCGTAGCCGATCGGATAGCGATCGATGTAGTAGCCGTGCGCGTGCCGCTCGACGATCTCATACCCCTGCGCGGCAACGGCGTTGAAGATCGTCGTCGACACCTGGCAGAGTCCGCCGCCGATGACGTTCTCATCCGAGCGGTTGTTGATGATCGCGCCGGCGTACGCGTAGCCGCGCTCGGTGGTCACAGGACCGAGAAGCTCCCAGAAGGAGAAGGTCTGGCCAGGCAGGATGACCACACCGTCGAACTGCGACGCGCCGGTTGAGATATTCGCGTGACGCGACGCGCTCGGCGGGTAGGACGTGGTGAAGGTCGACGTCCGAACCAGATTTGGCAGCAGTGCCTTGGCCTGCTCTGTTGTGAACGCTGATGCGTCGACGACCGCGGGTGCCGCGAGGTCGCGTGTCGTGCCGCCGGCCGGACGCACGAGGTCCTCGAGGACCATTGCGCGGAGCTTCTCCTGGTCAACCTTGACCCCGCTCTCGGAAGGAACGATCGATGGCACGCGCTCGGCACTGAGGGTGAACTTCGCACTCTTGCCCGGGTGATCGAGCACCACGCCGAGGGCCGCGGCCCAGCTCGCCACGCGCTCGTTCACCAGCGAGACCTGGTAGCGGTATCTGATCGCCGGAGCGATCGCGTCTTGCGGGACGGCCGGAAGCTCGCCCGGCTTCGCGGCGACGCGCTCGATCGCGAGGAGACTCGAAAGATATGTCGCGTTCTCGGTGAACGTTCGATCCTCGACGTGCACGGTGACCGGGGTCACCGCCGCCGCGGCCCGCGCGTAGGCCTCGTCGAATCCGGATGCGTCGACGGCCGGATACGACGTGCGCACACGAAGCGCGACCTCGCGGTCGCCGAGCGAGTCCGCGGAGAGAAGTGCCGCGACCGTGCCGACGCGGTCGACTTCACGACCGAGCGCCGGCTGGGTCACCTCGAGACCCGACGGCCCGAGGCGAAGCTCGCCGGAGACCGACGCGCGATCGGTGTCGCGAGCCGCGGCCGCTACCCACTGATCGAGTGCGTCGCCCTTTGCGTGCATCGCGAAGGGAACGTTGGCTTGACCGCGGACGGCGTCGATCCAAGCACCGAGCCGATCCAACGCGCCGCCGGATTTTCCATAGGTCAGCGACTCGGCGACGGCAGCGTCGATGTCGGGTGCGATCCCAAGCTGGGCGTTGGTCGTCTCCCAGGTTCGCGAACCGTCGACGAGAGCGACCGTCGATGTCGCCCATGGCGCCGCGAGCTCGGTCGCGAGCCGTTCGCGGATCGCGGCTGCGTCGAGCGAACCGATCTCGACCCCACCGACCGACATGCCGGGCAGCGCACGATGCGCGTAAACCGCATCAGCAGCGAACGCGGCGCCGATCGCCAGAGCGATCGCGGCGACGGGCACAACGGCAAGCATCCACGGGCCGCGGCGCGACGTCCGCGCCCGATCGCCGCTTCGCGCGAAGACTGCCATGCCGCCTGCCTCCCCTGCGCCCACCAATTGGCGCGTCGACTGTTCGAGCAAGGGATGTGCCGTGGAGCGTACGCACGCTTGCTCGGTGTGAACTCTTCACATACCTAGACGAACGAAGTGTCAGGCACGTTCCGGTCGCCGGGCGACTGATTTGAGACGTTACCAACTACTACGCCTGTCTCCTGCCCGACACTCCTGACAGCCAAGCTATTTCATTCCGACTAGTTAGGACTCGGTAAACGTGCCCGTTTGATGGCGTCTGTCACGGACTCGGGAGCGAACAAGACTCCGGCGCTGCTCACCACCCGAAACTGGAAAGACGCCTGGCGGCGGATCGCATAGGAACGTCCGCGACGCGTGCGCGAGTGGCATTGGGGGAGAGCAGCGTCGGGGGTCTTCTGAGCGAGCGGCACCCTAGCGGACGGTCCATCGCGATCCCACGAGGGGCCGAGCGAAGAAGACTCCGGCGCTGCTCCGCTCCCGACAAGACGCGCGGCGGCGGATCGCACAGGAACGCTCGGCGACGTGTGCGGATGGGATTGAGGGAAGAGGGATGGGCAGCGTCCGGGTCTTCTGAGCGAGCGGCCCCTGGCGGACGGTCCATCGCGATCCCACGAGGGGCCGAGCGAAGAAGACGCCGGCGCTGCTCATCGCCCGAAG
>DASPWX010000071.1:0-8106 GCA_035637615.1 Bathyarchaeia archaeon | reverse complement strand
ACCACCGCCGGAAGATCGAGCCGCACCTTGGCCCGCACTTTGCCCGCGTACATCGGCTTGTCCGCCTCGAGCGCGTTCCCGGCCGCACGGAGGCCGGTCACGTCGGCGGCGTAGGCCCGGCCCAGCCGCGCCGCCAGGCGCGCGCCCAGATCGCGTCCATTCAGCGTCGCGCCCAGAAGGACGAGGTCCGGCTTCTCGGACTCCACCTTTTTCGCGAGCGCCGACACGAACGGCAGAGGCGAGTAGCGCTCGCCGGCGATCTCCACGACCGCCGCTTCCCCAAGCTCGCGCGCCTTCGCGGCGAGCTCGAGCGAGACGCGACGCAGCTCGGTGCCTTTGCGTTCGGCGACGACGAGCGTTTTCACAGGACCTTCGCCTCGTCGCGCAACGCCGTCGCAAGCCGTTCGGCGATCTGCTTGCTGTCGCCGTCTTTCAGGATCTTGCCGCCGCCGCGCGCCGGCGGTGGCTCCATCGAAAGGATCGTCCAGGTCGGCCCGGACGCATCGACGCCGAGCGCGCTGATCGGCCGCTCGGGTATGTCCTTCTTCTTCGCCTTCATGATCCCAGGGAGCGACGGATAGCGCGGCTCCTTATCACTCTTGTGCACCGTCGCGAGCGCGGGAAGTGGCGCCCTCCAGACCTCGTGACCGCCCTCGATCTCACGCCACAGCTCGACCCCACCATCGACGGGAACGACCTTCGTGATCGTCGCGACGTGCGGCCACGCAAGTACTTCGGCGAGGGCCGGGCCCACAAAACCCTGATCGTCGTCAGAGGCCTGCTTCCCGCAGAGCACCAGGTCGGGTTTCGCTTCCGCGACGACCTTCGCGAGAGCGCGCGCGATGGCGAGCGGCGCGGCGTCATCAGCCGTGACGAGCGATGCCTCGTCGCAGCCCATGGCGAGGGCCTGCCGCAGCGCATCGCGCGACCGCGCCGGTCCGACCGTCACGACCGCGACGACCGTCGTCGGATCGGCGTCCTTACGCTCGAGCGCCATCTCGATCGCGTACTCGTCGTACGGCGAGATCGACCAGGTGATGCCCTCGGTGACGATCGACTTTCCATCGGACCCGACCTTCACTCTCACCGTCGAATCGGGCACCTGCTTCAGCGGGATGAGGATCTTCATCAGGTCTCCTGCTGGTCCCCCGAGTACCAGAGCGCGAACGCGACGGCACCGAACGCTACGGCGAGCATCACGAATGTGAACACGATCGCGAAGATGGTCGTGCCATCGGTGAAGTCCATTAGCTTTCGAGCCTCCCCGCGACGAGCTCCAGGACGTCGACCGGGCGGATCTGCTCCTGCACGCCTTTTGCCCCGACGCCTTCCTCGAGCATGATCAAGCAGAACGGGCAGCCGCTGGCGACCTTCGTGGCGCCGCTGTTGAGCGCGAGCAGCTGTTCGACCCGGCGGTGGTTCACGCGCTGGCCGACCTTCTCCTCCATCCACATCCGCCCGCCACCGGCGCCGCAGCAGAATCCGCGCTCCCGGTTGTGCGGCTCGATCTCGACGCGCTGGACGCCGGGGATCGCGTCGAGCACCGCGCGCGGCTGGTCGTAGACGCCGTTGTGCCGCCCGAGATAGCACGGGTCGTGATACGCGACCGCCTCGGACATACCGAGGCCAACCGTGAGCTTGCCCTCCCTGATGAGCCGATCGACGAGCTGCAGCGCGTGGACGACCTCGTAGTTGCCGCCGAGCTGCGGATACTCATTCGCGATCGTGTTGAAGCAGTGCGGGCAGCTCGCGATCACCTTCCGCACGCCGTACTTCTTGAACGTCTCGATGTTCTGCTGGGCCTGGATCTGCCACAGGTACTCGTTGCCGATCCGCCGGGCGGGGTCGCCGTTGCAGGTCTCCTCGGATGCGAGGATCGCGAACGAGACGCCGGCCGCACGCAGGACCTGCACGAGAGCGCGCGCGACCTTCTGATTGCGCCGGTCGACCGACGCCGCGCACCCGACGAAGTAGAGGTACTCCGCGTCCGGCTTCTCGGCGAACGTCGGGACGCCCAGATCTTTCGCCCAGTCGCCGCGCGTCTCGCGCGGCTCGCCCCACGGATTACCGGCGCGCTCGATGTTCGTCATCGCGCGCTGCGCCTCGGGGGGCGCCGATCCCTCCATGAGCGTCAGGTGACGGCGCATGTCGACGATCTTGTCGATGTGCTCGATCGTGACCGGACACGCTTCGACGCACGCCGCGCAGGTCGTGCAGGCCCAGAGCTCTTCGGGTTTTGACTCGGTGTAATGAGAGGGCGGCGTGATCTCGGCCTTCGCGTCGGCGAGGAGCTTCGGGCCGTCGCGCAGCAGCTGATCGCGGATGTCGAGGACGATCTTCTGCGGGTCGAGGGGCTTTCCGGTCGCGAGCGCCGGGCAATTATCGGAGCAGCGCCCGCACTCCGTGCACGTGTACCCGTCAAGCAGCTGTTTCCACGAAAGGTCCCGGATCGACGCCGCGCCGAAGGTCTCCTTGTTCTCGATGTCCTCGATAAGCGAGAGCTGTCCTCTTGGCGTCTGCTTGCGGAAGAAGACGTTCGGGAGCGTCGTGACGATGTGCAAGTGCTTCGACTGGGGCAGATACGCGGCGAACGCGAGGACGGTCACGACGTGCATCCACCAGGCGACCGGGAACACCACGCCGGCAAGATCTCGCGTGAAGATCGACTTCAGGATCGCATTCGCGATCGGGGGAGGCGTGTAGCCCTTCTCGAGCAGGCCGGCTGAAAGACCGGCCCCCTCGAAGACGAGGAGCGTCAGCATCAAGAGTCCGATCATCCCGAGGATGACGTAGCCATCCAGCGCGACGTGCATTCGCGGTGGCGCAAAGAAGAGGCGACGAGCCAAGGCGATGCCGATCGAGACGAGCACCAGCACGGCGAAGATATCGATCGTCCACGCGAAGAGCCCGCTTCCGGTTCCCGGAAGGTGGAGGCCGACGATTCCGCTGAAGAGGAGGTCCACCGTTCCGATCGTGATCACGAGAAAGCCCCAGAAGATGAACGCGTGCGCCAAGCCGCGGATGTAATACGGCCGCTTCAGGAGCTTGCGCTGGCCGAGGTACACGACGAGCTCGTCGCGCGCTCGGCGCCACGGATGATCGAGGCGCGCCTCGTCGCGGCCGAGTCGCATGTACCGGTACAGGCGCCACGCCCGCCAGAAGAACGCTCCGAAACCGAGCGCCGCGAGCAGCAGCAGGACCGCGCCGCCCGGGATAAATACGCCGGTGGGCGCGATCACAGGGCGCTCACTCCTTCAGGATCTCTTCCGCGATGACGAGCTTCATGATCTCGCTGGTTCCCTCATAGATCTCGGTGATCTTCGCGTCGCGGTAGTGACGCTCGGCCGGGAAGTCTTTCAGATATCCGTAGCCCCCGAAGATCTGCACGCAATCGCGGCTGGCCTTCACCGCCACGTCGCTCGCGAAGAGCTTCGCCTCCGCCGCGGCGAGGATGTAGTCCTCGCCCGCGTCCTTCATCGCGGCGGCGCGCCACGTGAGCAGACGAGCCGCGTCGATCTCCGTGGCCATGTCGGCGAGCATCCACTGGATCGCCTGGAAGTCGGCGACCTTCTTTCCAAAGGCCTCGCGCTGCTTGGCGTACGCGATCGAATCCTCGAGGCACGCGCGGGCGATGCCGACCGCCTGCGCCGCGATCGAGATGCGGCCGCCATCGAGGGTCGAAAGCGCGATCCGGTATCCCTCGCTCACCTCGCCGAGAAGATTCGCGGCCGGCACGCGCGCGTCCTGGAAGATGAGCTGCGCGGTGTCCGATCCGCGGATGCCGAGCTTGCGCTCGAGCTTGCCGACTGAGAACCCCGGCGTGTCCTTCTCGACGATGAACGCGGCGATCCCCTTGCGCTTCTGCGCCGGGTCGGTTTGAGCGAAGACGATCGCGACGTTGGAGAGCGACCCGTTGGTGATGAAATTCTTTGTCCCGTTCAGGATCCACGCGTTGCCGTCGCGGCGGGCCGACGTTCGCATCGCCGCCGCGTCGCTGCCCGACGCCGGCTCGGAGAGGGCGAAGCAGCCGACCCACTCGCCGCGCGCGAGCTTCGGCAGGTACTTCTCCTTCTGCGCTTCAGACCCGTGGTGGAGGATCGGATCGACGGCGAGCGACATATGCGAGCAGAGGACGACTCCGGTCGAGGCACACGCGCGGTTGATCTCCTCCACGACAAGCGCGTACGAGACGGCGTCGAGCCCAGGGCCGCCGTATCGCTCGGGCACGTAGGTCCCCATGAAGCCGAGCGCGCTCATCTCGTGGAGGATCTCGTGCGGGATTTTGCCCTCCTCGTCGATCTCCGCCGCGCGCGGAAGGACCTTCTCTGTCGCGAAGGCGCGCGCCGCGCGCTGGGTCAGCTCCTGCTCTTCAGTGAGGGTGAGGTCAAATCCCGTCTCGGCTGTGGTAGTCGCCACTAGACGAGCTCGACCGCGAGGGCGACCGCCTCGCCACCGCCGAGGCAGAGCGATGCGACGCCGCGCTTGACGGAGCGCGCCCGCAACGCATACAGGAGCGTGACGAGAAGGCGGGCGCCAGACGCGCCGATGGGGTGCCCCAGGGCGACCGCGCCACCGTTCACGTTGAACTTGGCTTCGGGGATGTCGAGCTCACGGCGCACGCATTCGATCCCGCTGAATGCCTCGTTCACCTCGAACAGGTCCACGTCGCCGATCTTCCATCCCGCCTTTGCAAGACAGCGCTCGATCGCGCCTTTCGGTGCAGCCAGGAATCGCTCCGGCTCGTGTGCGAACTGGGCCTGCGCCACGATCCGCGCGACGGGCTTCGCGCCGAGCTCGCGCGCGCGCTCCTCCGACGCGACGACGACCGCGGCTCCGCCGTCGTTGAGCTTCGAGGCGTTACCCGCGGTGATCGTGCCGGCGGCCTTGAAGGCGGGCTGCAGCTTCGCGAGCGCGTCGAGGCTGGTCTCCCGCGGTGTCTCATCCTTGTTGACGAGGGTGACCGCGCCCTTTCGACCCGGCACCTCGACCGGCACGATCTCCGCGTCGAACGCCCCCTCGCGTTGCGCGCGCAGGGCCTTCTCATAGGAGCCGAGAGCGAAACGGTCCTGCTCGGTGCGGCCGAGACCGCATTGCTCCGCGACGAGCTCGCCGCCGAGACCCATGTGCCCGTGTCCGTACGCGTCCACGAGACCGTCGACCATGTTTGCATCCTCGAGCTTGTGCTCGCCGAGCGGCAGGCCCGCACGAAGCCCGCGCGCGAGGTACGGCGCGTTGGACATCGACTCCATGCCGCCCGCGACGACGAGCCGCGCCTCGCCGGCCACGATCTGTGAGGCCGCGAGCATGACCGCCTTCAGGCCCGAGCCGCACACCTTGTTGATCGTCGTGCACGGCACGGAGTTCGGTAGCCCCGCACCCAGGGCAGCCTGGCGCGCCGGAGCCTGACCGACACCCGCCTGAACGACGTTCCCCATGAACACCTCGTCGACCTGATCCGCGTTGATGCCGGCGCGCTCGAGTGCGCATTTCATCGCTATGGAGCCGAGCGTCGGCGCGGAGAGCGGCGCGAGGCCGCCGAGGAACGCGCCGATCGGAGTCCGCGCCGCTCCGAGGATGACCGCGCTCACTTGGCTTCTTCCAGCCGTTCCGTCACGTGATGGCGATACGCGCGGATCTCGTCGCGCAGCGCCGCAAGCTCGCTCAGCCGCTCGCCGACCGTGACGAGATGAGAGTCGAGCAATTCAATCAGGCGCGGAAGCACTTTGGCATTGGTGTGATGGCGACCGTAGAGCGTTTCGAGCTCCTGCATCTCGGCGAGCGAGAGACCCAGCACTTTCAGCTTCTGGATGAACTTGAGCCGGCGGACATCGTCGTCGGTGTACACGCGCTGGCCACCGTCGAGCCGCTTCACCGATTCGAGGAGACCCCGCTCCTCGTAATACCGGATGGTCCGCTCGGTCACTCCGACCTTTGCGGCAAGCTCGCCGATCCGATAGGTCGCGGGCGCCGCCGTCGCCATGTCTGCCAGTTTACGTCAACTGGCACGCCGACGGGGGCCGGCCGGTCCACGAGGTCAGAACCCGGCGCCGTCCGCCATCAGATCCTCTTCCGGAGCCGCCCCGCGATGTCGTCGAGCTCCTTCCGCGGCGCGGCCGCCCCGTAATGCGGGGGGAACTCGATGCGGAAGCCGTCGCCCTGCCAGCGCGGGATGACGTGGAGGTGCGAGTGAAAGACCTCCTGTCCCGCCGCAGCGCCGTCCGCGAGAAACAGGTTGATGGCTTCGCAGCGCAGGCCCGAGGTGCGGAGGGCGGCCGCAACGCGCCGCGCGACCGACCACATTGCGACGGCCGTGACCTCATCGACCTCGCCAATTGACGCCGCGTGCTTCCGCGGAACGATCAGCGTGTGTCCTTCGGTGATCGGATGGAGATCGAGGAACGCCAGCACATCGGAGCCCTGCGCCACGAAGCTCGCCTGCTCGCGGCCCTCGACGATCCGGCAGAAGACGCAGGCGGTGGGCTCAGTCACGAGGCGAGCTCCTTGATCGCATTCGCGAGCGCCTGCGCGCCGAGAGCGGCGTCTTCGACCGATGCGTACTCACGCGGTGTGTGCGAGCCACCGGTCGAGCGGACGAAAATCATGCCTGTCGGCACGCCTGAGAGGGCGGGATTCTGTGCATCGTGGCCGGCGCCGCTCACAAGGTCGGGCGCGTCGACCCCGACGCTCTTCGTCGCCCGTTTGAGGACTTCACGGATCTTCGGAGCGAGCGAGGTCACGGGTACCCGCGCCAGCTCGTCGACGGACGCTTCGACGGCCCGCGAGCTCGCGATGCCGGTCACCGAACCGAGCACCTCACGCACGAGACCATCGTGATCTTGCACCGCGCGCAGGTCCAGAGAGAAGACGCACTCGCCCGGCACCACGTTCTTCGCGCCGGGACGGACCGCGATCTCGCCTACCGTGCCGACCGAATCGGGCCGCCCGCGCGCGATCCGCTCGACGGCCAGCACGATCTCGGACGCGGCGGCCAGCGCATCGGCACGCGCGGTCATGACCGTCGCGCCCGCGTGATCGGCGCGGCCTCGAATCGTCACGCGTGCGTGGTAGATGCCGACGATCTCGCTCACTACGCCGAGTGCCAGGCCGGCTCTCTCGAGGCGCGGTCCCTGCTCGATGTGAAGCTCCAGGTACGCCGCGAGCTCGGCCGGGTCGCGCTGGGCCGCGGCAGGATCACCCTGCTCACCCAAAGCACGTAACGCGTCCGCGATGGAGACACCGTCTCGGTCGTGGCGATCGGCGACGCCGCGCCCGAGGCGACCGAAGCTGGCCGTGGATCCAAAAAGGCCCACTCCGAAACGTGCACCCTCCTCGTCGGCCCAGGCCACGACCTCCACGGGACGGCGCAGCTTCGCCTTCGCGTCGACAAGCGATTCGACCGCCTCGACGGCGCAGAGGACGCCGAGCGCGCCATCGAACCGACCGCCTTCCGGCACCGAATCGAGATGAGAACCGACCAGGATCGCCTGGCCCTGGCCGCCGAACCGCGCGAAGAGATTCGCGGCGGCGTCCCGCCACACGTGCGCGCCCCTTGCGGAGAGCCAGCCGCCGATGAGATCGCGGGCCCGCTGCTCCTCGGCCGAGAGACCCAGACGCGACACTGCCGTATCGGTCCCACCGATCCGCGCGAGCTCGGTCATCCGGCGCTCGAGGCGCTTCCGGTCTATCACCGCACCTTATCCGCGAGCTCGTCCGCGCCGAAGGACACGTCGGCGAACACCTCGCGCTCGACGGCTTTTGCATGCGGGATCGCGCGCGCGATCTCGGCCGCGTATTTCGGATTGCGTCGCGAGGTGTCATGGGCACGTTCCTCGAGCGGCTCGACGGCCTGACCCCCGCGACGGTCGGCGACGTACACCAGCTTCTCGGCCGCGGTGCGAGGCGCGAGCTCCGGATCGAGCACCGTGTAGATGGCGTGGCGTCGCGCCGGCTCGACACAGGCGTCGAGGCCCTCGGCCGCGAGCACCAGCCCCGAGAGGACGTTGTGATCCCGCGGATCGCCGGCGAGCAGCGGGCTCCGCCCGATGTCGTGCAGGTATGCCGCGAGAACGACGGCCTCGGCATCGATCTCGGAAGCTCCCCGCCGCC
>DASPWX010000070.1:0-10270 GCA_035637615.1 Bathyarchaeia archaeon | reverse complement strand
ACCTGACGTATCCGAACGAGCGGTACGTTCGGCTTCACCAGACCAGCGGAACCACCGGGCGGCCGCTGCGCCTTCTCGACACGGCCGAGTCGTGGGAGTGGTGGCGGGAGTGCTGGCAGCCGATCTACCGCGCGGCGGGTGTCACGGCGAGGGATCGCATCTTCTTCGCGTTCTCGTTCGGCCCGTTTGTCGGCTTCTGGTCGGCTTTTGCCGGCGCGGAGCGACTGGGCGCGCTCTGCCTGACCGGGGGCGCGATGTCCACGACCGAGCGTGTCGCCGCGATCGTCGCGACCGAGGCGACCGTGCTCCTCTGCACTCCGACCTACGCGCTTCGGCTCGCGGAGGCCGCGCGCGAGGAGGGGATCGACCTGGCGCGGTCGGCCCTGAGGGTCTCCATCCACGCGGGAGAGCCCGGCGCTTCGATCCCCGCGACACGCGAGCGCGTCGAGAAAGAGCTTGGCGTCGAGGTGTTCGACCACACCGGCGCGACCGAGGTCGGCGCACACGGCTTTTCGTGCTCGGCGCGCGACGGCGTCCACATCAACGAGTCCGAGTTCATCGCCGAAATTCTTGACCTGGGGACCGGTGACGCGCGTGACGAGGGTGAGGGCGAGCTCGTGCTCACCAACCTCGGCCGGTGGGGTATGCCCGTCATTCGTTATCGCACAGGCGATCGCGTGATCGCCGCGCGAGGTACCTGCTCGTGCGGGCGCACGCTGCTGAAGCTCGTCGGCGGCATCGCCGGCCGCGTGGACGACATGGTCACCGTGCGCGGTGTGAACGTCTTCCCGAGCGCGATCGAGGCGATCGTCCGCCGGTTTGACCAGGTGGGCGAGTACCGTATCGCATTGGCACGGGTCCGCGAGATGGACGAGCTTCGGTGCACCGTCGAGGCGCCTGCGGACGTCGCCGAGGAGGTCGCCGGCGCGATCCACCGAGAGCTCGGCATCCGCTGCGTCGTCGAAGCCGTTCCGCACGGAAGCCTTCCGCGTTTCGAGATGAAGGCCAAGCGCTTCAACAAGACCAACGTCTAGTTGGGCATCGGAGAAGCGTTCCTCCTCGGGGTCGTGGCCGGTTACGCGATCGCGATCCCGTTTGGGCCAATCGCGATCCTCATCGTCCGCACGGGCGTGCGGCGAGGACTCCGGGCCGCGGCTGCCGCCGGTGCAGGTGCGGCAACGGCCGACCTCGTCTTCGCGACGATCGCTATGTTGTTCGGCGCGGCGGCGTCGGCGCTTCTTGCGCCGATCCTGCCGGCGGCGCGACTACTTGCCGGAGCCGCCCTCGCGATCATCGCGCTGCGCAGCCTGCTCGCCGCGCCTCCGGTGATCGAGCGCGATTCGGGCGGCGCCGGAACGGGCAGCACGTATCTCCTGTTCCTCGGGCTGACCATGCTCAACCCGCCGACGGTCATCTATTTCGTGTCGCTGGCGGTCGCGTTGCCGGAGCTATCGGCAGACTTCGGGAGCCGCGCGGCGTTTGTGGTGGGGGCGTTCCTCTCGTCGCTGTCGTGGCAGGAATTCCTGGCGGTCATCGGAGCGATGCTCCACGGCCGTCTGACGCCGCGGCTACAGCGAATGACCGCGGTCGTGAGCTCCCTCATCATCCTGGCGCTCGCGGCGCGCGTCGCGTTCGGCTAACGCAGGATCTTCGCTCCGAGAGTCTTTTCCAGCTCGCGCAACGCGTCGCGGTGAGCTTCTTCGTCGAATGACGTCACGCCACTCTCGAGGACCTCGACCGCGTAACCGAGATTCCGAGCGTCCGCCGCGGTATAGAGGACGCAGATGTTGGTGCAATCACCGACGAGCCGAAGGGTGTCCACGCCCCGCTCGCGAAGCGTGATGTCGAGATCGGTACCGAAGAAGCCCGAGTACCGGCGCTTCGGGATCACCACGTCTTCACTCCTCGGCGCGACCTCGGGCACGATCGCGGCGCCCCTGGTGCCGGCGATCGCGTGCGGCGGGAACATCTCGAATTCGGCGTCCCCGGGGAGATGGTTGTCGGTGAGATAGAGAACGGGCTCGGCCGCGTCCCGGGCGCGCGCGATCTCTTTCTGGATGACCGGAACGATGCGCGCCATCGACGGACCGCAGTACAGCGCGCCACCTTCATGGACGAAGTCTTCGATCATGTCGACGACGATGAGCGCGCGCTTCATCAGTGGCCCGGTGCCGGCTCCCAGAGCTCGATGCGGTGCCCCTAGTGGTCTAGTGCGCGCAGGCCTTGGCGGTGCCGGACTGGTCAGCCGTCTTGAACGACTGGCCGCAACCGCAGCTCGAGACCGCGTTCGGGTTGCGGAGTGCGAAGCCGCCACCCATGAGCGCGTCGACGAAGTCGATCTCCGAGCCCTTGAGGTACATGGCGCTCATCGGGTCGACGACGACGCGAACGCCGTCCTGCTCCACGATCGCGTCATCCTCTTCGGTGCCATCGGCGAAGGTCATCCCATACGAGAAGCCCGAGCATCCACCCGGTGTGACGTAGACACGGAGGGCGAGGTCTTGCCGGTCCTGCTTCGAGAGCACCTCGCGCAGCTTGTCCGTCGCCTTCGGGGTCAAGGAAACCAGTGGGGTCGAGACAACAATCGGGGTCTCGGTTGTCATCGGGCTCTGCTCGATCGCCAAGTCAGCACCTCCGTCGCGTTGTCTAAATAGTAGCCCACGAAACACGCTAGAAACACTGAATTTTCGCGCGCCTAGACTCGAATTTGTGGGGATTTCCTTGCATCACGCCCAAGTGTTCTATCCGCCTGACGAGGAAGCCCGAGCTCGAAAGTTCTACGGAGAGACCCTCGGGCTCACCGAGCTCGAGCGTCCGGCGACGCTCCGCGATCGGGCGGGCATCTGGTATGCGGCGCCCCCGGGTCACGTCCATCTTTCGGCCGATCGCGAGCTCGGCCTTCATCCGCGCCGGCACTTCGCGCTGCGCGTGGACGACCTGGACGCCACGGTGAAGATGCTGCGCGCAAGCGGCGCGCGGTTTGAGGAAGCCGAACCGATCCCCGGCTGGCGTCGGACGTACGTGTTCGATCCCTTCGGCAACAAGATCGAGCTCGATCAGATCCCGGAATGACTTTCCGTTTCTCGCCGCGTCCGAACCGTGCCGCCGAGATCGCATGGCGGCCCTGGGGCGAGAAGGCGTTCCAGGAAGCGCAGGTCGCCGACAAGCCCGTGCTCCTCGCGATCAGCGCCGTGTGGTGCCACTGGTGTCACGTCATGGACGAGACGAGCTACAGCGACCCCGAGGTCATCCGGCTGATCAACGAGCGGTATGTCCCCATCCGTGTCGACAACGACGAACGTCCCGACGTGAACCGCCGCTACAACATGGGCGGCTGGCCGACGACCGCGTTCCTCACGCCCGATGGAGAGATCGTCCACGGTGGTACGTATGTCCCGCCCGATGCGATGCGCTCATATCTGCCGCAGGTGGCGGAACTTTGGTCTTCGCAGCGCTCGGATCTCGCGCACCGCGTCGCCGAGCTCCGCGAGAAAGAGAAGGAGGCGCGGGCGCCGAAGTCAGGCGACCTCAGCCTGCAGATCGTCGACCAGGTCGGTTCGCTGGTGCGCGGGCAGTACGACCCGCAGTTCGGAGGGTTCGGCCGCGAGCCCAAGTTCCCGCAGCCGAAGCTTCTGCGGTTTCTCCTCGACGAGCACCGCCGTTTCGGGTACCCCGAGATCGCGACGATGCTCCATCGGACGCTGAGCGCAATGGCGGCCGGTGGCATGTACGACCACGTCGAAGGTGGCTTCTTCCGCTATTCGACGACGCGTGAGTGGGAGATCCCGCATTACGAGAAGATGCTCGAAGACAACGCCGAGCTCCTCACGATCTACGCGGAGGCACACCGCTCGTTCCCGGCGGCAGGGTACGACCGGGTGGTGCGCGATGTGATCCGCTGGATGGACGCGGTCCTGTGGCAACCGGACAAGGAGCTCTGGGCCGGATCGCAGGACGCCGACGAGCACTACTACACGCTGGATTCCGTCGCCGAGCGCGCCAAGCACGACGCGCCCTTCGTCGATCGCACCGCGTACACCGGTTGGAACGCGCTCGCGGCCTCCGCGTACTGGGCGGCTTGGTCCGCACTCGGCGACGACGCCTTCGACGCGCGGGCGCACGCCGCGATGGGCGCGATGGCACGCCGGCTCTGGGACGCTCAGACGAAGGCCCTTCCTCACTTCGATGCGGGCGACGGCGCGACGGTCGTCGATCTCCTCGGAGATGTCGCGGCGAGCCTCGCGGCGAATCTCGACGCGTACGAGACCGGCATCCATCCCGGGGCGCTCGGTGGGGCGGAGAGAATGGCGATGACCCTCCGCGACCGGCTGGGGGACCCCGAAGCCGGCGGATTCATCGACGCGCCGGAGGGTCAGGGCTCAGAGCCGGGACGCCTTGCGCGCCGCGAACGGCCCATAGAAGAGAACGCCCTGGCCGCCGACGGACTTCTCCGACTCGCGGCCCTCTCAGGCAACGACGAGTGGCGCGAGCTCGCCGTCCGCGCCCTGCGCGGCTTCGTCGGCGACTATCGCCAGTGGGGGCAGTTCGCGGCGAGCTATGCGAACGCGGTGGCGCGCGCTCTCGCCGAGCCGCTGGTCGTCGCCGTGGTCGGGCCCGAACAGGACCCCGTCGCCTCAGCCCTCTGGCATCGAGCTCGCGCAACGACCGACCCGGCGCGCTCACTTCATCGACTCGCGCCTGGGCGCGCGGACGATCGCGGGGCAGAGCGCGATGACGAGATATCGAGGCGGCTCGGATTCCCAAGGGATCGCGTCGCCGCGTATGTCTGCATCGGTACGGTGTGCTCAGCGCCGATCACGGACGAGGGCTCGCTTGGCCTTTCACTAGACCAGGCGAGCCGGCGATACACGCACCTGGATTAGGCACGAGTTCTGCGCGGGGACCCGGTGATGCAAGAAGTCAAAGAGGAGCTCAAGGAAAAGTCCCTCGTTGCAGCCTTTCCCGATCACGAGGGTGCGATCCTGGCGGCGACCGCTCTCGACGCAGCCGGGATCCCGCCGGACCATGTCGGCGTCGTCGCTGAGAACGTCCGCCAGGCCCGCGAAGCGGCGGGTTCGTTCAGCGCGGCGGGTGCAATTGTTGGAGCGATTGTCGGTGCCTTGCTGGCCCTGATCTTTGTGATCGTCGGTGGTGATGCGATCCGGCAGAACCTTGTCGCGATCGTCATCGGAGCGCCCATCCTGGTGTTCGCGTTCGCAGCCATCGGGGCGCTCGCGGGCCGCGCGAAGCTCTTTCAGAGCCGGGAGTACGAGAGCTACGAGCGTGCCGTCGAACGAGGCGAAGCGCTTGTCACCGTGACTGGCTCGCCTGAGCTCCTGCAGCGTTCACGTCGCATCCTCGAGGAGCACGGCGCGCTGCGCTTCCGCCACGAGGAGACCGGCGAAGCGATCTAGAGCGCCGGCACTCCTCTTACGTACACACCCTTCGGAGAGCCGAGCACGCTGAGATCTTTCAGTGGATCGCCGTCGACGAAGACGAGATCGGCCCAGCAGCCCGCGCCGATGTGACCGGCTTTCTCCAGACCCACGACTTCCGCGGCGCGGCTCGTCGCGGCGACGAGCGCCTCCTCCGCCGAAAGTCCGCACTCCGTGAGGAGCACCGCCTCCATCGCGAAGCGGTCGTGCCGGGTGAACGGCGCGCCCGCGTCGGTGCCGGTCGCGATCCGCACGCCCGCTTTGTGCGCCATCCGCACACCCTCGCGGTGACGTTCGGACACCCCGCGTGTGCGCTCGACGACGATCGGATCGAGCGCGTCGGCGTGGTCGAGGAGCGACTGGACCACGAGGAGCGTGGGGACGATCGCGACGTCGCGCTCCTTGATGAGGCGCACGGTCTTCTCGTCGAGGAGCGTCGCGTGCTCGATCGAGTCGATGCCCGCCTCGGCAGCCACGCGCATCCCGCCCGCCCCGTGCGCGTGCGTCGTGA
This sequence comes from Bathyarchaeia archaeon, assembly GCA_035637615.1. Taxonomy (GTDB): domain Bacteria; phylum Chloroflexota; class Limnocylindria; order P2-11E; family P2-11E; genus 3-1-20CM-2-70-9. The sequence continues at coordinate 4,324 of DASPWX010000070.1, read as the reverse complement.
TGCGAAGCCCGGCGTTGTGCGCCTCGGCCACCGCGGCCGCCGTTTCTTCCGGCGTGTACTGCGATACCTCGGGCGGCGCGCCGTCGCCGAGGATGCCGCCCGTGGAGAACAGTTTGATCACCTTTGCGCCGGCCGCGACCTGCTCGCGCACCGCCTTGCGCACCTCGTCGGGACCATCCGCGATACGGCCGACCTCGAATCCGTGGCCACCGGTCGTCGTGATCCCCCGGCCGCATGCGACGATGCGCGGACCCTCGAGGAATCCCTTTTCGATCGCGCGGCCGAGGTCGATCACCATCGTCCCGTTCGCGCTCAGGTCGCGCAGAGTGGTCACGCCGGCGCGGAGCGCCGCCCGCGCATTGCGGAACGCCTTGAGCGTCGCGAGCGCGTCCGACTGCAGCACCTCGGCCCCGAAGTTCGGCTCGCCGTCGAGCGTGAGATGGCAATGGCAATTGATCATCCCCGGCAACACGAACCGGCCGGGCGACGGGATGACCTCGGAGCGCTCGCCATGCGGTGTCTTCGGGATCGCACTCCGCTGACCGACCCACGCGACCTCCGCACCGTCGACGACGATCGCGGCGTTCGTCATCGTCCGCGCGCCATCGAAGAGTCCATCGACCTCGAAGACCGTCCTCACGTCGCAGGCAGTATCGTCCGCCGATGCCCGACGCGCTCATCGAGCGTCTTCGCGCGCGTGGATACGTTCCCCCCGATTACGAGGGCGGCGGCCTCCTCAACGTCGCCGCCACGGTCCTCGACGTCCTGGGCGTGCGCGACGAGACGGATCCGCCGCCTCTTCGCGCGCTCGAGCCGTCGCTGCGTGAGGGAGTGCGGCAGGTCGTTCTCGTCCTCGCGGACGGCCTCGGCCTGGCGCAGCTGCAGGCCCTCTCCACGGCGGGCGACATGCCCTTCGTCGCGTCGATTCTCGAGCGCGCGCGGCGCCGCGATCGCGCGCAGCTCATCGAAGCGACGACGATCTTTCCGTCAACCACCGCCGCGGCGATCACCACGCTCCACACGGCCCGGACACCACAGGAGCACGGAAACCTCGCCTACTTCGTCTGGCTCGAGGAGTTTGCCCAGGTGACGCAGATGCTGCGCTGGGGACCGGCCGTGCACCGGCGCGGCTCCTACTTCGACGACCCCCGCTTCGAACCGCGTGATTACGTCAGGGTCGGTTCGATCTACCCGCGACTTCGCCGGGCCGGAGTGGCGGCACACATCATCCAACCGGAGCCGTTCCGACTCGAGGCGATGGATCGCATGCACGCCCCTGAGGCCGAGTACGCCGGCTACTACCTGCCGTCGTCGATGAGCGTTCGGCTGCGCGATCTCCTCGAGCAGCGGCCGTGGGGCGACGCGCCGGCTTACGTGTACGCGTACTGGGCGGGGATCGACACGGTCGCGCACGTCTCGGGGCCGCAATCGAGAGACCACGCCACCGAGGCCGCCCTCTTCGACAGGGCCCTCGAGCGCGCGCTCGCGTCGCGGCCGCCCGGCGACACGCTCGTGCTTCTCACGGCCGATCACGGCCACGCCTTCACCGACCCGTTCAAGCTGATCGACCTCATCGGCGACGGCCAGCTGCGCTCATTGCTGCGGAACCCCATCGCCGGGGAGCCGCGTCTCGCGTTCCTTCATACCGATCAGCCCGATCGCGTGAAGCAGCATCTCGAACAGCGGTATCCCGAGACGTTCTTCTTCCTCGACCGCGATGAGGCAATCGCGGCGGGACTCTTCGGGCGCGGCGATCCCGAGATCGCGAGGCAACGGATCGGGGATGTTCTCGCGATGCTTGGCGGCGACCGCGCGGCGAGCATCGTGAAAGTCGATGGCCAGACCTTCCGCCACCGAGGTTCACACGGCGGTATGAGGCCCGAGGAGATGCGAATTCCGGTCCTGGCGTGGCGTGCGTGATGCGGGCGCATCCCTGGATCTACCGGTCAACGCGAAACACCTCGCGATGCCCCACCGAGCCGGTGCTGAGTCCAGCCTCGTAGAGCAGGGGAAGGCCGGTCGCGAGATCGAACACGACCCGCTCGCCCGTGAGGGTGTAGGTGACGCGACCGCCTGCGACCTCCTTCGTCCATGGTGAAGGAAGAGACGATGCGATGCCGTAGTGGATCCAGCGGCCGATGCCGTTGCAATTTTCTGAATGAGTCTCCGTCGCAGTGAACGTGCCGCCCGCTTCGACATAGCCGTACGTCCCGTCGTGACACGCATATCCGTGCCCTCCGGGATCCTGGGGAGAAACCTCATCTGTCACCAGGGTCCAGCTCCAGTCATCGCGGCGGTGATACTCGACCCGATAGACCGACGTGCCTGCGAGGTAACGGCCATCGTGGTAGCCCCGGTCGCTGTCCCATTGCTCGATGGTCATGACGAATGCGGGAAAGTCAGGACGGAGGCGTGGTGCGACGATTTGCACGACCGCGATGGCAACCCCAAGGACGGCCAACGTCGAGAGAGCGCCAGCCCATCGCCTCATCTCGCTGATAGTCACACGCCCGCTTCTGAACTCGCAGCTCTCTCTGATTAGGATTCGCTGATTGGCCACGACGTCGTATCTCCAAGAGCTCGCGGGCGGTATGGTCGCGGCCGCCGCGTTCGAGGACGATGACGCGGCCGTCTCGGCGGTGACGCTCTTGCGCGAGTCGGGAGTCCACGAGGAGGACATCTCGGTGATCGCGCGCGACCGGCGCCGGGCCGAGCTTGTTGCCGGCAACCGGGCGTGGCTCCCCGGCAAGGGATGGAGCGGGCTCCGGGTCCGCCTCCAGAAGATGATCAACGGGGGACTACCGAAGGACATCACGAGCCGCTACGCCAAGGCGCTGCGCTCGGGACAGATCGTGGTCGTCGCCGCTGCCGGCGATCAGCCGCCCGACACGATCGCCGCACTCATGGGGCAGGCGCGGGGCAGCCTCGTCGAGATGTGGTGGCAGCAGCCGACGCTGCTCTTCGCGCCGCCGGAGCTCGCGGGGCCCTTTTAGCCGCGATCCGCGGTGGCGATTCTCTCAAACGCCGTCGCGAGCGTTTCGGTCTCGCGTTCGGTCAGATGATCGGCGAAGTGTTGCGCGACCGAACGAAAGAACTCGGGCGCCGCGCGCCGCAGCTTCTGGCGTCCCTTCGCGGTGAGCGCGAGCAGCTGGCCTCGGCCATCCGTCGGACAGACCCGGCTATCGATCAACCCGAGCGCCTTGAGGCGATCGACTGCCCGTGTCAGCCCGCTCTTGGTGAGCGTCGAACCGAGCGCGAGGTCCGTGGGACGGATGCCTTGTTCGCCCGCCTCGCTGATGATCGCGAGCAGATGGTGTTCTGCGAGTGCCAGCCCGGCCTGACGCTGGAGATCGCGGTCCATTGCTCGAGCAACCACAACTGAGCCGACCATAAACGCGCGCCACGCGCGAAACTCAATCGGCTTGAGGCGACGCTTGGCGGTCCTTGGAATAACTTGCGTAGGCAACTAGTTGATTGTACCAGCAACTAAAGCCCGGTGAGAACCGGCGAGAGGAAACATATGTTCTGGTATATCGACCCTTCCCACACCGCAGTGAACTTTTCGGTGAAGCACATGATGCTGAGCACAGTTCGCGGCAGCCTTGGGAAAGTTCGCGGCCGCATCGAGCTTGATCCGGAGCAGCCCGAGAAGGGCGACTTTGAGATCGCGGCGACGGTCAAAGGCATCAACACCGGCGATCCCAAGCGCGATGGCCACCTCCAGTCATCCGACTTCTTCGATGCGGAGAAGTACCCGGAGGTCACGTTCAAGAGCAACGCGATCTTTCCCAAGGGCGACGGCCACTACACGGCAAGTGGCGAGCTGACCATTCGCGAGGTCACCAGGCCCGCGAGCTTCGATATCCATCTGATCGGTGTTGTGCAGAACGGTCAGGGCGGGCAGCACCTCGGTGCGGCCGCGACCATCACCATCGATCGGAGCGATTTCGGTCTCAACTGGAACATGCCAATCCCGAACGGCGTGCTCGTCGGCGAGAAAGTGAAGATCGAGGTCGATCTCGAGGCAGTCGACGAAGCGACGGCCAAGACCCGAGGCCTCGCCGCGTAGCCCGGCCTGACCTAGCTATTCAGGCCCCGTGGTGGGATCCACCACGGGGCCGTTTCTATTTCTCCACCGCTATTCGTATCGGAGCGCGCTGAGCGCGGACATCCGCATCGCGCGGCGCGCGGGGAGGAAGCCGGCCAGCAGCGCGACACCAAGCGCGAGGGCCAGCGCGCCAAGCGCGAGGTCCGGCCCGACGACGAAGATCGCCGCGGGGTTGGTGCGCGGATTCAGCTGCCGAATGATGCGGTCGATGATCTG
>DASPWX010000069.1:0-8521 GCA_035637615.1 Bathyarchaeia archaeon | reverse complement strand
TTCGGCTCCGGCTCACGCTTCTAGTCGCTGCGGCTGTCGCGGCGTCGGCGATCGCGGCGGCAGCGGTTATGTACGTGATGGTCCAGGGCAGGCTTCTGACGGAGTTCGACGGCACGCTCCAGGACACCGCGAATAGCGCGCGGCTTCAGGGCCCGAGGCCCGACGATCGTTTCCCGGGGCGAGGGGGAACGCTCTTCTTGTCCGGGCGTCCGGACATCTTTGCGCAGATCGTTGATGCGACCGGCACTGTGACAAGCGCTGACGGCACAGCAGCGCCAGCCCTCGTCACAAGCGAGATCAAGGCGGTGGCCACGGGTCAGCGGTCCGAGTCGTACGCAGACATCACTGTGCAAAACGTGCATTGGCGCTTGTACGCGGTGTCGCTCGGCCCCGGCCGCGCCCTCGAGCTCGCGCGCCCACTCACTGAGATCGAGTCCGCGCTCGCGAGCACGCGGCTGGCTCTCGTTGGTCTGGCGCTCGCGGCCGCGGTGCTCGGCGCCGGCTTGGCGGCAGTTATAGCGCGGACGGCCTTGCGGCCGGTCGCAATTCTCACAGCGACGGTCGAAGAGGTTACGAAGACACGGGATCTCTCACGACGCGTCGCGGCCCAGGGCCGCGATGAGCTGAGCCGGCTCGGTACGAGCTTCGATGCCATGCTCGGACAGCTCGAGACTTCGCTGCGCTCGCAGCGTCAGCTGGTGGCCGACGCGTCCCATGAGCTGCGGACGCCGCTCACTAGCCTGCGTACGAACCTCGAGCTTCTCGAGCGCGGTCAGCCGATCGATCCCGTCGAGCGCCAGCAGCTTCTCGGTGATCTCGTCAGCCAGATCGAGCGCCTCACGACCCTGGTCGGCGACCTCATCGAGGTCGCCCGCGACGAGGAAACCCCGATGCCCTTCGAGCAGCTGCGGCTCGACGAGGTCGTGCACGAGGTCGTCGATGACGTGTCCTTCCGCTATCCGAAGGTGCGTTTCAACGTGGCGGACTCGCCCTCGACGATCAACGGCGTGAAGGTCCGCGTCGCGCGCGCGATAACGAATCTTCTCGACAACGCCGCGAAGTACAGCCCTCCGGGCGCGACGGTCGACGTATCGGTCGCGAACGGCGAGGTCTCCGTCCGCGATCACGGTCCCGGCATCGCAGCGGAGGACGCTCCACGCGTGTTCGACCGCTTCTGGCGATCGAACGACGTGCGTCATCTTCCGGGCTCTGGCCTCGGCCTTTCGATCGTGAAGGATGTCGCCGAGTCGCACGGCGGCTCGGTGACGTTCGAGCGCCCCATCGACGGCGGCGGCGGGGCCCGCTTCCGTCTTCGCCTCAGAGGCGTCTAGAGCGTACGCGTGAGCGTGTAGACGCCGAGCGCGAGCAGCAACACTCCGACGACCCGCCGAAAGACCGCCTCGTTCATGCGCCGCAATGCGCGTCCTCCCACGAACGTGCCCACGACCGCGCCGATGGAGAGCACCACGATGAGTGGCCAATGCGCGGCGAGATCGGCTCCCTGCGTCGCGAGATAGACCGGGATGCGCGCGCCGTCGACGATGAGCGCGACGGCTGTGGCGGTCGCGACGAACGCTTCCCGCTCGACGTCGAACCCGAGAAGCGCCGCTGCGCGGATGCCGCCCTGATTCCCAACGAGCCCGCCGAGAAGTCCCGAGAGCGCGCCACCAACGAGCGCGGTTCCGCGGCCGTTGAACCGCATCCGCTGCGCGAAGCCGGTCAGGCTGCTGATGCCGGCGAACACCAGCAGCAGGCCGAACACGATTGCGAGCGCCGCGCTCTGAACGACGGTCTGCAACGCCGCGCCGACGAGACCGCCGATCGCGCTCGCCGCCCCAAAACCCAGGAGCACCTCTCTATCGATCCGCGTGCGGACAAGAAGAAAGCGGACGACGGTCCCGGCGAGGTGGGGAAGGGAAACCATCGCGATCGCGAGGCGCACGTCGAACTCCGTCGAGAGCACCGGCGTAAGCACGCTGCCGATGCCGAACCCGGAGATCGAAGCGATCGCACCCGCGACGATTGCCGCGACGGTCGCCACGGCCGTGAACGCGTCCACGCCCTTATCCTCCTCTGCGGATGACGATGCCGCGCGGGACCGATCTGCTCCATGACCCGCGCCGCAACAAGTCGACGGCCTTCAGCGAAAAGGAGCGCGAAGCCCTCGGGCTCATCGGTCTACTGCCGGAGGGGATCGACGATCTCGACACCCAGCTCAAAAGAGCGCTCGCGCAGCTCGACGGCAAGACGACGGATCTCGAGCGCTACATCTACCTCTCGCAGCTGCAGGACACCGACGAGACGCTCTTCTACCGGGTGCTCATGTCCGACCCAGCGAGGTTCATGCCGATCGTCTACACGCCGACCGTCGGCGAGGCCTGCCAGAAGTTCGGTCACCTCTTCCGCCGGCCGCGCGGCCTCTATCTCTCCATCAAGAGGAAGGGCCGTCTGCGCGAAATCCTTCGCAACTGGCCGGAACGCGACGTCCGCTGCATCGTCGTGACGAGCGGCGAGCGCATCCTCGGTCTCGGCGATCTCGGAGCGAACGGGATGGGGATACCGATCGGCAAGCTCGCGCTCTACACAGCAGCGGGCGGCGTTCCGCCGCAATACACGTTGCCGCTGCTCATCGACGCGGGCACGAACAACGAGACCCTGCTGTCAGATCCGCTGTATCTGGGTCTCAAGCAGACCCGGATCTCCGACGACGAGCTCGATGCGTTCGTCGACGAGTTCGTCGCGGCGGTCGAGGCGGAGTTCCCGGGCGCGCTCATCCAGTTCGAGGACTGGGCAGGCAATGACGCGATCCGACTTCTCGAGCGCTACCGCGAGCGGGTCTGCTGTTTCAACGACGACGTCCAGGGAACGGCCGCCGTCGCTCTCGCGGGAATACTCGGCGCACTGCGAATCACGGGCACCGCCCTCGCGCTCCAGCGCTTTCTATTCCTCGGCGCCGGATCCGCTGCCGTCGGGACGGCGGATCTGCTGGTGAAGGCCATGCGTGACGAGGGCGTGGGCGACGACGAGATCCGGTCGCGCGTCGCACTGTTCGACCGCAAAGGTCTCGTCACGACGGATCGCGAGACCCTCCACGACTATCAGCGGCCGTTTGCGCAGCGCCGCGCGCCAATCGCGGACTTTGTCGACGCGATCGACGCGCTGCGGCCGACGGGGATCATCGGGCTATCGACGGTCGGCGGCGCATTCGACCAGCGCGTGATCGAAACGATGGCGCGCGTCAACGAGCGGCCGATGATCTTCGCCTACTCGAACCCGACGTCGCGGTCGGAATGCACTGCCGAGCAGGCCTATGCGTGGTCCGCCGGCCGCGCCGTATTCGCGGGCGGCAGTCCCTTCCCGCCCGTGCGGTTCGGTGACCGCACGTTCGTTCCCGGCCAGGGCAACAACGTGTATGTCTTCCCGGCGATCGGCATGGCCGTGTACGCGACTGGGGCGCGACGGGTCACTGACGAGATGTTCATCGCTGCCGCGGGCGGGGTAGCTGAGCAGGTGACGCCGAGCGATATCGCGGTGGGACTCGTCTATCCGCCGGTCTCTGGCATCCTCGAAACCGAACTGCGCGTGGCCGCGCGCGTCGCTGATGTGATCTTCGAGCGCGGGCTCGCGCGCGTGGAGCGTCCGAAAGACACACTCGCCTTCATCCGCGAGAAGGCCTACATCCCGCGCTACCGGAGTCTCGTCTAGCGCATAGAGTTGTGTATGGCGTGCTCGTCGCCGGCCGCGAGGTCAAGGTCACCAATCCGGAGAAGGTCTTCTTCCCCAAGATGGGCCTGACCAAAGGCGACCTCGTTCAGTACTACGTCGACGTTGCCGATGCGGTCTTGCACCACGTCGCGCGGCGGCCGATGCAGATGAAGCGACACCCCAATGGGGTCGAGGGCGACTTCTTCTACCAAAAGCGCGTACCTGTGCCGCATCCCGAGTGGCTCGAGACCGTGCACATCAACTACCCGTCCGGCAACGAGGCGGACTTTCCCGTAGTCACGGACGCGGCTGGGCTCGCGTGGATTGCGAACCTCGGGTGCATCGAGCTCCACACCTGGCACTCGCGGGTGCCCGAGGTGAACAAGCCGGACTACCTGCTCATCGACCTCGATCCGTCCGAGGGCAATCCGTGGGCGCACGTGCGCGAGATCGCGATGGCCGGGAAGCGAGTCATGGACGACCTCGGCCTGCCGTGCTACCCGAAGACGAGCGGCGTGACCGGTCTGCACATACTCATCCCGATCGTCCCCGAGCTCGAGTTCCCGCTCGTGCGCGAGATCGCGCGCGCGATCGCAAAGGCGATCGTGGCCCTGGTCCCCGAGATCGCGACCGTGCAGTGGAAGGTCGCGGGACGTCCCGGCGTGTTCGTCGACTACGGGCAGAACGCGTTCGATCGCACGATCGCGTCGGCGTACTCGATCCGTCCGGTGCCCGACGCGCGCGCATCCGCGCCGCTCCGGTGGGATGAGGTGCCGGCGGTCGAGCCCGGCGACTTCACGATGGTGACAATGCGCGACCGTATCGCGGCCGTCGGCGATCTTACCGCGGGCATGTGGGAGAAGGCCGTGAGCCTCGATCCGCTGTTCGATGCCCTGAAAGTGAAGCGGACCCTGCCGAAGCGCAGTCCGCGTTCCAGTCCGCCGCGCGACTGGCGCGCGGACTACGACGCGAAGAAAGCCGGTGGATCAGGCTGGAATCGCGGGACGCAACGGGGCCCGAGTCATCGCTGAGGGTCGCGAGGACTACCTCTTTTCGCAGGGCAACGGCGTAACCCCGGGGACGAGTTCGGTTCGCTGGGACCTGAAACGGCGCGGCCCGGGTTTTCGACCCGGGCCGCAGGCAGCTGGAGCAGGGGGTTGCTAGCGGTACTTCGTCCAGAACTGGCCGGCGTTCAGGTGTGACTCCGCGAGCGCTTTCCGGCACGCGTAGTTGACCTTCTCGACCAGATCGGAGAGCTCTTCGGACGCCTTGCCGTTGAGCGACGTCTTGAGCTCGAGGCACTTCTTCATCATCGCGGTCATCTCGTCTTTCTTGGCGAGATACCCGAGCTTCGCGGCGAACTTGGCCTTGAACTCGTCGAGCGAGAGTCCGCTTTTGTCGAGCGCGATGGCGCATTCATCGCTCTCGAGATTCTGCGTGGCGGCACACTCCTTGACGAGCGAGTAGAGGTCGACCTCGGGCTGCGGATCTTCCTTCGCCGGCATGTTGTCGAGGTTGTCGGCGAGGACGCGGAAGAAGTTCGAGTCGACCGTGCTCACCTCGAGCGCGGCGATGCATTGATCGCTGTTCGCGTCGCGGGTCTCGATGCAGTTCAGGATGCGCTCGTTGAATCCATCGTTGTGCGCGGTGACCGCGCTCGCGGCGGTAGCCGTGGCCACGAACGCCGAGACGATCGCTACCAGCAGGTAGCGGGCGAAGGCAGAGCGCGAAAGCATTCAGTGCTCCTTCCCACCGGGCCGGAGATATCGGTCCTGCGATGAAGAACGCCTCTCCCCGCGGGACCGTGCAGGGCCGGCCGTACTAGGACCACCGGCTCGCGGCTGTCCGCTCTCACCACATCTCCGCGCGACGTTCACCGTCTATTCACAAGCAAACGCCATGGTCGCCTGAAGTACTCAATCTGGAGGATGTGTTGACGCTCTATTCGCTTGCGCTCTTTTTGCACATCGTTGGCTCGCTTGGGATCTTCGCGGCGCTCGCGCTCGATTGGGTCGGGATCGCCAAACTGCGGCATGCGCGAAGCGTCGAGCAGGTGCGCGAATGGGCCGGCGTGTATCGAATCATCCGCGGGCTCGGCGGCGCCTCAGTGGCCGCGCTCCTTGTCTTCGGCCTCTACATGACCGCCGTCACGTGGGGTCCGAACGGCTGGATCGCGATCGGCTTCTTTTCACTTCTCGTTATCGCGGTGCTCGGGGCGGTGAGCGGCGTCCGGCTCGCCCGGACCCTCGCGGCCGCGGGAGATGGCCAGGGATCGCTCGCGGAGAATCTTCGCGCCGACCTCCACGCCCCTCTCTTCGTCGCCTCGGTGCGGGCGCGTGTGGCGGTTGCCCTCGGTGTCGTGTTCCTGATGACGGTCAAGCCGGATCCCGCCGGCTCCCTTGTCGTGATCGCGATCGCCCTCGTTCTCGGGATCGCGTCGGCGGTCCCGGTCCTGCGCCAGCGGGCGCTGCGGCCGCAGTCGACCTAGCCGAGCTTCCCACGGAGGAGATCGTCCAGGCGCGGGTCGCCCGGCTTTGGCGTGGGTTTCACCTGCTCCCACGTGCATTGCTTCGGATCCTTGTCCGGGCGAAACCGCATGAACCGGGTGCCGTGGCGGAAACGCTCCTGCTCCATCTTGTCGAAACGCACCTCGCAGACGATCTCGGGACGGATCTCGTGCCACGGGAGGTCTTTTCCCTGTGACCAGCGCGAACCGCCTTCTGGCGTGCGGCCCCATTCCTGTTCGATGTGCTGGTCCGCCTTCAGCAGGGGCGGCAGCATTTTCTGCAGCTGATCCTGCAAGGGACCCGCGATTCCCGAGGTATGACCGACGAAGTCGAGCGTGCCGTCGTCGCGATAGAGGCCGAGCAGAAGCGACGCGATTTTCGTTCCGCTCGTGCGATACCCGACGATCACGCAGTCGACCGTCCGGTGGTGCTTCACCTTCGACACCGCGTCGCGCGCCCCGGGCTTGTACGGAAGGTCGACCCGTTTGGCGATCACTCCGTCGAGGCCGATGATCTCGAGCCGTTCCAGCCACTGCTTCGCGAGCACCGGATCTTTGGAGATCGGCGACAGTGAGAATCCTTTCGCTACGCGCTCGAGTTCCTTCCGCCGCTCGGCGAGTGGACGCTCGTGGATTGGCTCACCGTTCCACAGAAGAATGTCGAAGGCGATGTAGCGCGCCGGTGTCTCGGCGGCGAGCCTGCGAATGCGCGACTCGGCCGGATGCAGACGCATCTGCATCGCGTCGAACTCGAGCCGACCGTCGAGCTCGATCACGATCTCGCCATCCAGCGCGGAGTGCGGCGGCAAGAGATCACCCAGTGTTCGGAGCTCGGGGAAATATCGAAGCAGCGGCCGCTCGTTGCGGCTCCAGAGCGCGAGCTCGCCGCCGTCGTTCTCGAGCACGCCGCGAAAGCCGTCCCACTTCGGTTCGTACTGCCAGCGCTCGCCTTCGGGAAGCGTCTCCACGAGCTGCGCCTCCATCGGCGGGAACGGGACGTTCGGACCCGGCATCAGTCGGCCACGACGGCAGTCGTCCTCGTCACATCGTTGAGCCAGCGCGCCATCTCGCGCGGCGATCGAAGATGCACGAGCTTCCTTTGGCGGCCGTCTTTCGTGACGAGCTCGAGGAGGTCGGCTCGCATCGCATGGACGCGGCGCAACGTTCGAAAGAGAAGAAGCGATGAGGGCGGCGCGCTCTGTCCGCCCCACGCGCGACGGCGAACGAATGACACGACCTGTCGCTTCGCCGCCCACCACAGATGTGTTCGCAAGGGAAAGTCGACGTACACGATCGTGTCCGCTCGTCCCATCCGCCGATCGATCACCGGCCACGGACCGAATCCGTCGATGATCCAAGAGTCATCGGCCGCCCACGCTTCCAGCGTGCGAGCGACCTCGTCAAGCGGCGCGCGCCGCCACCCCGGCAACCACTGGATCTGGTCGACCTCATGCACCGGAATGCGCAGATGCAGCCCAAGGGCGCGCGCAAGGGTGGACTTCCCCCCGCCGCCGTTTCCGATAAGAGCGACGCGCCGCATCGGACCATCGTCACACGGAAACGAGAGCGAGGTCCGCCGCCCTCCCGCGGCCGGCGGACCTCGCTCGATGATTGCTAGTGCGGGCCCGCTCTTATTTGCCGCGCTTTGCGAGTACTGAGTCCTTGGCCTGCTTGGCGATCCGGAACTTCAGCACGCGCTTCGCGGGGATCGAGATCGGCTGGCCGGTCGCGGGGTTGCGTCCCATGCGGGCCTTCCGGTCAACGATCACGAGCTTCCCGACTCCGGGGATGGTGAAGCCGCTCCGGGCTTCTTTGTACGCGAGTGCGGCCAGTTCATCGAGGAACTGCCCCACCTGCTTCTTGGTCAGACCGGTCTTTTCCGATAGACGGTTCAGGGTCTCCGACTTCGAGATCCCAGCCACGTATCCCTCCTGTGCGGCCTAAGGCCTGTTTGGTTCGCGCCGCATTCTGCACGAACGCACAAGAGCGCATGATGCGACGGTGCCACTTTTGGTGGTCGAAGAGCCCGCCGACCGCCCGGAATGGCTCCGGGAGACGATCCGCCTGCTGGTCGACGGGACGGGGATCGAGCGCGACAAGCTGATCGCCAGGGTGGAAAAAACGCCCGACGAGACCCTGCTCCTGGGGTCGGACGACGACTGGGGGCTCGGTCAGGTGGCGACCCACCTCCTGATCGTCGAACGGGGCGTGTCGGTCATCGGCCTGCGCCTGGCGACCGGGGCCGAGCCGGGGCCGACCGGACAACCGCGGCCAGCCGCGTCCGCCGTCACCCGAGCCGGAATAGCAAGC
>DASPWX010000068.1:0-12679 GCA_035637615.1 Bathyarchaeia archaeon | reverse complement strand
GCGCTGCTCGCGCTGTCGGTCTGGATCACGCTCTATGCCGGGCAGCTCACGCTCGGCAACGCCGCGTTCATGGCCATCGGGGCGTACGGCGCGGCGCTTCTCGGCATGCGCCTCGGTGTCCCGTTCCCGCTCGGCCTGGTGCTCGGTGCGCTGGTCTCCGCCGCGCTCGCGCTCCCCCTCGGCCTCGCGGTGTTCCGACTCCGCGGCGTGTACCTCGCGATCGCCACGATCGGATTCGGCGAGGTCGTGCGCGTCGTACTCCTGACGCTGCCGTTCACCGGGAAAGCGCTCGGCCTGAACGGGATCCCGCCGGTCACCGAGCTCTGGCACATCTACCTTTCGCTTGCCGTCGTCGCCTACGTGCTGTGGCGAGTGCAGGGTTCGACCGTCGGACGAGCCTGGGCCGCGATCCGTGAGGACGAGATCGCGGCGACCAGCCAGGGAATCGCTATCCGCCGGTACAAGCTCGCCGCGTTCATCGCGGGCGCGGCTCTCGCGGCGTGGGCCGGCGGCCTCTCCGCGCACCTGAACTTTTCCATCGAGCCCGGCGACTTCGGCTTCACGCGCGCGGTGCAGATCCTCGTCTACGCCGTGGTCGGCGGCACGCCGAGCGTCGCGGGGCCGATCCTCGGTGCGACGCTCCTCACCGCGCTCCCGGAGATCCTGCGACCGCTGAAGGAGTACCGCGACATCTTCGCCGGCCTGATCCTGATGGGAGTGATCATCTATTTGCCGCGCGGTCTCGTGACGCTCGCGGAGCTTCGCAAGACCCGCCGCCTGCGGGAGATCGGAGCGGCGGATGTTGCTTGAGTGCGACCGCATCTCCAAGCGTTTCGGAGGTTTGCACGCCGTGGCCGAGGTCGACCTCGCCGTCGCATCCGGTCAGGTCTTCGGGCTCATCGGTCCAAACGGCGCGGGCAAGACGACGCTGGTCAATCTCATCAGCGGCCACCTCCGTGTCGACAGTGGCGCGATTCGGTTCGCCGGTGCCGATGTCACCGGCCTCGCGCCACATGCGCTCACGGCACGAGGTATCGCGCGGACCTTTCAGGGCGTCCGGCTGTTCAAGGGCCTCACCGTATTGGAGAACGTGCTCGTCGGACGGCACGCCCGCATGCGGTCGGACGCCCTCCGGCGCCTCTGGCCTCGCGGCGCGCCGGACCGTCCGGACCGCGAGCGCGCCGGCCTGCTTCTCGAGCGGCTTGGCCTGACGCGGCCGCGCGCCCTCGCCGGCGAGCTCGCCTACGGCGATCAGCGCCGGCTGGAGATCGCGCGGGCGCTCGCGTCCGAGCCGCGGCTCCTCATCCTCGACGAGCCCGCCGCCGGCATGAACCCGGCGGAGTCCGCGCGTCTTCGCGAGCTGATGCGCACGCTCGTCGCCGAGGGACTGACGATCGTGCTCATCGAGCACGATGTGCGTCTCGTGATGGACACCTGCGAGCGGGTTGCGGTGCTCAACTTCGGCAAGAAGATCGCGGAAGGCACGCCCGCTGAGATCCAGACGAGCGCGGCCGTGCGCGAGGCGTACCTCGGGACGGAGGATGTCGCATGAGTCCGCCCCTCCTCGAGGTCGAAGACCTTCGCGTGCGCTACGGCGCGGTCGAAGCCGTGCACGGCGTCTCGTTCGCGGCAAACGGCGGCGAGGTGACCGCGCTCATCGGAGCGAACGGAGCGGGCAAGTCGAGCACGCTGGCTGCGATCAGCGGTCTCGTGCCGGCCGGCGGCCGGATCCGTTTCGACGGGCGTGAGATCGCCGGGGCGGCGCCGCACGCGATCGTGCGTGCTGGCGTCGTCCAGGTGCCCGAGGGACGCGAGATCCTCGCTCGGATGACGGTCGAAGAGAACCTGCTCATGGGGCTTCGAGGGCGCGACCGGTCGGAGCTCGAGTCGGCGTACGAGCGCTTCCCGATCCTTCGCGAACGCGGCGCGCTGCCCGCCGGGACCCTATCCGGCGGGGAGCAGCAGATGCTCGCGATCGCTCGCGCGCTCCTCGCTCGGCCGCGTTTGCTCCTTCTCGATGAGCCATCGCTCGGCCTCGCGCCGCTGGTCGTCAAGCGTGTCTTCGACACGTTGGCCGATTTGAAGCGGCGCGGAGTGACGATGCTGCTGGTGGAGCAGAACGCGCTGCGCGCGCTACGTCTGGCGGACCGGGCATACGTGATGGAGCTTGGTCGGATCGTGATGCGCGGGACCGGACCGGAGCTGCTGCGGGATGAGGGGGTCGCGCGCACGTATCTGGGCGTCACAGCGGCTCGTCCGGGTTAATCTCGGGACCGACCGAGCGGCGCCGGCACGGCGCCGCCCGGTCGGAGTCATCTAGTCGGACTCGCTGATGGGCCGCAGGTTGTGCTTGACGACGTAGGTCGCGATGTCCCGACCCAGACGGCCGCCGGCCTCCTGGTCGAACCGGAAGTGGATCCCGCCGAAGACGCGGGCATCGTCGACGTCGTTCGTGATCGCTTTGAAGGTCGTGTAGTGCAGGACGATCCCGGCGTCGGCGAGAGTCGGACTTGAGACGGTGATGGTGTGGCCGCCGGCGCCGTACATGCGCCTCAGCACTTCTGCGCCGCCTCCCGTTCCACTGGCGTGATTGGACGGGTAGCTCGGGAAGCACGGCGTCGTGACGTATGGAGCGAAGGTGGAATCGGCGTCCGTCTTGGAGTTGCCGTCCGTCAGGCCGGCGTGAATAGCGGTCTCTGGGCGCCAGAAGTTGTAGCGGTACTTGTTCGCGAACGACGCGACCAGGCTGTCGCTTGTGGCCATGTTCAACAGAGCAAGGGCGCGGGCGTTCTCCGAGAGCGAACCGCCTTCCGCACCCGCGACCTGCCGCAAGGCGGAGTTCAACAGGTTGGTTGGCGAAGTGTCTCTGTAGATCCTGGCCACATCGGACCGATCCTGCGGCCGCGCCTCGTTCTCGTTGGTCATACTGCCGAACGTCTTCACCTCGAGGTAGTCCTTCGTGTACCGCTCGCTCGTGAGCGAGGGCGGCGGATCGAGGATGAAGTCGGCCGTACTTCGGATCCCGAACGGCGTCACGTTCTGCCAGCTGAAGAAGAGCCCAGCGGCACAACCCGCTGTCGTCTGCCATACCCCGGGAGTGGGCTCGCCCGGCGCATGGCTGATCAATGGCGCCGATCCGTCGCCCGCGCGAAGGGCGATCATCGCCGCCGCCGCGGCCTCGCCGGTCACGATGCCATCGGCCTTGGATTGGCTATCGGGGATCGCCGCGAGCGAGCTGGCGCGGGCGGCGTCGAGGGCTGCGGCGCTGTTTGTCGAGAAGTAGCTCCTCAGCACCGTATACGCGGCGGCCACCGCGGCCGCATCGGCCGAAGCGCCTGCCGGCGCTGTGATCGTGCCGAGGTACGGCTGGTACTGGTGGGTGATCGCGTTGACGGCCTCGAACACGGCGAGCTGCACGATCGCGGCGAAGCGCGCCTGGGCGAACGGGCTCGCTGCCCCTGGCCCTGTGAGCATGGTGGCGACCGCGATCTCGTTCCAGTGCAGCACCACGTCCGGGGAGCTCGCGGCAGCCCGGCTCGACGTTACGAGCGAGCTGAACAACATCGCGCAGACCATCACCAATGCACGAAGAGTCATGACATCACCTTCCCTGTCCCGGAGCGCCTCGGCGCCTCTACGGCAGCGCGAGCATTGACCGGCACGGTCGGGCCGTCATGACGTTCTCGTCATGTCGCGTGGGCCTTACGCGGGGGAGGCGACTCTTTCGCGCAGCACCGGAGCTACGCCTGCCGCGATCAGGTCGATCGCGCTCATGAGGTTCCGATGAGACAACGAGGAGCCGTTCATCATGAACGTGATGCGCGAGATGCCGCCCAGCGCCTCGCTGTGTCGCAGGATCTTCGCGGCGACCTCGTCGGGAGTTCCGACGAGCAGGGCGCCGTTCGGTGTGAGCTGGGCATCGAAGTGGGCTCGCGTGATCGGCCCCCATCCCCGCTCCTTGCCGATGGACGTGAATGCGCGGGCGTATCCGGGGAAGAAATCGTCGGCGGCCTGCTGGGCCGTCGCTGCCACGTATCCCAGGCTGTGGACACCGACCTTCAACCGATCGGGTGAGAACCCGGCTCGCCGCCCGGCCTCGCGGTAGAGGTCGACGAGCGGCCGGAAGCGGCGCGTTTCGCCGCCGATGATGGCGACCATCAACGGAAGTCCCAGCGCTCCAGCACGGACGAAGGACTCCGGCGTCCCGCCCACACCAAGCCAGATCGGGAGCGGATCCTGTAGCGGCCTCGGGTACACGCCCTGTCCGGTCAACGGGGCCCGGTGCTTTCCGGACCAGTGCACGTGCTCGTTCTCACGGATCTTGAGGAGGAGGTCGAGCTTCTCTGCGAAAAGCGAGTCGTAGTCGTCGAGGTCCAGGCCGAACAGCGGAAAGGCCTCGATGAATGAGCCGCGGCCGACGACCATCTCGGCGCGGCCGCGCGAAATGAGATCGAGCGTCGCGAAGCTCTGGAAGACACGCACCGGGTCGGCTGCGCTGAGGACTGCAACGGCGCTCGTCAAACGTATGCGCTTGGTGCGCGCCGCCGCGGCTGCGAGGATCACCGCCGGAGCGGAGTCGAGGAACTCCTTGCGATGGTGTTCGCCGATGCCGAACACATCCAGACCGACCTCGTCGGCGTGTTCGATCTCATCCAGCAGATCGCGCAGGCGATCCGCTGGACTCACCCCGCTGGTGGTCTCGCCTATGGCCGCTGCGAAGCTGTCAACGCCTACTTCCATCTCGCAACTCCGAACAATGACCGCTGCCGGGTTGTTCCGCGCTGTCACGGACCGCCGAGGTCGTTCAGTCCGGCTCGATCACCTTCGTGGCCGCCGGATACGTTCCAAGGATCTGCTGCCACTCGCAGCAGGTGCGCATCAGCGACAGTGCCTCCTTGGAAGGCCAGGTCGAAGGGTCGCCCTCGAAGTCGAGATAGAAGACGTAATCCCAGGGCGCGGCGCGGCTGGGTCGCGACTCGATCTTGCTGAGCTGGAGCCACGCGGTTGCGAACGGCTGCAGCGATCGCACGAGGGCCCCGGGCAGGTTCGCGGTCTTGTAGACGAGGCTCGTCTTTGTCGGTCCAGATCGGAGCTCGGCCGGAATCCGCTCAGCGATCTCGCGGTCGCCGCCCTTTGCGAGGGCGAAGAATCGCGTGAAGTTGTCTCGCGACGTCTCGATGGCATCGGCGAGGACGTCGAGGCCATAGCGCCCCGCGGCGCGTCGGCTCGCGACGGCGGCGATCGCCGGGTCTCCGCCTTCCGCGATCTCCGCTGCCGCTCCGGCGGTATCGAAGGCCACCTCAGGTTCGATCCGATGCTCGCGAAGGAATTCTTCGACCTGCGCGAGCGCTTGTGGATGCGAGCGCGCTGCCCTCACGTCTTCGAGCCGCGTCCCGGGTACCGCGAGGAGGCTATGACTCACGCGAAGGATGAGCTCGGCGACGATCTTCGCGCTGTCGTGCTGCCGCAGTAGGTCGTAGACGTCAGCGACGGATCCCGCGTGTGTGTTTTCGACGGGCACGACCGCGGCGTCGACGTCACCGGCCTCGAGCGCCGCGAAGACCTCCGCGAACGTGCGACGCGGGAGCAGGCTCGCTCCCGGAAAGAGCGCGGCGGCAGCCGCCTCCGAGAACGCACCGGCGAGACCCTGGTAGGCGACGGCGGTCAGCGGTACACCGCCGTGCGCCACTCGGGATGCCGCTTGTCGTCCCCATGCGCAATGCCGAAGTAGACATCGCCGATCTTCTTGGCGACGGGGCCGATCGCACCTTCACCGACCACGCGCCCGTCGATCTTCACGCACGGTGCCACCTGCGCACCGGTTCCGCAGAAGAAGACCTCCTCGGCGACGTAGAGCTCGGTGCGGTCGATCTGCCGCTCCTGTACGAGGATGCCAAGCTCGGCGGCGATCTCGAGGATCGAGTCGCGGGTGATGCCCTCGAGAATGTCATCGGTCACCGACGGCGTGATCAGCGCGCCGTCGCGGACCATGAAGATGTTCGCGCCACCACCCTCGGACACATGGCCGTCCGCGGTGAGGAAGATCGCCTCGTCCGCTTCGAAGTCGTGCGCCTCATCGACGGCGAGCGCGGTGTTGATGTACGCGCCCGTCAGCTTGCCACGCGCCGGGATCGCGTCGTCGGACGTGCGCCGCCAGCTCGCCGTTCGCGCGGCGAGGCCGCCGGTGGGCAAGTACGCCCCGAGCGGGAACGCATACATCCCGAAGCCGTCGCGCAGTCCCTGGAGCGCGACCTTCACCGATCGCGCGGCCTTGAACGCGAGGGGTCGGATGTACACGTCGCTCTTGAAGCCGTTCTTTCGCAGGAGCTCGAGCGCGATCTCGGAGAGCTCGTCGGGATCCCCCGGAAGCGCGATGCGCATGATCCGGACGGAACGAGCCATGCGCTCAAAATGCTCGCGCAGCCGGAAGACGTAGAGCTGCTCCTGCGCCGGATTCCAGTAGGCGCGGATCCCTTCGAACACGCCGGTCCCGTACTGGAGGGCGTGCGTGGCGATCGAGACCTTCGCGTCGCCCAGCGGGGTGAACTTTCCATCGAGGTAGGCGATGCCGCTCTCGGCGATCTCCTGTCCGACCGCCGCGACCTCGTTCAGCCGTTGCTGGACCGTGCTCGCCATTGGGACCTCCTCTAAAACAAAAGACCTCCCGATCCTGGGAGGCCTTGACGCTGCTGTCGTACTCGCGCTAGCGGCGCGCGCCTCCGGATCGAGCTCCCGCAAGGAGCTCGCTGAAAATGACGACGAGCGAAGCGCGCATGAGAAGGCGAACGCTAGGCGCTGGCTCTGTGGCAGTCAAGGTCACACGCGACCGATCACTTCTTCGCGCTGCCACACGCGGCGCGCGATCTCGAGGGCCAGGATGTCCATGAGGACCAGGCCGACGCCGAGCGCGAGGAGGGGCCAGCCCTCGCCGAGCTGCGATGCGACGAAACCGAGGCCGGCGAAGATGGCGGCGGACAGCGCGATGACGAGTCCGGCAACCTGCTGCGCGGCACGGCTCGATTTCACGCGCGCGGCGACGATCATCGTCACGCTTCCGGTCGTGACGAGGTACAGGAGCGACAGCACCAGGAACGCGTAGATCAGCTCGGGTGTCAGCACCCGCGCCACGCGCGCCACGCCGTAGCGGTACGCGGCGAGCCCGTACGCCGCGGCGAGCGTCACGACGCACGCGACCATCACCGGCACGACCATGCCCACGAGCTTTCCGAGAACGATGTCGAAGTCGCGTATCGGAGCGGCGAGGAGGGGCACCAGCGTCCCGTTCTCCTTTTCGGCCGAGAAGGTCGCGGCGATGAGCGCGACGCCGGAGAGCGCGGGGAAGAAGACGCTCTGCAGCGCGAGGCCGATGAGCGTCACATCGCCGGCCGGTCCGGACGGGATGCCGCGATTCGAGACGATGAAGAAGAGGGGGATCACGACGAAGACGCTCGTCCGTAACAGCGAGGCGCGATCGAGGAACACCTCCCAGCGGATCTCCCGCCACGCGATCAGCCACCACTTCATCGGCGCGCCTCGGCCAGGATGCTGAGATACGCATCCTCGAGCGAGCGCTCCTCCGCCGAAAGCGTGATGACCAGTACCCCGGCGTCGAGGAGCGCGCGGAGCGCGGCCGGATTGACCGCGGCAGGATCGTCTGCCGCGAACCGAAGCGCGGTGAGACCGTCTCGCGCGCTCGCACTCTCCGCAGCGATACCCGCGCGGCTCAGCGCCTCGCGGGCGATCGCGGCGTCTCCGGCGAACGCAACCGTGTAGCTCGGCCGGCCGGCGGCGCGGACATCTGCGGTCGCGCCGATCCGAAGGACCTTGCCCTTGTAGAGGACGACCACGCGGTCGGCGATACGCTGCGCTTCGTCGAGGTCGTGGGTCGTGAGAAGGATCGCGCGGTGCCTCGCGCGGAGCGAGATGATGAATCCGCGCAGCATCTGCGACATCTCCGGGTCCAGCGCCGTCGCCGGCTCGTCGAGCAGCAGGACCGGCGGGTCGTGCACCAGCGCTCGGGCGATGGCCACCTTCTGCCGCATGCCCCGCGAGAACGTCCCGAGCTTGCGGTCGAGGACGTCGTCGAGTCCAAGGAGCTTCGCGAGCTCCGCCGCGCGGACGTCCGGATTCGCGACGTCGTAGAGGCGCGCGAAGAAGCCGAGATAGCGTCGGAGCGGCATGCGCTCGTACAGCGATGGTTGGTCTGTGACGAAGCCGCACCGGGCGCGCACCTGATTCGCGTCGTTGCGCACCGAAATGCCGTCGACGAGGACGTCGCCCTGGCTCGGCGCGAGGATGCCACCGATGATCCGGCTCGCCGTGGTCTTGCCGGCACCATTGGGACCGAGCAGCGCCACGATCTCGCCGGGGTGGACTTGGAACGAGACGTCGTCAAGCGCCAGCGTCCCGTCGAATCGGCGCGTGAGCTGGCGGACGTCGATCACTCTTCGAGCATACGAGCGTTATGAGCTAGCTTTTGTTGAAGGTGGACGCCGTACTCTCGCTCCACGGGCGCACGGCGACGGCGCTCGTCCTCTACTACACGGCGGTCGGGCTCTGGGGAATCTTTCTCGGCCTCCGCAACTCCGGTCCGACGCCCGGCTTTCGCGGCGCGGTCGCCATTGCCGTGATCGCGTCGATCGCGCAGGGCGCGCTCGGCCTCGTAGTCCTGGTGTTTGCGGGGCCGCCGCGCGAGGTGCTCCACATCCTGTACGGATTCGCTCTCGTGCTCGCGATGCCGCTCGCCGCGTCGCTCGTCCGCGACCGCGCTCCCCGCGGCCAGTCCGTGGCCCTCGGTTTCGCCGCGTTGTTCACCGCGGGGCTCGCGATCCGGGGCATCATCACGGCATGACGACTGACGTCGCGCCGCCGATCGACGAACGCCCGGACACCACGCCGGCAGCTCTCCAGGCGCTCCGCGGCGACTTTCTCTACTTCAACGTCGCCGGCTCCGGTCCCACCTTCCCGGTCGCGCAGCGATCCGCCGAGCGGTTCCGCACGTGGCTGAACGAAGTGGGCATGTTCGGTCACGTCGGCTACGCGGCGTACAACGCCGCCCTCGATGCGACCAGGGCGGACCTCGCGGCTGCGCTGGGCGACCCGAATGGCTCGGCTCGCGTCGCGCTCGCGCAGTCGGCGACCGATGGCCTGAACACGCTTATTGCCGGGCTCGCGATACCGCGACGGTCGGTGATCCTCACCACGCTCGAGGAGCATGGGAGCGCCCTCTACCCCCTGCGGCGGCGCGCCGAGCTGGGTGACGAGCTGCGCGAGATCGGGTGGCATCGCGATCCGGACCGCTTCCTCGAGGAGATACGGAGTGGGACGCGCGACGGCGCGCGGGCGCTCGTGATCTCGCTCGTGTCCTGCAAGACGGGCGACGTCCTACCGGTCCGCGAAGCGTGCCGTATCGCGCGCGAAGCCGGTGCGATCTCGATCGTCGATGCGGCGCAGGCGCTCGGTCAGGTGCGCGTCGACGTCGAGGACCTCGGAGCGGACGCGGTCGTGACCCTCGGCCACAAGTGGCTGCACGGGCCCCTCGCGACCGGCGGTTTCTGGGTACGCGATCTCGCGCTGTTCGGTCCGACCCGTCTCGGTTGGCGCTCGCGCCTGGAGCTTCCGACCGGAAGCCGCGACTACAACCCGAACGCGACCCGGTTCGAGACCGGGACGGTCGACGCCGCCGCGTTCGTCGGACTGCGGCAGACGCTCGTCGTGCATCGCCTTTTGGGATCATCGGTGTCCGACCGCCTGCGCGCACTGCGGCGCCATCTTCTCGAGCGGATCGCCGGGCTGCCGTTCATCGTGCGCTCGACACCCGAGGCGCCGACGGGCATCGTCGTCGTCGAGCCGCGCGACGGTGACGTGGCGGCGCTGGTACAACGAATGTGGGACGAGGAGCGCATCGTGGTGAAGCTCATCGACGAGCCGGGCATCCCGCAGGCAATCCGGCTTTCGTTCTGGGCACTGCACAAGGAGAAGGACATCGATCGCCTCGCGGCGGCGTTCGCGCGCACGCTCGCGGTCGGCGTGCGCTGATGGCCGAGCTCACCGGCCACGTCGCGATCGTCACCGGCGCCGGACGCGGACTCGGCCGCGCGGTCGCCGAGCGTCTCGCGGCCATGGGGGCGTCGGTCGTACTCGCGTCGCGCAACGCGCCGGAGCTCGACGACGTCGCGAAGGCGATCAAGCGCGCCGGTGGAAAAGCGCTCGCGCAGACGGCGGATATCGCCGACGAGCGTCAGGTGCAGGAGCTCGTTCTCGCGACGGAGCGCTGGGTCGGACCGGCGACGATCCTCGTGAACAACGCGGGCATGGTCGACCCGATGGTCCCGCTCGCCCGCTCGAACGCGGCATTGTGGCTCCGGAGCGTCGCGATCAACGTCGGCGGCACGTACCTCGCCACACGCGCCGCACTCCCCGGCATGCTCGAGCGCGGATATGGTCGGATCGTCACGATCTCCTCGGGTGCCGCGACCCGGCCGTCCGCCGGATGGACGGCCTACGCGGCCGGCAAGGCGGCGGTCGTCCAGATGATGCGAAGCCTCGCGCTCGAGCTCGACGGAACCGGTGTGACCGCGAACGCGTTCAACCCGGGATACATGGATACCGAGATGCAGGAGCGCATCCGCCGCACATCCACGACCGACTTTCCCCGGAGCGACGAGTACCGCGCCGCGGAGCGTGAGGGGAAGTTGAAAGACCCCAAGGAACCGGCACGAGCGGTCGCCTACCTCGTGCTTCCGTCGACGGAGCGGAGCGGCGAGCATCTCGAGTGGGCGGACGAGGGCCTTCGCCGCGAAGTGGACCGCGCCGTCCCCGCCTGACTCGCGGCCCGCTGAACATCTCGGTCCCCGGCCGAGCGAGCTCAGCAGCGTTTTTACTCCTTATGTATGTGTCGCTCTTGCAACGGGAATGTGTTGTGCAGCAGCCGCTCACACGTCGGAGAGATAACGGAGGAGCGTCATGAGGCGCGCTGTTCTTGCAGTCGCGGTCGCGATTGGTCTCGCGATCGGCTCGGCGATCCCCACGGCGGCCATCGGACTCACCCAGGTCAATCTCAGCTGTGACGACGGTACGAGCACGACGCTGGTTGTGGATACGGATACCCTCACTGGCCTGACGGCGGCGGTCCAGGCGATGATCGACTACCCCGCTGGACTCACCTGCACGCTCGTGCAGGTCCCACTCCCGCTCTTTAGCTTTGGGTCTATCGCGCTGGCGGCCTCACCCGGCCAGAATCCCTTCATCGTCGGCGGTGGCCGCTGGCAGGTGCCGTGCTCGGCGCTGGGCGGGCTCACCGGTCGCGCGGACGGCGGTGCCCTCGCGCGCGCACCCGGAGCCTTCCTCTCGCTGAGCGGGGGACAGCAAGACGATCTCGTCTGGGTGAACATCGCCGTGAACGTTCACCAACGGGACGACGGGACTCCGTATGGCACTCTCAACGAAACGATCCCAGCGAATCAGTCCTGTACCGGGACCTCCGGGTCATTCGCAGTCGGCGAGAGTCACTTCAGCTCGACGCCGACGTGTGTCCTTATCGCTGCCAATCTGGCGTACGTCACATCGCACGTGACGCAGACGTCGGGCCAGCGTGCCTTCCCCGCCGATCAGGCCGGCTCGGTGAACCTCAACAACTACGTCCACTTTGGATTCCAGGACAACGGCAGCCCGTCAACGACGACCGACACGCTGAACGGTCCGCCGGCGACCAAGACCGGTGACCCGGACCAAACGTGCACAGCGGCCACCAACCCACCCCCGGTATTCGACCTCGTTAACGGGAATATCTCCATTCGTAACAGCTAGCGATCCCCGCAGACCACGCGGATACGAAGAGAGAGCGGCCGAAATCGGCCGCTCTCCTCTATTCAGCGCTCCGGCGATTTATCTCCGCGCGCGCCGACGGGCTTGAAGTTCTTCCGTTTTTCGATGGCCGCGCGCAACAGCTTGCTCGTCCCTTCGGGGTCTGTCTGTGCGCGGCGCTCGAGCTCCGAGGCGGGCCTGCCGATCAGGCCGCACGTCGCGCAGTCGCCGCGGCTATCGAGACGTGCGTGGCAGTGCGAGCAGTGCACCTCGAAGGCGCCGTGCGGCTGAAAGAGACCCAGGGCCTGGGCCTCCGCGATGAGGGTCCGTGGATCGACGATCAATACGCCAGCACCACGGACTTCTTCTCGAGGTAACCGTCGAGGCCCTCGATGCCGTGCTCCTTACCGAACCCCGACTGCTTCGTCCCGCCGAACGGCAGCTGGTCGTACGCGACCTGGATGTCGTTGATCCACGTGTACCCGGCCTCGAGGAGCTCGGCGGCCTTGCGCGCCTTCGCGAGGTCCTTCGTCCAGATCGATGAGCCGAGCCCGTAGACGCTCGCGTTCGCCTTCGCGATCGCATCGTCGAGGTCCTTCACGATGAAGATCGGGAGCGCCGGGCCGAAGACCTCCTCGGTCGACATCCGCGAGTCCTCGGGCACGTCCCGGAGGACCGTCGCCTCCATGTACCAGCCCTTCTCGAACTCCTTGCCTTCTGGGCGCTTGCCGCCGGCGAGCACCTTGGCGCCGCGCTTCACCGCGTCGGCGACCTGTGACTCCACCTCGGCACGCTGCTTTTCGGTGTGCAGCGGTCCCATCTTCACGCCTTCCTTCATACCGTCGCCAACCGGCCACTCCTTGCGCGCGCGGTC
>DASPWX010000067.1:0-1919 GCA_035637615.1 Bathyarchaeia archaeon | reverse complement strand
GCGCTCCTTCGGCTGATCGGTGCGACCAAGCGTCAGGTGCGGGCGATGATCCGCACCGAAACGGTGATCATGGTCGGCTTCGGGCTGACCATGGGTTCGTTGATCGCAGCGCCCGGCTTGGCGCTTCTCAATCGCAGCCTGACCGGTTCGCTGCTGCCGTCGGTACCGCTCAAGATCTACGTCGCGCTGCTCGGTTTTTATGCGACCGTTGGCCTCGCGGCGACGGTGTTCCCGTTGCGCTTGTCGTTGCGCGCGGACCCGGTCACCGCGACCGCGTCTCGTGAGTGAGTTGCGCGAACCAGCACAACGCTCTTAGCCATTTGCGGAGCCTCTGCGTACGGCACTGCCGGGAGTGCGAGAAGCAGGCGCCACCCGGTCGAGGAGTGCGCCTGCTTCTGCGTGCCGATGCTTCTCAGGCAACGAGGGTGAAGATGAGGACTCCCAGGAAGACGCTCTGCGCGCTGTGGACGGCGATGCCGATCCAGGCGCTCTGGTATCGCTTCGCCGGGTAGGCGACGGCGAAGGTGTCGATGGCCAGCGTCCCCGGGATCGCCCACGGAAAATGGAGGTGGTAGGCGGCGAAGAGGACTCCGTTCGCGAGCCAGTCCTTGCGCTTGAAGACGCCGTTCATGCGCGGCAGGAGGAAGCCGCGGAAGAGCAGCTCCTCACCGAGCACGGTGTTGAAGACGAACCAGACGAGGATGAGCGCGTACCAGCCCCAGGCGCCGTGCAGGAACGCCTTGCCCGCGTCCGAGCCGAGGAACGCGCCGAAGTCTCGGCCCTTCGGCCCTCCCAGCGGGATCAGCGACTCGATGAGGGTTGCGACCATCAGCGGGATCACGACGAGCCAGATCCTGCCGCCGGTGCGGCCCGTGCGCGGGCTCCGCGGCGAGCGGAGCCAGAGCGCCTCGCGGACGGTCGACCAGCGGAAGGTCCGCTGCTCGCGCCAGACGAGGGTGGCCACCAGCACGAACTGCCAGACGAGGCCGACCGTGAGGCAGACGTTCAGCGCCTTGAAGAACGGGACGTTGCCGGTTCCGGCGAACTGGTCCTTCAAAGCGGGCGCGACAAGCCAGGCCAGTGCCGCCATCGGGAGCGCCGCGGCCGCCCACACCGCGAAGATCGCCCGGAGCCCGTACTGCGGAATCGCGACCTCTGAGACCGCGGCTTCGGTCTGAGAGGGGATGGCTTCTTTCGTGATTGGAATCGAATGCTGTGCGGACATGCTCGTTCCTCCTTCGTTGATAGAGATGGGGTGTTCCGAGGCCATCTAGGTCGTCTGCGGGATGCGGTCGCCGTGGTTCTCGTGCGACTGCACGTAGGCGTAGGGGTGGTGGAACGCGTCGAGCGCCAGGTGGCCGGCGATCGGGAGGCAGAAGCCGCTGTCGTCGAGATGGTCGACGACCTCGACCGAGACTTCGTTGGAGCGCGGATCCCAGAGGAGCGTGACCTCGAGGCCGTTCTGGTTGCGGTAGGCGAGCTCCTTGGTGGCTGCGTACGACATCGGGGTTCCTTTCCGGTGGCTGATCTGCGACTTGACTCGCCGATCATGCGTCGCGGTCCGTGCCGATCGCGCCCGGGGCGACCCCACTCCTACCCCTGATCTTTTCCGCGGCTAGGAACTGCCTTTAGGCAGTACCGCGGCTCGTTTTACGCAGTCGCCGCGGCGCTACGCCGGAGCGACGAGAGCTGCCGCGAGCTCTCTCCGGGAACCGATGTCGAGCTTTCGGTAGACCCGGCCAAGGTGTTGTTCGACCGTCTTCACCGTCACGAACAGCGTTTGCGCGATCTCCTTGTTGCTCAGGTCCTCCGCCGCCATCTGTGCAACCCTGCGCTCGCTCGCAGTCAGAGCGTCGAGGCCGCTAAGCAGGATCGTGCGCGCATGCGCGCCGGTAGCTGCCAATTCCTCGTTGGCGCGC
>DASPWX010000066.1:0-5836 GCA_035637615.1 Bathyarchaeia archaeon | reverse complement strand
CCCTTCACCGCGGCCAGCGCCTCGCCGAGCTTCGGAAGGGCGCCCTTCTCGGCGGTGATCAGGACGATCGCCGTGATCATCGGCGCGTGGTCACAGGCTCTTAACGTCGATGTCGTGCAGCGCCGACTTCACGTAGTGGGCGGCCTCCTGAAAACCCATCGCCTTGCCGCGGTTGAGCGCGGCCTCGTACGAGTCGAGTGTGTCCTCGCTCGACTTGTCGTCATACACGTGGAACTGCTCTTCGCACTGGTCGATCGCGAGCTTGACGCGGTCACGCGCGGCCGTGCTGATCAAGGAGGGTCCTCCGAACGAAAGCGTCTCTGGGCGTGAGAATAGCGCCGTGCAGCCGGCGACCGCCGTCAAGAACTCGCCGGAAGTAGCGGTCGCCAACTTCTGGACGTGGCTCGATCGACACGAGGAACGCATCGCGCTCGCGATGGTCCTCGGCTACGTCGTGGCGTTCGGCTCGTTGTCGCTCATCCGCCACTGGGCATTTCACTCGACCGCGCTCGATCTCGGCGTGTTCGACCAGGTGCTCTGGAATACCGTCCACGGCCGCTTCATGGAGTCGACGCTCAGCCTCGAGCGCTGCGATCCGCACTCCTTCTTCCTCGACCACTTCTCCCCCGCCCTCCTTCTCATCGTCCCGTTCTATGCCGTCGTCCAGCGGCCGGAAACGCTCATCGTCTTCCAGACCGCCGCCCTCGCCCTCGGTGCCTGGCCGGTGTACCTGCTGGCGCGGCGCTACCTTCCGCGCGGTGGGGAGCGGCTCGTTTGGGTCGCCGCCTACGTCCTTTCCGCGCCGCTCGCGTGGATCACGTTCTACGACTTCCACGAGATCACGCTCGCGGTGCTGCCGCTCGGGCTCGCTATGTATTTCCTCGCGACCCGGAGGACGGTGCCGCTCCTGATCTGCCTCGGCGTTTCGTTTCTCGTGAAGGAGGAGCTGCCGCTCATCGCCATCGGGTTCGGTCTCGCGCTCCTGGCGCAGCGACGGTTCCGGCTCGGCGCGTTCGTCGCGATCGCAAGTGCCGCCTGGTTCATCGTGACGCTCAAGGTCATCATCCCGGCCTTCGCGGGCGGGGCGCCGTACCAATATCTCGGCCGCTACGCCAGTCTCGGCGGCGATGAATTCGAGATCGCGCGCACCCTCGTCCTCGATCCCCTCCGGGTCATCCGCGTGCTTCTCAGCGGCGAGATCGGGTCCAAGATCGCGTTCGTCCTCACCCTGTTCGCGCCCGGACTTGGCCTTGCGCTCCGCGCGCGCTCGGCCCTCATCCCCTCGATCATCCCGCTCGGCTACCTACTTCTCTCGGACTACGGCGGCCAGCACACGCACCACAACCAATACGGGGCTCCGGTCATCCCGCTCGCGCTCGGCGCGTCGATCCTCGGTTTCGCGACCCTACGGGTCGGCCCGCGCCTTCGCGGGAGACTCACGGGTGCGGTGCTCGTGAGCGCGGTCGCGTTCTCGCTCGTGCACGGAGCCATTCCGTTCACGCCGGACTTCTACGACGCGTACCTTCGCGGCAATCCCGATCGCGCGCCATCGGAAGGCCAGATCTTCGCGCGAGAACCGCGATACGAGCCGTTCTTATCCGCGATCGCGGCCATTCCGGTCGACGCGTCCATCTCGTCGCGCGACTTCTTCACCACGCAGGTGCCGGAGCGCCGTCTCAACTACCACCTCAACGGGCTCGACCCGTGCGGCGCCGAGTACGTGATCCTCGACTACGCCGACCCGAGCGTGAACCGCGACGAGCAAACGCATCTCGCCGAGATCGCGACCCTCGAAGCGCAGGGCTACGACCAGATCGCGTCCGGAAAGGGGCTCTCGCTACTCCGTCACCGCTGACCCGCGTCGGTCAAGGGTGCCGGTGCTCGCGCTCCTCGACGACGTGCTCTTCCTCGACGACCTCATCGCCGGACTCCTGGACGTTCGTCGTCCCATCCGGACCGACATTCACGTTCGTCACTTTGCCAAGCGGCTCCTCGCGGCGCACCGTGCGCTTCTCGACGACTTCTTTCTCTTCCACGACAGCCCTCCTTCGAGTTCTGACCGGCCGAGTGCAGAACGGCTGCCAGCTAGAGCACGCAGCCCAGGGCGAACGCGAGCACCGCCGGAGCGGGGAACATCGCCAGGACAGTCGCACCGATGAGGGCGAGGCCGAGACCGAGCCCCGCGGTGGCCCGGTGGACCGAATCCGCTCGTGACGGCATGGGTGGTGGCGGCGATCGCGACGAGCCACGACGTGCCGAGGACCCATAGCATCCCGGGACCGCCACCCATCGAGCTGCATGGCGCACCCTGGCTCACGATCCAGACGAAGCGCCCGTAATCCGTCCGCGTCCAGGCGGCGAGAAGAAGAGGCCCGACCGCGGCGTACAGCGCGAGACCGAGCGCCGCGGTAGTGAGGAACGCCCGGGTTTGCGCGGCGCCCTCGGTCGTCGGAAGAAGAGCCGCGACAAGCCAGATGCCGATGAAAATGGCCAGGAGGAGCCTGAATCCAGCCCCGCCCACATTGGGGCCGGCACTCCCGACCACGAGCCAGTAGACGCCGACGAGCGCACACAGCAACGCAGTCGCGACCCGAATCACGGGCGCGGGCGGGGCGGCGCTCCACGCGGGAGTGGGTAGCTGCGGAGCTCCTCGGCGACGCCGAGAAGAGCCCCGCGGGCGCGCTCGCGGTCGACGCTGAATCCGGGCAGCGGGACCGGATCGAGTCCGCGTCCCTCGAGCGCGACGCCGCGCAGGGCCGATCCGAGGGCGGCCCGATCGGACGCACCGAGCCGCGGGAGGAACTCGACGAGCGTTGGAACGGCCCCGTCACCGAGCGACGCGAGGTACTGGGCGTCAAGGTCTCGGCTTGCGTCCGCCGGCAGACCGTTCGGGTCGACGATCCGCTCGAGGTTCTGCCGCGCGACGTAGGCACTCGGCCCGATGAGATTCACCGCGATCGCCACGACAAGGCCGATGAGTGCCGCCGCGTGCGGAAGCCAGCGCATCGCGTCGCGCGAGACAAGTGCGGCAGCGCACGCGCCGCTTGCGCCGAGCCAGACGATCCCGGCGAGCGCGTAGAACCGCTGCTCGGTCCAGCCGTACGCAAGCTGGTAGAGCTGCATCCGGTAAGCGGCTGAAACAACGATGACGAGCGTCGCGAGCGCGAGCATGAGTGCGGCACCGACGTAGAACCGTGTGCGCCTGGCCACGACCAGCTCGACCGCGAAGAGAAGGCCTCCCGCGAGCGCGGCGACGGCGATGAGCTCGAAGAAGCCGCGGCGCGCGTATGCGGAGTACGAGAGGCCCGTGGCGTTGAGGGTATCGATCCCTCCGAAGAGATAGGCGACCTGCAGGGCGACGAAGAAGAGGAAGAGCGCATCGACCGCGAGGAGCGTCGTGGTGCCGGCGGTGGAGCTCAGGAGTCCGCGAAGACGCGGCAGGAGCGGGGACATCGTGGTCTCGGCTCCTCGCCCCGCAAGAAGGAAGAGACCTCCCCCGACCCAGGCAAAGAGCCCCGTGAGGAGCACGCGGCCGATGAGCTCGCCGATCGACCAGTTGCGGAGGTCGAACACGTTGCTCACCGCGTTCGAGAACACCGCGTCGGCGCTCGCGAAGAGGAACGCAAACACCAGGAGGAATGGGAAGGCCAGCGCGATGCCGATGCCGACCGACACGATGCGCCCGCCGCTCCGGCGCGCCAGCGGCCGGCCGAGATCCGGAAGCGCCGCCAGGAGTAGCGCGCCGCCCGCCACGATCCGGCCCACCACGACAAGGCCGAGGACGACAAGGATGTCGGCGGCGCGACGGGTAAGCGGCACGCCGGCGAACGAAACCACGGCCATCACGAGCAGGACGAACGCCGCGGGGACGTCGAAAACGAGCAGCATCGGATCCACGCGCAGCGCGGGTAGGAACGCGAAGATCACCGCGGCTGGAACGATCCATCGGTCGAGCGAATCGATCCGCGCGCCGCTGGGCCGGAGGCGATGGGCGACGAAGAGGATGACGATCGCCGCGACGCCGACGTTGATGCCGATCGGGTTGCGGTAAAAGAGCGACTGGGCGACAACGCCGAACAGCAGCGCGAACGTCAGGAGCACCGCGGGCGAGTACCGGTCGATGGGACCGAGGCGCGGTGTTGCGCGATCGATGACGTGATCGGTCACGCACCGATCGTGTCATTCTCGCCGGCCGTTTTCGTATGAGTTACGAGCGCCTCTAGTAGTTAGTGCGAGGTCAACCGATCTCCAGAGGTTTGGTCGCGACGCTCACATCCACCTCGACGACTCCACCCACGACGCGCACCGGGTACGCGTTCACCGGAAACACCGCGGGCAGCGCCCGGACCTCGCCGGTCAAGAGATCGAATCGCGCCCCGTGGCGCGGGCACTCGACCAAGCAGTCCTCGAGCTCGCCTTCGCCGAGCACGCCGCCGTCATGCGTGCATACGTTGTCGATCGCGCCCCACGTTCCGTCGTCGCAGTGGCCGAGGGCGAGACTCTTGTCTCTCGCGTGGACGACCTTCACCTCGCCGACAGGGACCTCGTCCTCGCGCGCGACAGGGACAAACTCGCTCAAACGAGAACGCCCATCTCCGCGATGTTGCCGATGCGCGGCCGCAGCGCGTTGAGCACGCGCTGGCGGACGTGCTCGTCGTCGAGCTGATTGATCACGCGGCGGAAGAAGCCGTGGACCATCAGCTGCTGCGCCTGATCGCGGTCGAATCCGCGGGACATCGCGTAGAAGAGATCCTCGTCGCCGAGCGCTCCCGCTGTGGCGCCGTGTCCGCACCGAACGACGTCATTCGTGAGGATCTCGAGCACCGGGATCGGGTCGGCGCCGGCGTGATCGGAGAGGAGCATGTTGCGGCACTCCTGGTAGCTGCCCGTCCCGCTCGACGTCGCCTCGACGCGGATCTTGCCGTAGAAGATGGCTTTGGCGTGGTCGTACAGGGCGGAGAGATACAGCAGATCGCTCTGCGAGCTTTTGCCGTCGAGGCGCTGAAAGCTGTTTACGTCGATGCGCTGGTGATCGCCGGCCGCGACGAGCCCGTAGAGCTTCACCGTCGCACCGTTTCCTTCGATGTCGGACTGGATGCCGACCTTCGAGCTGCCTTCCCCGGCGAATACGTTGTGCACCGCGACGTCGCTGTCGTTCGCCGAGCGGAAGCGCTGGAAACCGAGATCGACGACACCGGCGGCGAAGCGCCGGATCGCGACGTAGCGCACGCGCGCGCCCGGACCCGCGTACACGTCGACATGAGGGATCGCGATTCGCGGGATCGCTCCCTCGGACGAAAGATCCTCGACGATCGTCACGGTCGACCCGCGCTCGGCGATCACGATGGTTCGCGACAGCATCGCGTCCGCGCCCGCGGGCCAGACCTTGTCGACGACGATCGGCATCTCGACGACCACGTCCGCAGGAACGTGCACGAACGTGCTTCCCGCCGACCAGAGCGCGTCCGCGATCGCGCGGAAAGCAATGTGAGACGGGATCCCCTCCCCGGGCGCGATGTGGGGACGAACGAGCTCGGGATTGTCGAGCGACGCGCGCAGCAACCCCTTGAAGATCACGCCCTGCGCCGCGGCCTGCGGGTCCAGCTTGAACTGGATCCCGGGCAGATGGTCGAGCGTCGACACGAGCGAACCCTCGGGAAGGTCTTTCAGCGGGAACCGCCGCCATTCCTCTTCCTGACCTGTCGGCCAGGTGCCGGGCGTGAATCCCTGGAGTGCCTGGAGCCGCGCGTCGCGAAGCCATCGGGGCTCTTCGCGCCGGAGACTGTGCTGCTCGACCGTTTGACGGTCGAGCAGCAGCGGGACCGATACGAGCTCC
>DASPWX010000065.1:0-20242 GCA_035637615.1 Bathyarchaeia archaeon | reverse complement strand
GATCAAGTCATCCAGTTCGTGCGGTCGCGACCGGACGTGCTCGGCGTGACGAAGATCGAGGCGAAGCTTGTGCTGTGGGCCGAGCTCGAACGGAACAAGACGAGGTTCATCAGCTTCGGCGCCGCTGACACGAGCGCGCCGGTCTGGCTGGTTGGGTTAGCCGGCGAGGTCCGGCGGCCGCCGAACTGGAACCCGCCGGTCGGCGCCCCGGACACCTATCCGCTGGGCCTCTACGCGCTGGATGCGACCGACGGGCATGAGCTCGCGATGACGATCACGACCGGCACGTGGTGGATCGGCGATGGCTTCGACGACCTGCATGAGTACGGGACGCTGCCGCCCGCGTGGACTCCCCCGACGAGTCCATACCCGACGCCGGTGGTGCCGGTCGACTACACCGTCACGGCACAGGGGGCGAGCGCCCTCGTGAAGAGCCAAGGCGGTTGGAGCGTCGCGGTCCCGCGAGAATGGTTCGTCTCGTCGACTTACGTTCGCTTCGGCGCGGCGGTCGTGACGAACTACGAGCCGGACGTCTACGGGTCGTACACGCACGAAGTCATGCCGCAGGCGCCCGCGCGGATGCGCCTCACGTTCGAGCTGTGGTCCAACGACCAGCATGCTGCGCTCGGCGACTGGGTCGACCGCGCGTTTGCTGGCGGCATGACCACAGCGGTCTCCGCGCGATCGTCGACGACGCTCGCGGGCAATGAGGCCGTCGTTCTTACCGACGAGCAGAACATCGGGCCGCCTCCGCTCGGCCAGCAAATCTCGCGCGTGTGGATCGTACCGAGGGACAACGAGACCATGCTGGTCGTACATGCGCTCCCATTCGACAGCACAACGCTGGGCGATGCCGAACGCGTGCTCGCGACGCTGCAGCTCGCCGCGCCGGCCGCGGCGCCACGCGCAACCGTGACGAAGGATGCCGCCATCGCGACCGCGACCAATCAGCTCACCGGTGCGCAGAGTGCGAAGCCGGGGCCGATCACGCGGATCGATCGCACCGAGGCGAAATTGGTCCGGTGGAGCGATCTCAAATCGATCGTCGGTCCCTTCCAGGGGCCGGGTCCGGGGCCGCTCGGCGCGGAGCCACAGGCTCCGATATGGGTCGTCGCCGTGGCGGGAGACCTCGGCATGACGAGCGGCATCTGCGGCGGCCGGGGGGCATGCCCGTCGCCCGCGCCGATCCGCTGGAGCGTCGCCTTCATCGACGCGCGCACAGGGGTGGTGCGGTCGACTTCAACGGCGGGTCCCGGCGATTGGCCCGCGTTCTTCGACGCGCTCCCCGACCGGCCCTTCTAGAGCCGGCTCACCGTGTGCGACACGCGGGGAAGGACTCCGGGATGACCGTCGCGGGGGACGACCTCGAGTCCATCGCCGAAGACCGCCCGGACCAGCTCCGCGTCTAGGACGTCGAGCGGCGTGCCCTCGCGGACGATGCGCCCGTCGGCGAGCGCGACGATGCGCGACGCGAACGTCGATGCCAGATTCAGGTCGTGGAGCACGGCGCAGACCGCAAGCTGACGGCGCCGCGCCAGCTCGCGGAGGAGCTCGAGCGTCGCGAGCTGGTGCCCCGGATCAAGATGGACCGTCGGCTCGTCGAGAAGAAGCACCGCGGTCTCCTGCGCGAGCGCCATGGCGAGGACCGCACGCTGCCGCTCGCCACCTGAGAGCCGGTCGATGCGGCGCTCCGCAAGCGTTTCGAGCTCGAGCTCGCCGATTGCGCGATCGACCGCGGCGACGTCATCGGCAGAGGCGCGGCCGAACGCGCCTAAGCGCGCCGTCCGCCCAAGCGCGACGACCTCGCGCACGGTGAACGGGAAAAGCGTGTCGAAGATCTGCGGAACGACAGCGATTCGGCGCGCGACCTCAGATCGTGAGAGCGCCGCCAGATCGTGACCGTCGAGGAAGACGCGACCGGCGGTGGGTCGAAGCAGGCCCGCCAGCACTCGCAGCAGCGTCGATTTGCCCGCACCGTTCGGTCCCACGATCGCGACGACCTCGCCCGAACCGAGCGCGAACGAACACTCGCGCAGCACGACGCGCGCGCCATAAGCCGCAGTGGCCACGGCCGCCTCGAGGCTCGTCACACGACGATCCGCCGCGAGCGCACCAGAAGCGCGAGGAAGAACGGCGCGCCGATGAGACCGGTGATGGCGCCGACGGGCAGCTCGGCCGGCGCGATGACAGTTCGCGCCCCGAGATCAGCGAGAACGAGTGCCGTTGCGCCGGCGAGGAAGCTCGCGGGAACAAGACGGCGGTGCGTCGCGCCGATCGCGAACCGGAGCGCGTGCGGAATCACCAAGCCGACGAAGCCGACAAGGCCGGCGAGAGCCACGGCTGCTCCCGAAAGGAGCGCGGTCGCGCCGAGCACCGCCGTCGTTGTGCGATCCGGATCGACACCGAGGGTCGCTGCGGTCTCCTCGCCGAACGCGTACGCGTCGACGCGATGCGCAAGAACGAGTGCGAACCCGAGTCCCAAAGCCACGACGAGCGCGGCCACGCCAAGCTCGGGCCAGCTGATCACCGACACGCCGCCCTGCAGCCACCCCAGGACGGCTCGAAGCTGCAGCGCGAGACGATCGCTCGATACGAGAAGGAACGTGACGACCGCGCCGGCGAACGATGTGAGCACGACGCCCGCGAGGAGGACGGTCAGCACCGTCGTGCCTCCGCCGAGACGCGCGAGTCGCCAGACGAGCGTGACCGTGACGAGGGCGCCCGCGAACGCCGCGAGCGGCACGAAGGGCGCGGCGAGGCCGAGAACGATCGCGACGACGGCCGCGAGTGTCGCGCCCGCCGATGTGCCGGTGACGAACGGGTCGGCGAGCGGGTTGCGCAGAAGCCCCTGCAGCAGCGCGCCCGCGGTCGCGAGCGATCCTCCGACGAGCGCGGCGCCGAGCACGCGCGGAAGCCGCAGCTCGCGAATGATCGTGCCGCTCGTGTCGTTCGAGCCGAAGAGCGCCGCGACGACGTCGCCCGGCGCGATCGCGACCGCGCCGACGAGGATCCCCGCGGCAGCGCTCGCCACGAGCGCGACCGCAAGGACAACCAGGATCCCAACGGTTCGCATTACCGGAAGAGCTCCGGATGAACGAGCTTCGCGTATGCCTCCGCCGCCTCGCCAACGCGAGGTCCGGGCCGGTTGATGAGGTTCGGGTCGATCGTGAGGATTCGGTTGTTCTTCACCGCGGCGATGATCGACCAGCCTTGTCGCGCCGCGACGTCGGTGGGCTTGGGGGAATACGCGTCCGCCGCGAGGACGATGATCTCGGGGTCGGTCTTCAAGATCTCCTCGGCGGAGAGCTGCGGGTAGGCCGACGCCGCACGCGCGGCGATGTTCGCGCCGCCGGCGATCTCGATGAGATCGTTGATGTATGACCCTGGCCCGACGGTGAAGATCTTCGCCGGGTCCGACGCGTCGATCTCGTGATAGACCCGCGGTCGGTTGGCGACGTTCGCCGTCTTCGCCCTGACGGCGTCGACCCGCTGCTGGATCGAGCGCGCGAGCGCCTCGCCATCGGCGCCGACCGCTTTGCCGAGCAACGTCGCGGTCTTCGCGACGTCGGAGACGCTCTGCGGATCGACGACGAGCACGTTCAGTGAAGCGGCTTGGAGCTTTTCGATGGTGCCGTCAGAGAACTTCACGCTGAAGACCAGATCGGGTTTCAGCGCGACCACTTTCTCGAAGTTCACCTTGATGCCGCCGACATGCTCTCTCGTCGCGGCCTCGGCCGGCTCGTCGGAGAAGTCGTCGACGCCGACGACGCGCGGGCCCGCACCGAGCGCGAAGAGGAACGCCGTGATCGACGGACCGATGGATACGAGTCGCTCGGGACGCGAAGGGACTGTGACCGAGCGGTTCTGGAAGTCGCTGAGCGTCGCCGGGAACGGCGAGGCGGCGACTCTGGGCGAGGGGGAAACGGAGACGGCACCACCGCAGGAGGCGAGCGTGAGGAGGACGACCGCGAGGAGGACGACGACTCGTGAGCGCATCTGGCGCACCCCTTTCTTGCGAAGGCGTGGATGCCGAGAGCGGTGACCTCCAGGCGACCCGAGTTGAGGCGTTTGCCCTTCACGGTGGCGCGACCCTGCCGGAATCTCACCGGCTTCGCTGGAAGACCCGCGTATTCAATTGGCCCCCAGGACGCGGCTAACGCCGCGTCCGAAGAGGGGTTGCAGGGCGCTTTGCGCCGGGGGCCCCTGCCCCCGCCTCCCCTGCGATGAGAGCTACGCCGGCACGTGCTCCTGTGTGAAGCGGGCGTTGTCCGTGAGGTGCGACGCGAAGACACGCTGAAGCGTCATGACATGCGCGCAGAGACCGCTCGTATGGAAGTGTTCGCACTCGCAGTTCCAGTCATCGCCCCTGAGCGAGACGGCGTGCGTGCCGTTTTCACCGCGGAACGCGACCTCGAAGCTCCGGAAGCTGATCCGTTCGGGCTCTTCGGCGTAGCGCTTCGCCTTCTCGATTTTGGAGATGAGGCTCGAGTACATGACGTCCTCCACACTCCCAATTCAATTCGCTACCGGCGGACGTGCCGAGTTTAGACCTGCCTCGTATCCTTCGAAACGGGAGTGAAAATGCGGCCAATTTCCGGCTGGGTCCGCATGACGATCCTCTTCACCATCGCCGGATTTTTCGAGGTCGCAGCGTACGGCCAGGTCTCTGCGTTCACTCCGCTGTACCTCCCGCATCTGGGCATCGAGGCCGCCGCCGTTGCCTTTTGGGTTGGTGCGATCACATCCTTCTCCAACTTCGCGGGGCTGCCGTTCCTGCCGTTCTGGGGAGCCCTCGCCGACCGGTACGGAAGCAAGCCGCTCATCATCCGCTCGTTCGTGGCGGCGTTCGTAGCGCTCTCGCTCACCGCGCTGGCGCCAAACGTGTGGGTCTTCGCGCTCTCGCGGGCGATTCAATCGCTCGGCCTCGGGAACACCGGTCTCATCCTCGCGACGCTCGCCGAGCAGACACCTCCCGGCCGCATCGCATTCGCGTTCGGGATCGTGAACGGAGCCAATCCACTCGGCGGCTTTGTCGGCCCACTCGTCGGCGGTCCGGTCGTTGACCGGTTTGGCTTCCCCGCCCTGATGGCGGCGGACGCCGCGATCATGGTCGGGGTCGTGCTGATGCTCGCATTCGGTTATCGCGATCGGTTTGTGCCGAGAGCCACAGGCGGATCGCTTCTACGGATGGCCGGCGACGGGATCCTTCTCATCGTTCGGTCGCCGCGACTTCGCGCGCTCTTCCCCGCGCTCTTCCTGCTGTTCGCCGGCTGGATGTTGGCGTTCATCTACGTTCCCCTGGTCGTCGCGCGCCTGTACACCGGCCCGGACCCGGCGACGGCGGTGGGCATCGTCCTCGGCGCCGGTGGCCTTGGCATTTTCATCGCGTCGCCGGCGATCGGCGCCGTTGCCGACCGTTACGGCAAACACCAAACACTCTTCGCCGGATGCGCGGTGCTCGCGGCCCTCTGGTCGCTGCCGTTCTTCACGCGCGACCTTCTCCCATTCACCATCGCGTGGACCGTTGTGAACGGTCTCGCCGCCGCACTCTTCAGCGTGTCGTTCACCATGCTGTCCGGGTCGGCGACCGATGCGACGAGGGGTCGCGTGATGACCTTCGCGTACCTGCCCGCGAACCTCGGGTTCGTCATCGGACCGGCGATCGGTAGCTTCATCGCGTCGGTGGACGTATTCCTCGTCTTCCCGACAGCCGCCGTGCTCACGGCCCTCGGCCTCGCCGCGGTGATCTTCGCCTGGCGCCAGCCCCTGGCGACCGGCTAGACCGCCTGCGCCCGCGGATGCGTGTGCGGGGCGTCGTCGGCTATCGCCTTGAGGTGGTCGAGCGGCACCCGCGAGAAGGCGTCGGCTACATCCGGATCGAACTGCGTGCCGCGGCAACGCGCGACCTCGTCGCGAGCGTCGTCGACCAACATCGCGCGGCGGTACGGGCGGTCGCTCGTCATCGCATCGAAGCTGTCGGCAACCGCGAAGATCCGCGCGCCGAACGGGATTTCTGCGCCGGCGATGCCATCCGGGTAGCCCTTGCCGTCCCACCGTTCGTGGTGGTGACGGACGATACGCGAGACGTCCTCGAGAAAGGGGATCTGCGAGATGATCCGCGCGCCGTGCTCGGGGTGACGCTTCATGGCGACCCACTCGGCGTCGCTGAGCGCAGCCGGCTTGCGCAGCACGTTGTCCGGCACGCCGATCTTGCCGATGTCGTGGAGGAGCGCACCCCGGCGTAGCGTCGCGAGATGGCCGGGAGCGACGGGGAGCTGGGCGATGATGAGCTCCATGTACTCGACGACCCGGCGCGAGTGGCCTTCCGTCTCGCTGTCGCGGACGTCGAGCGCATTCGAGAGGGCCTGGAGCGTCGCGTCATATGTGCGCTCCGTCTCGGCGAGGGCGACCCCGAGCGCCTGGGTCTGCGACATGATCTGGCGCGACGACCGCACGTAGACCCCTCGAAGCACGAGCCAGAGGACCAGCGCTGCCAGCGCGATGATCGTCGAGGTCGACATCTGCATCTGACGGAGCGCGCGGTCGATCGACGAGAGGTCGCGCCACACCACCGCCGCGCCGATGAGCTGGTCGCCTTCCCGGACCGGCACCCACATCTCGAGCGCATGCACCAGCGCCGGCGTCGGGGCTCCGGCCGCGACGTCGTGCTGATGCTCGCTGCTCGGACTCGCGGCGGGCAGCGGACTGTACGTCGCTCCCGCGGTCGAGGGGCTCGCGTACCGGGTGTCGGCCACGACGTCCGCACGCTCCGCGTACGTGTGACCCGCGAGCGCGGCCGCCAGACCCTCGTTTGACGCGGGATCGAGCCTGCGGCCGATCTCGGTGTCGTCGTACGAGAAGACGATCGTCGCGTTTGTGTCGAAGAACTGGGTGGAGACGACGTTGTAGATCGAGAAATGGAAGGCCACGATCGTCTCGAGCAGCTCGCGCTCGTCGTCGGCGAGGGGACGCTTGAAGACGTCCTCTTTGAAGACCGGACCGAAATGGGAGACGACGGCATCCGTCGTGAAGCGGGAGGTCTCGTCCTGGACGTATCGGTCGAGCAGGAAGGAGCTGACGC
Organism: Bathyarchaeia archaeon; assembly: GCA_035637615.1. GTDB lineage: Bacteria > Chloroflexota > Limnocylindria > P2-11E > P2-11E > 3-1-20CM-2-70-9. Next base: position 13,161 of record DASPWX010000065.1, on the reverse strand, counting down.
CCGCGACCACGAGAGCGGTGACAAAAAGGATGGCAGCCAGCGCGATGGAGAACCGGCCGACCGGTCCCGCTTCCCTCCACCCGAAGATCCTCATCTGGCTCGCCATCCGCCCATACGGGAGGATGCCGGTCGCGGATGCGCAGCAGACAGGCGGCGCCCGCCCGGTCGCCGAAGTGCTACCGGTCCGATGCTCGGTCTAGCGCATTTGGATGAATCGGCCGCAGCCGATTAGGCACGACTCGGTTCGTAAGCCCGCCACGCGTCGAGGCCGTGCGCAGTGGACGGCCACGCCAGCTCTTCGAGCGGCGGGAGCTTGTCCTTCGGAAAGAACGCGGCTTCGGACGCTTCATCGGGCGCGACGCGCAGCGTTCCCGACGTGATGTGAGCCCGGTAGATCACGACGAGGATCGGGAATCCCGGACGCATCCAGGTAGAAAGAAGACCATCGAGGGAGACCTCGAAGCCCGTTTCCTCCGTCGTCTCGCGGCGCGCCGCCTCCTCGATCGTTTCGTCGTTCTCGACAAGACCGCCTGGTAACGCCCAGCGCCCATCGCGCGGGCCGTAGTTCAGACGGACGAGGAGCACACCGCCGTCGCGCTCGACGATCGTGTTCGCGCCGATCTGCACAAACATGAACTCGGCGAAGCCGCAGACCGGGCACGTGGGCCGGTCGCGGCCGTCGATCCGTGTGGGCATGAGCCGCGTCCCGTCACGAGGGCAGAACGTGAAACGGAACTGGCCCGAGTCCCGCTCGGATTCCCTCAGCGGATGCTGCACGCTCAACCTTTGGCTAGGCGGTCCTTCAGGTAGTCGATCGACTTCACCGGGGTCGGGTCCGCGCCATTCAGCAACGCGACATAAAAGGAGACGTAGTCGCTGAAGTAGACCATCTGCAGGACCTCGGAGAGCATGTTCCGCCCCGCGAACTGGAGCGTCTTGTGTGGGATCCGTGCGCGATCGAGCAGCTCGCGGGTGATTTCGAAGCGCAGCTTGTGCCGCGGGTTGTCGCGGTCGCTTCGCAGGAGCAGCACCGTGAGCGCTTCCGCAGCGATCGGCGGGTGCTCGAAGCCGACGACTGCGTTGTGGTTGAGCTCGCTCATGACGTCGAAGGCCGACCAGTTCTTCGCGTTCTCGTTCCACTGCCCCTTGACGCGGCGCGCCATCACGCCCATCACGCCGGCGCCGTACGCGAAGGGGATTCGCCCCTGGAGCTCGAGCGCCATCTTCTTCGCGTCGTTCGTGCGTGCGCCCTCGTGCACACGCTCCTCGAGCTTCGCCAGATCCGAGAGCGCCGCCTCGATGTCGTCGGAGAGATCCCGCGCGAAGCCGAGCTTGCTGAGCACACCGAGCACCAGGCCGAGGGAGTATCCGAGGGCCGCGCGAGGCTGCGCCTTGTAGCTGAAGGTCACGACCGGATAGTTCGACGCTCGCGCGAGCTCGGCGATCTTCCCCCCAGTGGTCAGCGCCAGCACCTTCGCCCCCCGCTTCCGCGCCTCTTCGAAGCTCGAGAGCGTTTCCTCGGTGTTCCCCGAGTAGCTCGACACGATGACGAGCGAGTCGCGGCCGACGTACGCCGGCAGGCCGTAGTCGCGGTGGACGGTCATCGGGACCTTGAGCTCGTCTGCGAGCAGGGCCGCAGCGAGGTCGCCTCCTATCGCGGAGCCGCCCATTCCGGCGACGACGATGCTGCGCACGTCGCTGTAGGCGGGTGGGATCGTCGCCTTGCTGGCGATCGCCCACGCGTCGCGGACCTGCTTGGGCAGATCCTTGATTCGGCCGAGCATGTCGCCGGGATCGGCCGCCCGGATCCGTTCGACGCTCTCGATGACCGACGTGTCGCGGTCTTCTGCTATCGCCATGGCTACGCCCCCTTCACGATCTGCACGCCCGCGTCGAGCAGCGGCGCGAGCTCGCGTTCTTCTTTTGTCTCCGCGTAGACGCGCACGAGCGGCTCCGTGCCGGAAAGGCGGATGAGGAGCCAGGAGCCGTCGTCGAGAAAGAACTTCGTTCCGTCGTTCGTGTCGAGATGCACGATCCGTGCGACGGCGTGGCCCGCGAGCTTTTCCGGAGCGACCTCGCGGAGGCTTCGCATGGTCCGCTCCTTCACGGCGGGGTATTCGGCGGCGCTGAAGTGCAGGTCACGCCGCAGATAGAAGGAGGGACCCGCCATCTTCATGAGCTCCGCGATGAGCTCGGACGGCTTCTTCTTGGTCTTCAGCATGAAGTCGAGGAAGAAGAGGTCAGCCACGATGCCGTCGCGCTCGGGAAGGTGCATCGCGAAGCCGAACCCGCCGGACTCCTCGCCGCCCATCATCGCGCCGGTCTCCTGCATCTTCGGTCCGATGTACTTGAACCCGACCGGGACCTCGTAGACCTTCACGCCGTAGCGCTCGCCCAGCCGATCGACCATCGAGGTCATGTTCACGGTCTTGACGACCGGCTGGCGCAGGCCGCGGACCTCGCACAGGTACCACATGAGGAGTGCGTAGAGCGTCAGCGTCGTGACGAATGTGCCTTTCTCGTCCGCGAGGCCGGCGCGATCGGCGTCGCCGTCGACCGCGAGTCCGACGTTGGCTCGCTCGGCGGGGATCCGCTTGAGGAACTCGTCGATGTTCGGCGGGATCGGCTCGGGATTCACGCCGCCGAAGTACGGATTGCGCTCCGCGTGGAGCTCGACGACCTTCGTCTTTCCGCCGCCGATGAGCCTCGGAAAGTAGCCGCTCGCGCTGCCGAACAGGGTCTCGCACACGACCGTGTATCCCGCCGCGCGGAACGCCTCGAGGTCGAAGAGCTCGGCGACGTGCGCGAGGTAGTCGGGAGCCGGATCGAACTCATCGATGCGCCCCTTCCTCTTCGCGTCGTCGAAGGGCATGCGGCGCACGGTCTCGGGATGCGCCTCGAGCGGGCGGATGATCGCCTCGAGCTCCTTCAGCATCGCCGGCCCGCCCGCCGCTCCGGTCTCCGCCTTCACCTTGAAACCGTTGTCGGTCCACGGGTTGTGGCTCGCGGTGATCACGATCCCGGCCTTCGCCTTCTTGCGCATCGTGGCCCACGAGAACGACTGCGTCGGCGCCGCCGCGGTCGCGAGATGCACGTTCACGTCGTGAGCCGCGACGACCTCGGCCGCGGCGGCCGCGAAATGCTCGGAGGCGAAGCGCCGATCGAAACCGATCACGATGCCGCGATCGGCGCCGCCGTTCTTGACCACCCACTCCGCGACCGATTGCGCGCAGACCCGCACCGCGTCGAACGTGTATTCGTCGGCGATGCGAGCGCGCCAGCCGTCGGTACCAAAGACGATGTTCACACTCGTGCTCCCTGCCGGACGGACGAACGCCAGTGATCGAGCGTATCGCGGAGCGAGTCGGCAAGCGCGATGCGGGGCGACCAACCGGTCTTTTGGCGAAAACGGGAGGCATCGAGGGCGATCCGCGTGGGTTCGCCGCCGCGAACCCGCGATGGGTCGAGCTCCGCCCGGACCGGGATCCGGGCGAGCGCGATGAGTGTCTGGAGGATCTCGGCGATCGCGACCGCGCGGCCCGTCCCGACGTTGAAGGTCCCGCTTTCGTCGATGTCGAGGGCGGCGGCATAGGCGCGCGCCATGTCGCGGACGTCCAGGAAATCGCGCTCGGCGTCGAGGCGACCGTGCTTTATGACCGGCTCGGTCAGGCCCGCTTCGGCCTCGGCGATCTGCTTCGCGAACGCTGAAGCCGCGAGCCCGGGGTGTTGCCGCGGGCCGTTCTGGTTCGCCGGACGCAGGATGACGACCGGCACGCCATGACGCGCCCCGAGCTCGCGTGCGAGCGCTTCGGCCGCGACCTTCGTGGCCGAGTACACGTTGGCCGGCCGGACCGGCGCGTTCTCGTCGACCGGAATGCGGTCGGGCGCACCGTACACGTCGGCGCTGGAGGCCAGCACGAGTCGCGTGTTCGGATGCCGCTCGAGCGCGGTGAGCACGGCGGCTGTGCCGAGGACGTTGACGCGCACGGCCGCGACCGGATCGGACGACGCGAGGGTGGGAACAGCCATGCCGGCAAGATGCACGATGGCGTCCGCGCGCGACCCCGCGAGCGCGCCCTCCACGTCCTCGAGCCGCGTGATGTCACCTTCATGGATACGCACGCGACCCTCGACCGCCGCGAGATTTGCGAAGGGCGCGCGCTCGTGCGCGAGGCCGTGCACCTCGTCGCCGCGCGATACGAGGTGCTCGGCGAGATGACTGCCCGCGAAACCGGTGATGCCGGTGATGAGCACACGCAGCACGGCGGCATCGTGCCACGTATGGTTCGCGCATGCCCCGATCGCTGCTGACGCCGCTCGCCGCCTTCGGCGTTGCGATGGCGTGGAGTGGTTCGTGGATCACCGGCAAGCTCGCTCTCGCGAGCGCGCCGCCGCTCGAGATCTCCGCCGCGCGCTTCATCATCGCCGCGGTCGTTCTTGCCGCGATCGCGATCGCCGCGCGAACCGATCTGGGCCGAGGGAGTCTCTGGCCGGTGGTCCTCGCGGGAGTCTTCGGTTACTTCGCGTACAACGCGTTGGTCTTTGTCGGCCTGACGATGGCTCCCGCATCGGATGGCGCCCTCATCGTCCCGACGACCATTCCCGTCCTCACGGCCCTCGCGGCGTCGTTCGTCGGCGAACGCATCACTGCGACGAAGCTCGTCGGCTTCGCGCTCGCGTCGATCGGTGCCGCGGTCGTCATCCTCTCGGCGCAAACCGGCGATGAGGTCTCAACCCGCCGCCTTGTCGGCGATGTCCTCATGCTTCTCGGCGCAGTTTGCTGGGCGGTCTACACGGTGCTCGGGACGATCGCGCTCCGGACCCGTTCGCCGCTCGCCATCGTGACGATCGCCGCGCCGGTCGGGGCCGCGCTCCTCATCCCGCTCGGTTTCCTCGAGAACGGTTACGCCGATGTCCCGTCCTGGACCATCGCGGTGTGGCTGAACGTCCTGTATCTCGCCCTCGCGGGTTCCGTCGCCAGCTTCATCGTCTTCTACTGGGTCGTGCGCCGGGTCGGCGCGGGGGTCGCCGCGATGACGTCCTACCTCGTGCCGGTCCTGACACTCGCGATGGCGGTGGCTCTCCTTGGCGACCGGCCGCAGCCGCTCCAGCTCGTCGGCGGTGTCGTCATCCTCGCGGGCGTGCGCCTCGCCACGTGGCGTCTGGCAGGAGGCAGCCAGCCCATCCCTGAGGGCGCCGCCTAGTTTTTTCTCACCTGGCGGTCCCGGATCGCTATCGCGAGACCGGAATTGCGAACGCGAAGGTCCAGGGGCCGGGGACGTGCAGGGCGCCCGCCGAGCCCGGAACTCCGCGGAGCTCGGCGATCGTCAGCTGGAACGAAACGGTTTCGGCGTCTGCGGGGATCTGCGATGAATCGAAGCTGTACACACCGACGAGTGGCTCCCCGTTCCAGCTCGCCCCCCTGATCAGCGGGCTCTCGACGCCCCGGATGTGCCGGTATACGTGTCCCGTGCTGTCGGTGAGCGTCACGCTCCCACCTGTAGTGAGCGGGGATTTGACCTTCTGTCCAAAGTTCGAAGGCTGTCCCGGATCGTCGGGAGGGTTCTGGACGGTGAACTGCACCACGACTCTGTGGGCATCGGCGTACGCCCGATCTGCCGTGATGGTGATCCCCGCAGCCGTCCGGGTCAGATGCAGCTCCTGGGCGCGCCCGCTTTGCAGGATCTCAACAGCGGAAGGGTCATTCAGGCCGAACACCTGTGGCAGCAAAACGGGGATCGCATAGGCGCCCCCGACGAGCACCGCGATGAGGAGCACAACCCCGACGGGGACGGCACGAAAACGCGGTGCAGGCAGCGTGATCGGACCGAGCCGCCACCAAGCTCGGGCCTTGGATCTCACGGCCAGTCGCTCCCGAACCGAGCGCAGCGCGCGCTCGCGCGTCCCCGGTGCAGGCAGAAACTCGGGCACCGCGTTGGCCACGAAGCGGATTGCCTCTAGCTCACCCTCATCGACTTCAGCCTTGTCGACTCGGTCGCCTCGCAAGATTCGCTCGATCACGTTGTCCAGCGCGACGTCAAGGGTGCTGCTGTTCACATCGGTCAATTGATCATTCCTCCGGGCCGTTACTGGCCGCGTAGCCCTCCGCAGTCAGACGCTCGCGCAGCTTGCGGAGGGCGCGATGCAGGATCTTTGCGACGTTGCCTTCACTCGTCCGGACCAGCGAGCCAATCTCGCGATTGCGAAGTCGCGCGACGAAGCGCAGCCCGATGATCTCGCGCTCGCGGTCGGTGAGACCGGACATGCATCGAGCGAGCACCGCGAGGCGCTCGCTCGAGAGTGCCGCGTCCTCCGGCGATGAGCTCGACGGGTGGGCGGATTCGGCCATCGATCCCACGGCTTCTGCAGAGGGACGCCGATAGTGATCCACCACGAGCCGGCGCGCGGTCGTGAACAACCACGCCGTGGCGGCATCTACGTCTGCGGGATCGCGCAGCTTGGACCACGCGCGCGCGAAGACCTCGGCGGCGATGTCTTCGGCGGCCGCCTCGTCCGCGGTGCGGAAGCGCGCGAAGGCGTATATGCGATCGAACTGCGCTTCGAATAGAGCGCCGAACGCTTCGTCGCGGCGTGCTACCGGATCACGCCCTAGCCGCAACGAGAACTGACGAACGGCCTCGATCATGTCCACCGTTGGCCTCGCTGCATGTGCCACATCCGACCATAGAGACGGATGATTCTGAAAACCATTCCGCCTCCGTGTGCGCGCTTGGTCGCCGGCCAGGCAGCCACAAGTCATGAGAGAAGGCAGCCGGAAGCGAGACGATGCGAACTAACCAGCCTCGGGCGGCGTCTAGGAGATGAGGATGCGGGACTCTTTGCCGGCTGGTGGCCGCGATCCATTGATCGAAGCCGCTCTGGCCGGAGATCAGGACGCGGTCGGTCGCCTCATTGATCGCCTCGCCGCTGAGCTGCTTCCGTTCGCGAGCGCCCTGACATCCGGTTCGGCCGAGGCCGACGTCCTGGTCGGCGACACGCTCAGCAGGGTGCATGAGCGGCTCCGCCAGCTCCAAGAGCCCGCGGCTGTCTCGGCGTGGGCGCGAACGATCCTCCTCCGGCGCTTCCTCGATCACAAGCGATGGGAGCTACGGCGACGCGAGGTGCGGCTCGAGTCCGTGGCACTCACGGGTGAGCCGATCACCTCGCCCGAGCTCATCGACCTGCGAGCCGCTCTTCGCGGGCTCGACCGACAGAGCCGGGCGCTCGTGGTCCTCCACTACTGGCGCGGACTCACGCTCGACGAAACCGCGGCCCTGCTCGAGATCCCCGCTGGCACGGTGCGATCGCGTCTCGGCCGGATCCTCGCCAAGCTTCGGCGAACACTCGGAGGTGACGCATGAACCGCGCCGACGATCTCGAAGGACAGATCCGCGCGGTGCTTGCCGCGGAGGCCAGCACGCGACGCATCGTCGCCGTTCGCCGGCAGTCTCCTCGTGCCCGCCGGCTGCATCGGGCCTTCCGGTTTGGCGCGACGACCCTGCCGGTGACCGTGTTGATGGTCGTCGTCGCGGTCGCGGCTGGTCTTGGATTAGCCGACTGGCGCGCGCACCACGCAACGCCGAACGAGTCTCAGACGGGCACGGGCGGCGTGCCGGGTCCCCTCGCGCTCGCGGGCGCTTCCCCGAGCGCCGGCTTCGGGCTCATCTCGACCTCGGCGAATACCCTGCTCGTCCGAAGCGAGCCAACGGAGACCGCTCCTTTCACGATCACGAACGCGCTCCCGCAGGTCGCCGTCAGCCCGAACGGCCACGATGCGGCGATCTGGCTGAATCGATCACCGGGCGGTAGCGGTCAATGGGAACTTCACGTCATCGATGCGCTCGACCTGAGTGCGGGAGTGGGACCGGCCTTGCTGACGGCCGGGGCCGAGTTCCCCTCGGCGGTGCACTGGTCGAGCGACGGCACCGGACTCCTCGCCGAGACACGGACGCCTGTCGGGCGTGGCGGCCAGGGCAACACCGGCACGACGATTCACACGAGCTGGTTCGCCATCGACATGCCGTCTCGGAACGTCACCGAGCTGACCGCGCTCGAGCAGAGCGGCGGCGATGGCCTCGTGGCTGAGGTCTATGCGTGGGATCGGCAGCGCGACCTCGTCACTGGCAGCGGTTACTACGGTGGCAAGAACATGTTCGTCACCTACCGTGCCGGCCGGCTGACGAAGGTCGCCGTACCAGCGGGGGCGACCATCGCTGCGGCCGATCCGTATGGGCGGTCCGTCGTGCTCGCCTACGACAATGACTGCAAGGGCGTCGGCCTTACCACTGCGCGCTGCCCGCTCCTCGAAACACGCGACCAGGCAACGTTCGGCACTGTCATCGCGTCGCCGTTGGGAACGGCGACGAGCGGCCTTCCCGACGTCGTATTCCGCCCGCGCTCGCAAGATCTCATCGTCCAGATTCCTCTGCAGAACGGCGATGCGCAGGTTGAGCTTTGGAGGGATCTCGGACGTGGGCCGCATGAGCTGCTCGCGACCTACGCGCAGAACGTCCGCTTCACTGGTCGGCGCGAGTTGATCGTGCCACGTGTCGACGGGAGCGCGGTGTTTCTGCTCAAGTTCGACGGTTCGGCAGGTGGGCGCTGGTTCGGGGAGATCGTGAGCTTCGATCCGAACATCGCCGCTCGAAGCGGGCAGGATCCGCAGCGCAGTCCCTTCGAGATCCGGACTGGCGGGAATCCCCTCGCAAGCGTCGTGCTTGACCCGGCATTCGCGCAGGCGCTGGGGACCGCCGGCGCGAACGGATCGCCGCTCCCTTCGAACCCGCCGGTCAGCCGAGGCGCTGAAGACGCAATACGCGCGGTACAGGAATCGCCCGGGGGCTTCGCGTCATTCCCAAAGACGGTCGCCTCCGAGGCCTGCAACATTCAGGGTGGTGGGGCCCCTCCAGGCATCGTCGTGCCTGGTACATGCCGCACAGAGGTGGAGACAAGCGGCTCGACGTACGTCGTGAAGTTCATCGAAGCCTGGGACGCACGCCTGTTTCACTACGCGGCGGAGCCCGATTCAGGACAGTTGGAGCACACCTGGTCGTTCCTGGTCGACGCTACCGGATCTGTGGTGCGGCAGCCCGACTCCGGCAACTTTCCACCGCAGTACGTGAAATGAATGCGTCGATGCTCACGCGCATCAGTCCGGGTCAAACGCCGATCGCGGGCACCGTCACATGCACGATCAGCGTGGCGATGCCGTGCGCGATCATCGCCGCCTCGAGCCCGCGGCGCCAGTAGAGCCATCCGAACGCGACCCCCGCGAGGCCGACGAGGATCATCGTTCGCGTCACGACCAACGCGGTCAGTGGCACGAGTGCATCGGTCGCCGGAAGATGCGCGAGGCCGAACACCACCGACGCGCCGACGATCGCCGTCCAATACGCAGTGCGCCCGCGGACGAATTTCGTGAACAGCCAAACGAGGAACGACATCGCGCCGTACCGCCAGAGGGTCTCCTCGGCAAGCCCGCCGTACAGGGCGGCGAGCGCACCCGTCCAGAGCGGCCGTGCGGGTAGCGCCTTCGTCTCCGGCACCAGCGGCGCGAAGACGACGACGTCGAGCGCGACGACTGCGAGCGCCGTGACGACTCCGAGTCCGATCGCGAGCGCGACAACCGAGCGCGCCCGAGTGAGGAACGCCTGACCGGTGAGCGCAGCGTCGATGATCGCCGTCACCAGACCGACGCGCGGCGCGAACTCTGCGCCCGCGATGGCGGCGATGGCGATGAGGACACCGGTTCCGAAGAACTGCGCCAGGTGCTCGAATGGATGAGGGAGGACGGCGAACACGCCCAGAACACCGGCGACGGTGAGCGCGATTACACGTCTTCGCCACAGTCGGGTCTCCGACGTGTCACGCGGCGTTTAGTGACTCCTCGCCCGCGTCGGAAGCGGCAATTGCGGCAGTGCATAGAACAGCGCGGTGAGGCCGTAGACCGCGAGGCTCGCGATCGGCGCGACAAACGCGAGTGCAATGCCGACCGCGTACGTGGCAAGGCCGATCGGAAAGAGCCGGCCTTCCTGGCGGATGCGGCGAGCTTCCGCCGCGTCGCCGACGATCCGGTGATCCTGCGTCGCATAGAGAAAGATGCCGGTGAACGCGAGCGCGATGAGGATCGCACCGAGTCCGTAGACGACGAGGGCGGCCGTGGCGCCGCGTTCGGAGAGGATGTACTGATCGACCAGTGACGTCGGGAACGGGACGATTCCCACGGCGATCAGCAGCAACAGGTTCAGGTAGAGGAAGCGCCGGTCGACGCGCGTGCAGTGCTCGAGGAGCGTGTGGTGATTCACCCAAATGATGCCGATGGTGAGAAAGCTCACGAGGTACGCCGCGTAGGCCGGCCACAGTCGCAGGAGCGCGGCGGGAAGATCCGTCGTGTCCGCCGGCACGCGGAGCTCCAGCACGAGCAGGGTCGCCGCGATCGCGAACACCCCGTCACTGAATGCCTCGAGCCGGCTCGTGCGCACAAGCGCAGTCTGAACGAGCCGCGGGAGAGGGCGCTCCGGTCGCGGCGTACCACCGTTTTATCTAATTGATTTGGTGGATGCCGGATGGCGTCATCCGACATAGTTTTTCGGCGGGGGTGGTTGGGATGGTGAGTTGGCGTATGCCGGACGGGACCGAGATCGTGTGCGTCGGCGTCCCTGTGGAGGCCGAGAAGCTCCGCGAGTTCGTGGTGCGATTCATGGGCGCGGCAGGTGCGGGCTGGAACGCGACGCGCTGGAGCGAAACCCTGTTCGGATCGGCATTCGAAGAGCGCTTCGGTGAAAAGGTCGTCGTTCATCACGAGGATGGCCCCGACGGGCGACGGATGTTCGCGATTCGCCGGCTTCCGACCGACGAGCCGGGGCCGTTGCGGCTCTCGCCCGCGGGGGCCTGAGCGAGGCGTTTCCGCTAGAGGTACTCGGGCCGCGCGATCAAGAGACCGTTCTCGCGTGAGACCGGGAGCGCAAAGGTGAAGCGGTCCACCTCGAGCGCGAGCTCGGCGTCGCGTCGCGGGAACCAGTCGGGCCAGCCTTCCGCGCCGCGATCGGCGAGGAGCGTCACCGTCGGGATCGGCGGCCGCGCGTCGCCGAGCGACGCGGCGAGGTAGCGCGCGCACGCCAGGTCTTCGTCGGCGTCCTCCTCGGCGTTCTGGCCCATGGCGACGACCGTGACCTCCTGCGCGTGCTGGCGGAGATACCGCACGGTCGCTGCCGCGATCACGAAGCTTCCGAGCACGATCGCTCGCGCGCCGCTCGCGGCGACCACACCCTGCGTTCCCGAGCTCGTGCGCTGGACGACCCGCCGGCCTGCCAGATCGAGGCGCTCGATCGCCGACGGCGAGTTGCCGACGTCGAAACCGGGAATGGGGCGGCCGCCGATCTCTCCGCTGAGGAAGAGTGTCGGATCCGCGCGCTTCATCACGAGTGCCTGCTCGTGATCGCCGACGAGCACGATCTCACGTGCGCCTGCCGCGATGCAGAACGCAGCGGTCGTAAAGGCGCGGAAGACGTCGACGATGACGGCGTAGCCCGTCGCCGAGCGCGCTCCCTCGAGGAGCGACGTGACCCGGACGTTCAGAGCACGGCCGCCTTGAACGGACGGCGGCCGGCCCCAAAGCGCTCGAGGGACAGATCGCCGATGTCGATCGTGTGCGCGCGGCCGTCGAGCATCTCCTCGACGACGAGCTGAGCCGTCGCCGGCGCGTGCATGAACCCGTGGCCGCTGAAACCGGCCGCGATGTAGAGGCCGGTAACGCCGGGCACGGCGCCGACGATCGGGTGGTCGTCCGGGGTCATCTCGTAATAGCAAGACCACGAATCCACGATCCGCAGATCCGCGAAAGCCGGATGGCGCCACGCCGCGCGGGCACGCACCCACGGTTCGAGCGACGCGGGGACTTCCAGCGGCGCGAACTCGCCCGGATACGCAGACGGCGCCTCGGTCGGTCCCTTCTCTTCCTTGCCATCCGTGGTGAGGTTCGGCATCGCGAAGCGCTGCGCGGCGCCGGTTGGTCGAAAATGGAAGCCCGACTCCCACTCGATGGTCAGCGGAATGCGCGCGAGCCGCGGGACGGGACCCGACTGCATGATCGAGCGGCGGTAGGGCCAGATCGGGACCAGTACCGCCGCGGTCGCTGCGACCGCCGCCGTCCAGCACCCGGTGGCGATGAGGACGCGCTCGGCGCGAATGTCGCCGCCGGCGGTGCGCACGCCGGTGACGCGATCGCCTTCCCGAAGTAGGGACTCGACGGCGACGCCCTCCCGGAACGACGCGCCGTCGAGCTGTGCCGCGGCCGCAAATCCGGCGAGCGCGGCAAGCGGGTCGCCGTACCCGTCGCGCGCGCCAAACCGGCCGCCGAAAACGTCGTCGGTGCGGATCCCTGGAACGAGCTCCGCGATCTCGATGCGATCCACCATCCGCACCGCCGCGCGCATGCGATCGTAGAGCGGCATCGGATCGCGCAGCTGCGCGACACCCTCCTCGGTGTTGGCGATGAACAGGTAACCGCGCTCCTCGAAATCATGTCGCGAGCCGGTGCGGTCTTCAAAGTTGCGCCAGAACGCGGTAGCCAGCTGCGATATGCGTATGTCGAGCTCGTCGACGAACTGATGGCGGATGCCCCCGAGCCCGCCCTTCGTCGTGCCCGAGCCGAGCGTGTCGCGTTCGAGGACGAGCACGTCGCGCTCGCCGCGGTCGCAGAGAAAGAACGCGGCGGCGGCACCCACGACGCCACCGCCGACGACGATCGTCGACGCCGTGCGAGGTAGGTCGGTCAGCCATCCACCTCGTCGAACCGGAGCTTGCCCTCGGCCTCAGAGATGCGGCCGAACCGCGGCAGATCGTGCGTGAAACCGACGACCCACTGTTCGTCGATCGCGCGCCGCAGGATCAGCTTCTTGGCGGCGAGCGTGTCCAGCGGGAAGAGGTCGAACGCCGGGATCCACGGCAGGGGCAGATGGTGGCGATCCGGCATGAAGTCGCTCGAGAAGAAGAGCGTCGTGTCGCGATCGGTGATACGAACGGTCTGGGTTCCGCGCGTGTGGCCCTGCACGCGGTCGAGGCGGACGCCCGGAAGGATTTCAACGGACTCGTCGACGAGCTCGAGCTTGCCGGCGGCTTCGAGGGGCGCGTAGTCGTCGGGCAGATAGCTGCCCCGTGTTC
>DASPWX010000064.1:0-3025 GCA_035637615.1 Bathyarchaeia archaeon | reverse complement strand
CGTGGGCAGGGGAGGTGGCGGTGCCGTCGGTACGGGGTCGAGCGCCAACGTCCGATCGGTGCCCGCGACCTCGCTCGCCGGAGCGACCGTTGCGTCGTGGTGGATGTACGCGACGGTCGGTACAAGGCTGATGGCGTTGATGCCGGCGGCGTTCGCAAATCCCGCGGCGGCATTGATGAGCGCCAGTCCAGCGACCGGGGTCCCGTTGAGCCGAAGGAGATCGAGCGCTTCGTTGGCGCGATCAACGTTCGGAGCGGCGATGAAAGGGGGAGCCGGCGGTTGCATCTCGACGATCACCGGAAGAAGAGCGAGAGGGTGGGCCTGCATGCGCGAGCGGAGTGCGGGATCGATCTTGGCGGAGACATCAGATGACTCCGCGCGCGCCGGCGGTGCCGTGGGCCCAAGCGCGATGGTGACGAGGATCAGCGCCCAGCTCAGGCTGATGAGGCGGAGGCTTCTCATGCGGGACGCTCCAGCGGTCGACCGGCCTCGCGCTCCTGGTGCAAGGGCAGAGCGAAGTGGAATGTGCTTCCTTGGCCGGGCCCCGCCGACTCCGCCCACATACGGCCCCCGTGCGCCTCGATGAGGCCCTGCCCGAAGTACAGGCCGAGACCTCGGCCGGTGACCTGTCGCGCCGATTCCGCGCGGTATCCCCGGTGGAAGACACGCGTCAGGTCGGCCTCGTCGAGCCCGATCCCCTCATCGCGGATGGAGACGGTGGCGATGCGCTGGTCAGCCGCGATCGACACGGTCACGGTTGAGCCCTCGGGCGAGTATTTCTGGGCGTTCGCTAGCAGGTTCATCAGGACCTGCCGGACGCGGCGCTCGTCGCATTCGCCGAACACCGCCTGGTTGGCGAAGACCGCGATGTTGTGGCGGGCTGTGGGGCGGAGGCCCTCCACGACCTCGCGCACCAGTGCGCTGAGATCGGTGGGCCAGAGCGACATCGAGAGAAGTCCAGCTTCGAGACAGTGGATGTCAAACAGCGTGGTGAGGAGATCCGAAAGGCGGTCGGCGTGCTTGACGATCATCGCGGCGGCCGAGCTGGAGGCCCGGGGTTCCCGGTTGCCCGACGAGAGTCGGCGCAGCAGGAGCTCGGCATGACCCCTGATGAGGGTGATCGGGGTTTGCATGTCGTGCCACGCCATCGCGAAGATGTCTTCACGGACACGTTCCAGATCGCGCTGCCCGGTGATGTCATGAAGGACGATGACGCCACCCTGCAAGCCCTTGGACGACTGCAACGCCGACGCACCGACGCTCAGCACGCGCCGCTCTTCCGAGCTCAGCTCGATCTCGACTCCCTCGACGCTCGTGCCAGACCGGAGACCGTCGATGACGGGGACGAGGGCCGTCGCGATCTCGCGTGCCGTTTTGGGCCATTGCGCGAGGCGTTGCTGCTCGAACGGCTGGCCCAGCACGAGGCTCGCGCTATCGAGCCTGAGGAGCTCGCGAGCCGCGCGGTTGAGTCGCACGATGGCCCCCCTGGCATCGACGATAAGGAGGGCGTCATTCATGCTGGCGAGAACGGCCTCGAGCTGCATCGCGTGCCGCTCGTGCTCGAGCGCCAGCTGGTCCGTCGTGCGAAGACGCTTGATCGAATTCGCCGCTTGAGTCGCGATTGCACGGAGGCTCAGGATGTCCGCATCCCCGTAGGCCTCGGGCCGATAGCTCTGCGTGGAGATCACGCCGAGTACTCGATCGCCGCCGAGGATCGGTACGATCGCCGCGGACTCGGGCCGGACGAGCTCTCCGGCCTCCGTGCCATAAAGCAGACGCACCGGTGGGCCCTCGATGGACCATCGCTTCACGAGCTGCGGGGCCGCGGTCCGGATGACCTCGCTCGTGAATCCTTTGCCGAGAGGAAACGAGCCGCCCTCGTGCTCGACGCCGCCGTCGATCTGCCGGACGACCTGAACCGTCTGGCTCGCATCGTCGTACAGAGCGAAGAGGAAAACGGTCGCATCCATCACGCGGGCGGTCTCGTCGTAGAGAGCCCGGAACAACTCCGTCAGGTCGCGCGGTTCAACGGCAAGCGCACCTAGACGACTCGCAAATTCGAGTCGCGCGCGAAGCTGCTCGTCGCCCGTCAGGACTTCCTGCATTGCCCCGCTGCCGACACGGCCCCACCACGTTGGTTTCTGGGACAGAGCGTTGGCGTGCAAGTGGGCCCTGCAGAGTTGGGGCCAGCGCGAAGTTCCGAAGACAAAGCGCCCCATCGCCCCTGTCCCGCGATACCGATCCGGTCCCTCCAGCTGGTCTCCGCCCTATTGACAGTGGCTCGGCCGGGTGTAATTTGCCCGCTGCGTGGTGAGTAGTGGGGGACGGTGGGGAACCGTCCTCCGGGTACGGAAGGGACCTTGGAAGGCTATTTCGCAGGCGAATTCGCCCACTCGCTGGACGAGAAGGGTCGGCTCGCTATCCCGGCCAAGTTCCGAAGCCGCTTCAAGGAAGGGGCGGTCGTGACACGGTGGATAGGCGAATGCCTCGCCATTTTCCCGTCCGACCAATGGTCCGACCTCAACTCGGAGATCGCCAAGCGTCCGCGCACGG
This sequence comes from Bathyarchaeia archaeon, assembly GCA_035637615.1. Lineage (GTDB taxonomy): Bacteria > Chloroflexota > Limnocylindria > P2-11E > P2-11E > 3-1-20CM-2-70-9. The sequence goes on along the minus strand of DASPWX010000064.1, from coordinate 472 downwards.
ATCCCGCCGTGTCGCGCTTCCGGCATTTCATCCTGGCCGGCGCCCATGAAGCGGACCCGGACGGCCAGGGGCGGGTCGTCATCCCCGCCCACCTTCGCGAGTACGCAACCCTCGGAAACGAAGCCGTCGTCATCGGCAACTCCGACCACCTCGAGGTCTGGGAACCGGGACGGTGGCGCGCAGAGCTCGCGCGAGTCCAGAGCGGCGTCGAGAACGATCTCCGGGACCTCGGGATTTAGCGATGGGATCGAAAGAGTTCATGAGCCGGTTCTCGTGGCCGAAGTACTCGCCAAGCTTGCTCCCCGCGAAGGCGATCGCTATCTGGACGGCACGGTCGGTGGGGGCGGGCACGCCGCCGCCATCCTCGACGCAACCGCGCCGAGCGGCCGGCTCCTCGGGCTCGATCGCGATCCCGCCGCGCTCGGCATCGCCGCGCGCGAGCTCGCGCGATTCGGCGATCGCGCGGTCCTCA
>DASPWX010000063.1:0-4839 GCA_035637615.1 Bathyarchaeia archaeon | reverse complement strand
CAGAGCGCACGACGCTCGTCGTCACTCAGCGGACGGCCGAGGCGCGCGCGCAGCGCGGTCACGCCGTGACCAGCGAGGGCTCCCCAGGACTTCGGCCGCGCGGTCCGCGTCCCGACGGCGAGATCGGGCCAGATCTTCACGGTTTCCCGCGCGACCTCCTCGATGAGATCGTCCATCGGCCTACCCTAGGACCGGTGCGCGTCGTCTCCCTCGTACCTGCGGCAACCGAGATCGTGTACGCGATCGGGGCGACCAGTGAGCTCGTCGCGGTCACGCACGACGACGACTACCCGCCGGCGGTCCGTGTCCTGCCCCGGGTGACCCGCTCGACGATTCCGCGAGGGGCGAGCGCGCGCGAGATCGACCGTCGGGTCCGCGAAGCGGGATCGCGCGGCGAAAGCACCTTTCATCTCGACGAGCAGGCGCTTCGCGACGCGCGGCCGGACGTGATCCTCGGGCAGACGCTGTGCGCGGTGTGCGCGATCACGCTGGATCGCATTCCGGCGCATCTTCCGCGCACGCCGCAGGTTGTCTCATTGGATGCGTCGAGCATCGACGGGATGTTCGAAGACGTCCGGCGGATCGGTGCGGCCCTTGGGCGCGACGGCGAGGCCGAGCGTCTGATCCACGGTCTCGAGTCTCGGCTCGCCGCGGTCGAAGCGCGGGTCACCGGACGTGCGCGCCCACGCGTGGCTTGCCTCGAATGGCTGGATCCACTGTTCAACGCCGGCCACTGGGTACCCGAGCAGGTCCGCATCGCGGGTGGCGAGGACGTTCTGGGAACGGCCGGTGCACGATCGCGAGAGATCGGCTGGGCCGACGTCCTCGCGGCCCGCCCCGAGATCGTGATCGCGATGCCCTGCGGCTGGGATGCCGAGCGTGCGGCGACGGAAGCAGTCCGCCTGGGTGAGTCAGTCGGCGACGCCCGCGTCCTCGGGGTCGACGGCGCGGCGTTCTTCAGCCGTCCGGGTCCGCGCCTTGTGGACGGCGTCGAGCTCCTCGCTTCGATCTTCCATCCGGATGCCGTCGCCGCGCCCGACGGAGCGATCGCCATCCCCGTCAGCGTCTGACCATTCGGCGAGCGGCAGCTCCACCGCGAAGATCGATCCGGCAGGCGAGCTGTCCTCGACGAAGAGGCGGCCCTCCATGCGCGTCGCGATCGCCCTGCTGACGTACAACCCGATCCCCATGCCGGGGTGATCCGCGGCCGCGGCGCCGCGGACGAAGCGCCCGAATATCCGCTCTCGGTCCAGAAAGCCGATCCCCGGACCGTGATCGCGCACCCGGATGACGGCGTGACCGGCTTCGGCAGCGGCCGTGATCTCTATCGCGGACGCGCGCGGGCTGTAGGCGATGGCGTTCTTCAGAAGGTTGTCGAAGATCTGATCGAGCCGGGCGGGATCGGCCCGCACCATGACCGCCGCGGCCGGTGCGTTCACCGTGATCGGGCGATCGGAGTCGAGAGCCTGCACGCGTTGCGCGGCGGCACGGGCGGCCGCGACCACGTCGAACGCCTCGGGCTCGACACGGAAATCGGCGACCCTCGTTGAGATCACCTGCAGGTCATCCGCAAGCCGAACGAGACGGCCGACCTGGCGCTTGGCCTCATCGATGGAGGCCGGAACGCGGTCCCGCATGTCCTCGCGCGCGGCGTACCGCGACGCGAGCTGCAGATGACCCGAGAGCGAGGCGAGCGGGTTCCGCAGCTCGTGATTCACGGTCGCGATCAATGCGGTCCGCTCCTGCTCAAGCTGCTCGCGACGACGAAGGCTCTCCGCCGTTCGCGTGAACGCGGCGCGGACGGCGGCGCCAAGGATCGCGATTACAAGACCCTCGAAGAAGAAGCCGATCACATCGAGGCCGTTTCCGTTCAGCGAAAACGCGAAGCCGGCAGGCGGGGTGAAGTACGCCGCGATGAGCGTGGTCCCGATGATCGCGACGAGAGCCGGGCCTAGTCCGGCGAGGACCGCGCTCGCCGCGACCGGGATGGTGAGGAAGAGGTCGGGGCCGGGGGTGCCGAATGCGGGGATCGCGAGCTTCAGCCCGGCGACCGCGAGCGTGAAGACCACCGCGAGGCCGTACCGCACCGGCCAGGGCCAGTCCGGCCGCAGTAGACGGAGAGAAAGATCGAGAAGCCGGTCCTGCGCCGCCTCCACGCCCGAGACGCCTCCCGCGCGATGCCTTCCGTCACCTTACCCGACCGAGCAAGCGAGAAGTTTCGCGCGGCACGGCTAGAGGCACAGGCTAGAGCAGGGGCACAAGCATCCCGACCTGGCGCGCGTACTCGTCGTACGCGGCGCCGAAGCGCTCGCGGAGCAGGCGCTCCTCGCTCCTCACGCGGAGATAGAACACCGGAAGGATCACAACCAGCGTCCCGACGATGAGAATGCCGTTCCCCGTGGCGATGCAGGCACCGAGCAGATGCACGGCGAGGCCTGTGTAGACCGGATGGCGCACCAGTCGATAGGGCCCGCGGCGAACAAGCTCGTGGTCCGCATGGATCTCCAGCTCGAGGTCGTAGTGGCGTCCCAGAACGAGGACCGCGCGTATCGCGAAGACGATCCCCGCAACGGTCAGGAAGAGGCCGAGCCACCGTAACCATTCGGGAACGTCGAGCTCCGGCCCCAGTCGGAGCGCGACGACGAGGTACGGGACCCAGAAGAACATGGCGGACCACTGCGCGATGCCCTGGTCGCTCATCTCTGTCGGCCCACGCCGCGCACGTCCGCGCAGACGCGCGATCTGGGCCACGAGCATGAAGGCCGTAAAGGACGCGACCACGACGAACGCGATGGGCTCTGGTGACGGCGGACCGCGGACGCCGCAGCCGAAGATCAGGACCGGACTGAGCTGCACGTAGAACTTCGTGAGGTCCGTGGTCGTCGCGGGATCGATGAACAGGGCAAAACCTGAATCGCCCCGACACGCGGAGATCTCATCTTCCGGCGCCGGGGGTATTTGAACGCTCACCGACCAGCCGCGCTGGATGAGCCAAGTCTCGTAATAGAGCAGGACCAGCTTTGGCGGGATGGCCGTCTCGTAGTGCATCAGAAGATAGGGATACGGTCCCCCCGACAACGATCGCTCCTGACGGACGAAGACCGCTCCGGCCGGGGCAAGCGACGCCTCCGGCAGCCGCGCAAGCGAATCGAGGCTCGGGTGCAGCGATCGGAGCCAGGCTGCGCCCAAGCTAAAAAAGAAGACGACGAGAAGGACAACAAGCCCCAGGGCGCCGATGGCGACGCGCAAGCCGCGAATACCCGACGAGATACACCTAGACTCGCGCGCCATGCAAGTCGCCTGGCTGGGTGAACCCTCCTCCCTCGACGCGACGACGGTCGGCGGCAAGACCGCCAATCTCGGCCGCCTCGCGACATCCTTCCGGGTGCCGCCGGGCTTCTGCCTCGACGTGTCGGCGTTCGACGAGCTCCGCCACGCCCTCGACGGCGACATCCCGGCCCGCGCGCGGCTCCGCGAGCTGGTCGCCGCGTCCTACGCCGACCTCGCCCGTCGCGTCGGCGAGCGCGAGCCGAGAGTCGCCGTGCGGTCGTCGGCCATCGGCGAGGACTCGGGCGACGCGTCGTTCGCCGGACAACACGACACGGTGCTCGACGTCGCCGGCGTCGACCCGATCGTCGACGCGCTTCTCGAGTGCTGGCGCTCGGTGTATTCCGAGCGCGCGGCGGCGTACCGGAAGCAACGCGGCATCGCCGGAGCGCCGCGGATCGCGGTGCTCGTGCAGCTCATGGTTCCGGCCGACGCCTCGGCCATCGCCTTCAGCGCGGATCCGGTGAGCGGCGCCCGCGACGTCGTCGTCGTGAACGCCGCGCGCGGGCTCGGTGACGCGATCGCCTCAGGCACGATCACCCCGGATAGCTACACCGTGCGCAAGCGCGACCTCGTCATCACGTCCCGGGCGTGCGTCGATGGCGGCGCGGTCTCCGACGGCGATATCGCCGCGATCGCCCGCCTTGCGATCCAGCTCGAGACGGTCATGGGCGGACCGGTCGATATCGAGTGCGCGCTACGCGACGGCGAGCTGCACCTTCTCCAGTGCCGTGCGATCACGACCCTCGCCGACGAATTCCCGGTCACATGGGATGACCCCGAGGATGCGAAGCTGACGTGGGAACGAGAGGACTCGCATTTCGATCGGGTGTTCGCGCCGCTGTCGTGCGAATTCTTGACCAATGGACCCGACTACGGAATTCAAAAGCGATTCGTCGAGATCCGTTTTCCTCTCCTCGTCCGCCATCGGGCGTTCAACGGTCGCTTCTACGTGAGCGAGAAACCGCTGGTGCCCGAGGCCCGCATGGCCGAAGAGCTCACGCGCGCGGTGAATTTCCGGCGCGCGTTCGCACGCACGCTCCGGCGCCAATGGGACGACGAGCTCCTCCCCGAGCTTCACCAGCACTACGCGTGGATGCGCGGGCTCGCTCCCGCAGGGATGTCCGGCGATCAGGCGGCTGAGGCGTGGCTCGAAATGTGGCGCCGCGTGAATCGCATCTGGACCATCCACTTCATCGTCACGGGGTCGGCATATCCCGTGATGGAAGAGCTCGCGCAGGCCTACGAACAGCTCGTCGGCGGAAACGGCGCGGAGGCGCTCGCGATCACGCAGGGTCGGGCGCCGACGTTGCAGCGGCTCGAGCACGATCTACACGAACTGACGGAACGCACGCGCCGCTGGCCCGCGATTGCGACGGCATTGGGCGAAGGCGAGCGCTCTGTCGTCGAGCTCGCTCGTCTCGAGGGCGGCACGGAGTTCGCGCGCGCGCTCGATGCCTTCCTCGGTCTGCAGGGCGATATCGGACAGGAAAACTTCGACCTCGAATCGGC
>DASPWX010000062.1:0-15534 GCA_035637615.1 Bathyarchaeia archaeon | reverse complement strand
TCGAGTTCAGGACGGCGAGGTTCATCACGACGGTCAGGCCGTACACGTGGAAGAAGGGCATGATCGCGAGGATCCGGTCTCCGGGCTGGACGGACGCGTGCCACGCCTTGCACTGCAGGACGTTGGCGACGAGCGCCCGATGCGACAGCATCGCGCCCTTCGGGACGCCGGTCGTGCCGCCGGTGTACTGGAGAAGGGCCAGATCCTCGGGCGCGACGTCGACCGGGACGCGCGACGCCGGGTCGATCAGCACGTCCTTGAGCCACACCGCACGGGGGTCGCCGGAGATGTCGACGCGATGACCCTCCTTGCGCTCCCGAGCAAGAGTGAAGAGAGCGCGGAGCGCGAAGGGGAAGTGCTCCTTCACGTTCGTGACCACGATCCGTTCGATACCGGTTCCCGCTGCCGCCTCCGCGACCTGCGGGTACAGGCGCGACAGGACGACGACCACACGCGCGCCCGAATCGGCGAGTTGGTTGTGAAGCTCGCGGACGGTGTAGAGCGGGTTCGTCGGAACGACGACCGCACCGGCCTTCAGGGCGCCAAAGAACGCGTAGACGAACTGCGGGCAGTTGGGAAGGACGAGCGCGACCCGGTCGCCCTTCCGCACACCGAGCTGCTGGAGGCCGGCGGCGAACCTATCGGCGAGGTCGTCGATATCCCGGTAGGTCATGGCCGCGTCGATGCAGCGGCCGCCGACGGCACCACCAAATACGGTTGCGGGGCTGTCCGGGTGCTCGCGGGCGGTCTGTTCGAGGAGGGCCTGAAGTGGCAACCTGGGATAGGTCAGGCGCCTGGGGACCCCACGGTCATATGCCGCTTCCCATTGGCCTGCCGACTGCATCATGCTCATAACGTCGAAACTCGCTTGATCGCTAGCCATGCAAGCGCAATGCCGCGTGTGTTGATACTCGGCGGGGCGCGGACTCCGTTTGTCAAAGCCGGGACGGCGTTCGCCGATCTCGACGTGCTCGACCTCGCCAAGGCGGCGACGTCCGAGGCCCTCGCGCGGACGGAGCTCGATCCGGGGCAGGTCGACGAGGTGATCTTCGGAAATGTCGCGCGGCCCGTCGCTTATCACAACCTCGCACGCGAGGTGGTCCTGTCTCTCTCGATGCCGACGCGGATCCCCGCCTTCACCGTCGGGCTCGCCTGCGCCTCGGCGTGCGTGGCCATCACCAGCGCGGCCGATCACATCGCCGGGGGAAACGCCGACGTGATCGTCGCGGGCGGGAGCGAGTCGCTCACCAACGTCCCGCTCACGCTGACGCCGCGCCTCGCGCGGGCGCTCATCGCGGCGTCGCAGGCCAAGAGCCTGCCGGCGAAGGCGCGAAGCCTTGCAGATGTCCGCGCCTCCGACATCGCACCGGTCGCACCGGGGATCCGCGAGACCTCCACCGGGCTGACCATGGGCGAATCGGCCGAGCGCATGGCCGCCATGAACGCCATCTCCCGGGAGAGCCAGGACGCGTGGGCCCTCCGGAGCCATCGTCTTGCCGCGGCCGGATGGGACGACGGACGTCTCGCCAAGGAGGTCGGCCCCGTGTACCTCGACGGCCACGCGATAACCGCCGACAACCACATCCGCCGCGACTCGACGCTGGAGAAGCTCGCGTCGCTCCGCCCGGTCTTCGACCGTGAGCACGGAACGATCACCGCCGGAAACGCGAGCCCGCTGACGGACGGCGCGGCGGCGGTCGTTCTTGCGAGCGAAGCGCGCGCGCGAGCGCTCGGGCTCGAGGCACTGGCGTCGGTGCGCAGCTACGCATACGCCGCGGTCGACCCGTCCGACCAGCTGCTGATCGCGCCGGCGTACGCGATCCCGATCGCGCTCAGCCGCGCAGGCCTTACCCTCGACGACATCGATCTCTTCGAGATGCATGAGGCATTCGCGGCGCAAGTGCTCTCGACGCTCACCGTTTTGGAACAGAACGGCGTGGGCCGCGTACCCGTTGAGAAGCTGAACGTCATGGGCGGTTCCATCGCGCTCGGCCATCCATTCGGCGCCACCGGCGCGCGCATCGTGCTGACCCTCGCCCACGAGATGCGCCGGCGCGGAGCGCGGTACGGGCTCGCGACCGCGTGCGCGGCGGGCGGTAACGGCGCCGCGATCATCCTCGAGCGCGCCGCGTGATCGCCTCATCGTTGACCGCCGAACGAGTCATCCCCGTCACACCGAGCCCCCGCCCGTCCGTCACGTTCGTTCCGGCCGATGCATCGGGTGTCGCGCGGATCGTGATCGATCGTCCGGACGACCCGGTGAACGCGATCGACGTCCGGCTCATGGAAGACTTCGCCGCGGCGATCGCCGCGGCACGCGCGGCGAGCCCGCGGGGTCTCGTCATCGCGAGCGGCAAGAAGGGTCAATACGTCGCGGGTGCCGACCTGTCGCTCCTCCGAGGAGGCACAGCGCAGAGCGACATCGAGAAGGCGAGTCGCTCGATGCAGCGCGTGCTCAACGATCTCGCTGCGCTCCCGTTCGTGACCGTCGCGGCGATCAACGGCCCGGCGCTCGGCGGCGGCCTGGAGATCGCGCTCGCATGCGACACGCGAATCGCCGCGGACGCCCCGAACGTACGCGTTGGCCTGACCGAGACACGCCTCGGGCTCATTCCGGCGGCCGGCGGCACGCAGCGCCTGCCTCGGCTCATCGGCCTTCCGCGTGCGCTCGACATGATCCTCACGGCGCGGCAGCTCACACCAAAACGCGCGCTGCGCGCGGGCGTCATCGACGAGGTCGTCCATCCGGCCGTCCTCCTTCAGGCGGCGATCGATCACGCGCGACGAGACAAGAAGCGAAAGCCCAGAGGCGGCGCGACCGCCGTCGAGCGGGCCGCCACCCATTTCCGGCCGGCGCGCGCCTTCGCGCTGCGGCGGGCGCGTTCGCGGACGCTCGCGGAGACGCGGGGCCGGTATCCCGCGCCGCTCGCGGCGATCGACGCGGTCGCGATCGGCCTCGCGAAGGGCATGGCCGCGGGCCTCGACGTCGAGGCGCACTCGTTCGGCGACCTCGCCGTCGGAGAGACCGGTCACAGCCTGACCGCGCTCGTCATGCTCACGCTGCGGCAGCGCAAGGCCGCGCTCGAAGGACTGGGGAAGCCGCGCCCGATCGCGAACGTCGGCATCGTCGGTCTCGGCTTCATGGGGTCCGGCATCGCCCAGGCCGCGGCTTCATCCGGCCTTCGCGTGCGCGCCCGCGACCGCGATGCCGCAGCCGTCGCGAAGGGCCTCTCGACGATCCGCGAGCTCACGACGGACGCCGCGAAGAAGGGCGTGTTCGAGCGTCGCGAGGCGGCGCGCATCATCGGGCGAGTCACCGGCGGACCGGATCTGGCGGGATTCCGCAGCGCCGATCTCGTCATCGAGGCGGTGTTCGAAGACATCGCGACCAAGCGGCGGGTGATCGGCGAGCTCGAGCAGATCCTGCGGCCGGAGGCCGTCATCGCGTCGAACACCTCCGCCCTCCCGATCGCGGAGATCGCGCGCGAGGCGCGTACGCCTGAACGGATCGTCGGCATGCATTTCTTCTCGCCCGTGCACAAGATGCCCCTCATCGAAGTCATCCGGCCGGCGGGCGCCGATGCCGATGCCGTCGCGACCGCTGTGGCCGCGGCGATCGCGATGGGCAAGACGGCGATCGTCGTCGGCGACGGCCCGGGCTTTTACACCACGCGCGTGCTGTCGACGATGATCGGCGAGGCCTTCACGATGCTCGCCGAGGGCGATTCCATCGAGGCGATCGACCGGGCCATGACGGCGTTCGGGTGGCCGGTCGGCCCGCTGCAGCTCGTCGATGAGGTCGGCCTGGAGGTCGCCGGTCACGCCGGCGAGACGGTCGCGAAGGCGCGCGGCATGGCCGCGCCGACGATCGTGAGCGCGCTCGTGGCCGAAGGCTTCAAGGGCAAGCACAAGGGCGGCGGCTTCTACCGCTATGACGGGCGGCGGCGCACGCCGAATACGCGCGTGCGAGAGCTTCTCGGCGCGCCGACCCATCCCGGCGCAGGCGACATCGCGGAGCGGCTCACCCTGACGTTCGTGAACGAGGCCATCCGCTGCCTCGACGAAGGGGTCCTGCGTTCGCCGGGCGAAGGCGACCTTGGCGCCGTTCTCGGTCTCGGGTTCCCGCCCTTCCTCGGCGGACCGTTCCGGTACGCGGACGCCCGGCGTCAGCAGATCGTGACCGCACTCGAGCGCCTGGCCGCGGCGCGTGGAGATCGCCTCGCGCCGACGGAATCGCTCCGATCACGCCGGCCGTTCTTCACCCTGTGACCGCCGCGAACTTCTTCACCGGAAATCCCGACCTCGTCGAGGTCTTCGACAAGGTGATCCCATGGCCCAGCGTCGTCGCGGCCGTCGAGGGCCCCGGCGCGGACGTGGCCGGGACCGTGTCGACGTGGCGCGAGGTTCTCGACCTCGCCGGCCGGTACATCGCGACGGAGATCGCGCCGCGCGCGGCGGAGGTCGACCGGATCGGGGTCATCCGAGAGAACGGCGTCGTCCGCATGAACGAGCCGATGACTGAAAACCTGCGAGGTCTCGCCGAGCTCGGACTCGCATCGCCTTCGGTGCCCGCGGACTTCGGCGGAGCCGGACTGCCCTTCACCGTGACGATGATGATCGGCGAGATGCTCGCGAGGGCGGACCTCTCGACGCAGGTGCAGCACGGCATCGGATGGAACTCGCCCGCAGCGCTCATCTACCGGTTCGGCACCGAGGAGCAGAAGGCGCGCTATCTGCCGCCGCTCGCGAAGGGCGAGATCATGGGCGCGGTCGCGATGACCGAGCCGCAGGCCGGCTCCGACGTCGGCCGCCTCACGACGACCGCGACACCGCGGCAGGACGGGTGCTGGATCCTGCAAGGTCGCAAGCAGTTCATCTCGGCCGGGCAGGGCGACCTCGTGATCGTGCTCGCGCGATCGACAGCCGGCTCGACCGGTCTCGATGGTCTGGGCATGTTCATCGCTGACCGCGAGGGCGACAACTACGTCGTGGAGCGCGCCGAGCACAAGTTCGTGATCCGCGCGTCGCCGACGTGCGCGCTCCTCTTCGACGGGACGCGCGCGACGCCCCTGGGCAAGCCGGGCGACGGGTGGAAGCAGATCCTGACGTTCATGAACGAATCGCGACTCGGCGTCGGTATCCAGGGCATCGGCGTCGCGACGGCCGCGCTCGAGAAGGCGTCCGAGTACGCGGCGCAGCGGGTCCAGATGGGCAAGCCGATACGCGAGCACCCGATGGTCGCCGAGATGCTCCTGGACATGGAGACGACCGTCACGGGTGCGCGAGCGCTCGCATACACGGCAGCGGTGCTGCAGGACCTCGTGCTGTTCGCCCACCACGAGCAGGCGGCCCGCGACCTGCGCGAGCTCACGCCGCTCGTGAAGTGGTACGGCACCGAAGGGGCCGTGCGTGTGTGCCGGCTCGCGCTGCAAATACACGGCGGCGTCGGCGTCGTCGACGAGTACGACGTCGGGCGCTACATGCGCGACAGCCTCATCACCCCGATCTATGAAGGAACTTCACAGATCCAGTCACTCATGGCGATCCGCGACCTGACGAAGAGGACGATGCAGCGCAAGAGATCACTCCTTCGAGGCGGGCCAAGCGCGTTACTCGCGAAGGCTTCCTTCGAGGGCCGAGTCGGGTCGGATTTCGCCGCGGCCCGCGGCCAGATCGTCGCGGCCCTGCGTTCGCTCGTCACGCGCGTCGTTCGGCGGAAGGGACTGAGCGTCTTGCGCGGTGCGCCGCTCGTCGACGAGGACCTCGGACCGATACTCCTCCACGCCGAGCGGATCACCGAGGCGCTCGCACACACGCACGTCGCGCGCGTGCTGGCCGAGCGGGCGCGCCGAATTCCCGAACGGCGCCGGCTCGCTGAGCGCGCCGCGCGCACCGCGCGGCTCGTCGCCGAGCGCAACAGGCGCGCGATCGCGATGGACGACGGCAGCGTGTTCGAGCGGATCGCCGCGTGGCGATCGGAGCGCCGCTAGCGCCGGGGTCAAGCGGCTCGCAGCTCGGTGGTCAAAAGACCTGCGACGAACTTGGCGATGTGATCGTTCGCCCACTCTGCGACCTCGAGCGGCAGAGAGTGGCCGACACCGTGCGCGATCCGCACCTGCGCGAGTGGCAGCTCCTTGCAGCGCCGCGCGTCGGTCGCGGAGATGACGCGATCCTCGTCGCCCCAGAGAACGAGCGTGGGGATCTTGCTCAGCTTCGTGAGCGGCCCATCGATCCGGATACCGAGCTGCTCGCCGCCCGGCAGCAGCGCTCGCGCCTTGCGCCAGCGCCGCGGCTGGTTGGCCCAGATGATCGCGCGCGCGGAGAGAGCGCGCGAACGCGAGCGCGCGCCGTGACGCACGAGCCTTGCGATGAATCGCTCATCGTTCCGTCGACCGCTGCCAACGAGGAATCGACGGATCGATGAGGCCCGCAGCACGCTCGGTCGCAGGAGCGCGCGTCCGAGCAGCGGTACGCAGTAGAGCTTGTAGATCCAGTGCAGCGAAACGCCGAGTCCGACCGGCGCGATCAGCACCAAGCCCCGGACGAGCTCCGGGTGGCGCATCGCGAGGTGCATCGCGACGCCGCCGCCGAGCGAGTGGCCCAGGAGAAGCGCAGGCGGGATCCCAAGACCCGTGACCACACGCGCCACGTAGTCGGCGAGCTGCACGACGTTGGCGTCCGACGCTTTGAGCGCCGGCCGCAGGGCGAACCCGGGGAGATCGATGACGTGGACGGTCCAACCGAGCCGCCGGAGCGCCCGGATCTGTGGCGCGAGCGCGCGCCAATCGGCGGAGATTCCTGGAAGAACCACGGCATGGGGTGCTGCGCCGCTCTCCCGGGGAGAGGAGCCCCAAGTCGTGACGCGGAGGCGGTATCGCTCGCACGGGGCTACTTGCACCCGCATGGGTCAAGAATTGCAACTGGCGTGCCCTCGCACCCTCCCCCATTCGGGGGGATGACCACCGATTGAGAGCCCGTAGAACACCCTAAGGATTGCTCAATACCGCCCCTACGGCCCGCCATGGTTTAGGCACGCTGCGTGCGTGGATAACCGCCATGCGCGGGCCTGGCCGTTCGGTTTCGCCGGGCCGCCGCGATGCGGCGGTCCTGCTCCTCCATGGCCTCACCGGGACACCCGTCGACATGCACTACATGAAGGACGCGCTTGTCGCGGACGGATACACGGTGACCGCCCCGCTACTTCCCGGACGCGGCACGCGTCCCTCGGACATGTTCTCGCTGTGCTGGGAAGACTGGATGTCTGCGGCCCTCGACGCTTATGACGACCTGGCACGGGATCATGAGGACGTGATCGTCGGCGGCCTCTCCGCCGGCGCGACGATGACGCTCGACATCGCCCTCCGTCGCAAGCCGCGCGCGGTCCTCTTGTGCGCGACCGCACTCGGTATGGGAAACCCGATCGCCTACCTCGCGCCGTACGTCTGGCGCGTGATCAAGCAGGTGCCGTCCCCCGCGAGCGACCTCGTCGACCTGAACGCGGGCGCCAAGTGCTACGACCCCGCTCCGGTCCGTGCGGTCGCCGAGCTCATCCACGGGATCGGCCTTGTGCGCCGGCGCCTCGGCGAGATCCGCTGCCCGGCGCTCGTCGCGCACGCCCTATCCGACCGGCTCGTGCCGGTCCAGTACGCGCGCGATCTCGCCGCGCGCCTCGGCGGGCCGGTGACCACGCTGTACCTCGAGGGGACGGGTCACGCGATCACCGTCGATGCGCGACGCCGCGATCTCGCCGAGGCGAGCATCGCGTTCCTTCGCCAGGCCATCGCCGTTCCCCAGCGCGCCGCTTAGCTAGACCGCCAGCCCGAGGTTCGTGTAGATCTCGCGCGTCGCCTTTGAGAAGTTCAGCGTGTAGAAATGCAACCCCGGCACATCAGCGTCGAGGAGGTCCCGGCAGAGCTCCGTGGCGACTGCGATGCCGCGCTTGCGGATCTCCTCACGATCGCTGCCGCCCGCTTCGACGCGCTCGACGATGTCGTCGGGCACCGCATACCCGGATAGCTGGGCCATCCGCTGGACCGATGCGAGCGAGGTGATCGGCATGATGCCGGCGACGATCGGCTTCGTGATCCCGAGCGCGGCCATCTGATCGCGAAGGCGCTGGTACTCCTCCACCTTGAAAAAGAATTGCGTGATCGCGAAGTCGGCCAGAGTCATCTTCGCGGCGAGGTATCGCCGGTCCGAAACGAGGTCCGGTGAGCGTGGATGTCCGGCCGGGTGAGCCGCTACTCCGATCGACTGGAAGCCAAGCCGGCGTCCCAGCTCCACAAGCTCGGAGGCGTAGGCGAGCTCCTTGTACGACTCCTCCTCGGGAAGCGGATCGCCGCCGAGCGCGAGCAGGTTCTCGAGTCCGGCGGCGCGAAAGCCGCCGATGATCTCGCCGAGCTCGAAGCGCGGGTGCGCCACGCACGTTAGATGGGGCATCGGCGTGAGATCGGTCGTTCGCAGAAGGTCGACGACAACGCGCGTGGTTCGCTCGCGCGAGATGCGCCCGCCGCGGTAGGTGACCGAGACGAACGACGGTCGGAGCGGCTGCAGGTCGGCGATCGTCCGGGTGAGGAGGCGCTGCTCCTCGCTGTCCTTCGGTGGAAAGAATTCAAAGGAGAAGGTTCGCCCGGCCGCGAGAAGGTCGATGATCCGGGCCACTTGGCGAGAGTCTAGTTAGCGGTTGGTATCGCAGGGTGCTGCGTTGGTCTAGGGGCGGGCTCGGCTCTTGGGTTTGCGAGTCTTGGTACTCGCGCGGGAGGTCGTCTTCTTCTTGGCTTTGGGCTTCGCGCGCTCGGGGAGCTTCTTTCTCCCCGTCTCGCGGTTCCACTCTTCGTAGGTCTCTTTCGAGATCTCGCCCTTCACCAGGAGCTCCGCGAACTTGCGTCTCTGCGCCTGGCTCTTGAACGGCACCGGCGAAGATTACATCCGTCCGAGCGCACGCAGCACGTCGCGAAACAGCGCGACCTGCGCGTTCTGGTCCAGCCCGAACCAGGGCACGGTCAGGCCGATGGCATCCGCGTGGGCCGTCCAGAGGTGCATGCGTTCGGGGAGATCGTCGAGCACCGCGACGCCGAGCTGGTCCAGGCAGCGATCTTCGATGATCCGCGCGGCCTCGGTGCGACGGCGATCCGCGATCGCCGCGAGGATCGCGTCGGCCTCGTCGCGGAGGCCCGACTCGTCGAGCACCCGGCGATACGCGGGCACGGTGTACGTCGTCATCTGGAGGGCGAGTGACGCGCGGTCGCGCCCGACGACGAGCGGCATGAGCACCGGAGGAGCGGCTCGCTTGGCGCGGGCCGCGCCGCGTGCGAGCGCCGGCCGGAGGATCCGATCGAGATACGTCGGCGTGCAGAACATGTGCGCCGCGAAGCCATCCGCGACCTCGCCGGCCACGGCCGTCATGACCGGATTCACGCCGGCGACGTAGAGCGGGATGGCCGGCCACGGATCGTCGGAGCCCGGTGAGAAGACCGGCTGCCGGATCGCGTAGAACTCGCCCTCGTACCGGCCGTGGCCATTCCGATAGGCGTCCCAGCACGCCCGCACGGCGTGTACGTAGTCGCGGAGGCGAGCGGCGGGACGGTCCGCCTCGACACCGAAGCGCGAGAGCAGCGTCGGCCCAACCTGGCTCCCCAGCCCGAGGACAAATCGCCCGTTTCCGTATCCGGCGAGATCCCACGCCGCCTGCGCCGTCGCCGCGGGCGAACGCGAAAACGCGACGGCTACGTCGGTGCCGACGGTCACACGCGTCGTCGCGCGCAGTGCGGCGGCCGAAGTGAGATAGGGCTCACGCCGCACATCCGTGACCCAGACGCTCGAGGCACCGGCGTCCTCCGCCTCGGCCGCGAGCCGCTCCGCCTCGCGCATCGTCACGGTCCCCGGTAACCCGACCCCTGGTCGCGCGGTCATCTCTCCACGGGAAGACCCGCTGCGACCCACGCGCCGAAGCCGCCGATCACATCCGTCGTACCGGTGAACCCGAGCTCGTGCAAACGAACCGCGGCGAGACTCGAGGAGTACCCATCGCGGCAGATGAGGATGAGTCGCTCTTCGCGACCGGTCAGCTCCGCGCTGTGCGTCTCGGAAGCTGGGTCGACGCGCCACTCCAGGACGCTGAGGGGTATGCGGAGGGCGCCGGGGACCGCACCGTCGACCCGCGAGAGGCGCCGCAGCCGCGCTTGCGCTTCGGCAAGGACGACGTCGATGCTCCGGCGTCTCGTCTTATCCACAAGAATGTTCCGTGTGAATGATTTCACGCCCGCGGAATTGCGTAGGCTGCGCGCGCTCAAGACACCGTACGGCGTCCAACAGTTCCTTGACGAGATGCCGTACCACCTGGGTACGACCGCATGGTCGCCCCGACGCGTCCTGCACGAGCGGACGGCGCACTGTCTCGAGGCGGCGATCTTCGCCGCGGCGGGCCTCCGCGCCCTGGGGTTTCCCCCGCTCCTCCTCGACCTCGAAGCCGTGCATGACACCGATCACGTCGTCGCGGTGTTCAAGGTTCGCGGACACTGGGGCGCGATCGCCAAGTCGAACTACGCCCTCCTTGCGTGGCGCGAGCCGATCCATCGCACGTTGCGGGAACTGGTGATGAGCTACTTCTACTCGTACTTCAACCTCCGGCGTGAGCGAACGCTCCGCACGTTCTCGCGGCCGGTGAATCTCGCGCGATTCGACGATCGCGACTGGATGACCACCGACAAAGAGGTGTGGTTCATTCCGGAGCACCTGCTCACGATCTCGCACACCCCGCTGCTCCAGCCGTCAATGGCAAAGCGACTGACTCGACTGGACAAGCGATCGTTCGAGGCGGGGCTCGTCGGGCATCGCTGGAAGTAAGAGCCGGCTCGCACCAGACACCGCTCCGCAACCTTCACATATCGCTGACCGCGTCCACGCGTTAGATGTGTCGTGGGTAGGGCTCGCAACCTTCTATTCGTCTTTGCGCTTGTCGTCGCGCTGATTCCGACGTCTCCATCGCGAGCGGCGACATGCGTCAGCAGCGTGGGACCGGGCATCGCGCCGCCGGCTCGCATGCCGAGCGGGATGGCAGGCTTCCATGCGTCGTGGTACGGACAGAGCGGCTACATGTCGCTCTGCATGGGCGCGAAGGCGACCGCGACCGTGGCCTTCTACAACAGCGGATCGCGCGGCTGGGTCTCCGGACGAATGGGCGAGACTGCGTATCTCGGCACATGGTCGCCCGAGCCGGGTCAGGATTCGGCGAGCATCCTCGGCGGCGACGGAACGATGGGCTCCCCCGCGACGGGGTGGCCGCGCTACAACCGATTGGCGGCACAGCCGAGCGCGTATGTCGGACCGAATCAGATCGCATGGTTCCAGTTCCAGGTCGTGGCACCGCCTGTGCCCGGAACGTTTCGCGTCGCTCTTCGTCCGCTCGTCGAAGGCGCGCAGTGGATGGAGGACTTCGGAGTGTTTTGGGTCGTCACCGTCCTGAACGCCGATGGCACCGCGCCGGCGCCGCTTCCGCAGCCCGCGCCGGTCGTGACGACAACGGTTCTCGCCTCGTACTACGGACCCGGGCTCTACGGGAACCGGACCGCGTGCGGCTTGACGCTCACAACGGCGCTGCAAGGTGTTGCCCACCGCACACTTCCGTGCGGCACGCTCGTGCATCTCAAATACGGCATGAACGAGGTTACGGTCCCGGTCGTTGATCGCGGCCCCACGATCCTGAGCCGCGAGTTCGACCTGACGTACGCGACGAAGCTCGCGCTCGGGTGCCCCGACATGTGCACGCTCTCCTGGATCCACTGAGCCCGACGGCTCGGCTAGAGTTCGCGCGTGCTCGACGCGCGAGCGATCTGCGACACCTGCGGTCACACCCGCGACTGGCATGACCGGGAGGCCGTCCGCGCCCGCCTTCGGTCCGATCCGCCGATCGAGCGACCCTGCTACCGCGAGGTCGGTGGAGCTCCGTGCCGGTGTGGTGGATTCCGTGACTCGGGCGCCTTCGCCATGCCCGCGGGGTCTCAGGCGGCGCTCGGTCCCCCGCCGCGATCTCGCATTTTGCAGAGCGGGATCCTCACGCTGCTTCTCGTTGTTATGGGACTCGGACTCCTGTACGCGTATCGGTCGCAGACGCCGGCCGTGCCAGAGGTAGACGTGACTCGGGCTCTCGCGGACATCAACTCGGGACAGGTGCGAGCGGTGACGATCGCAGGATCGAAGGCAACGCTCACCTTCAGGACCGGCGCCAAGGAGGCGACGACGATCCCGCAGCCCGACACGATCGTCGGGCGCACGGTCGCCGATTACAACGCGGCGCATCCCTCGCAGCTGATCGAGCTCACGTATGAGTCAGACACCCAGCCCGTGAGCGTCATCGGGTCGATCATCCTCAGCCTGCTCCCCGTTCTACTCATCGGTGGGTTCTTCTATTACATGATGAGGACGCGGCGCCCCTTGTAGAGCGGCACAGCTCGTGCTCGACTTCTGACGCGTGCCGCGTATTCGTTCGACGTCGCTCCCAGACGGAGAGACCGTGCCCGTCCTCGGACAGGGCACCTGGCGCATGGGCGAGGACCCGAGCAACCGCAAGAACGAGATCGCCGCCCTCCGCGCCGGCATCGACCTCGGCATGACGCTCATCGACACCGCGGAGATGTACGCCGACGGAGGCGCGGAGCGAGTCGTCGGCGAGGCGATCGCCGGCCGCCGCGATCAGGTGTTCGTCGTGACGAAGTTCTATCCGCAGAACGCCACGCGCGACCGCATGGCCGCGGCGTGCGATCGCAGCCTCCGCCGGCTGAATGTCGAGCAGATCGACCTCTACCTGCTGCACTGGCGCGGCGACGTGCCGCTGAAGGAAACGGTCGCGGGTCTCGACGATCTACTCGAGGCGAAGAAGATCCGCCACGCCGGGGTCAGCAACTTCGACGTTGACGACATGGAGGACCTCGCGCGACTCAAGGGCGGCCTCGAGCGCGTCGTGACAAACGAGGTCCTCTACAACCTCGAGCGCCGCGGCATCGAATGGGATCTCCTCCCCTGGATGCGCAAGCGGCATCGGCCGATCATCGCGTACTCGCCCGTCGAGGAGGGATTGCTCGCGCACCCGCACCACGCCCTGAAGCGCGTGGCCGAGCGGCACGACGCGACGCCGGTGCAGATCGCATTGGCCTGGGTGATCCGCGACGACGGCGTGATCGCGATTCCGAAGGCCGCCGACCCAAAGCACGTTCGCGAGAACCGCGCCGCCGCAGATATCAGGCTGACGAAACGAGACCTCGAGGAGCTAGACGAATCGTTTCCGCCGCCGGACGGAAAGAAACCGCTCGAGTCGCGTTAGACGCGCGAGAGGATCGGGATCTTCGGGGCGATCGCGAAGTTCAGCTGCACGAGGACGATGAAGGCGATGCTCCAGAGCGGGTTGATGAAGCAGAGCAGCGCGCCGAACGCGTAGAGGGATTGCCCGACGAAGATCCGCCGCTTGACCGCGGCCGAGACGGCCGGTGTCGCGTCCGGTGTGACGAGGCCGTGGCGCAGCGCGTAGATCCAGTTCAGGTAGAGGAGAAGACCGATCGAGAAGATGTTCGCCCAATACGCCAGCAACGCCAGCCGGTAGGTGATGAACTCGGCAAGAAGGGACGTCGAGAACGGCATGAGCGCGATGGTTGCCAGGAACGCGAGCTGGAGCCACGAGAGATCCCGGTCGGCGCCGGCGAACAGGTTCAGCTGGGTCTGCTGGCCATTCCAGAAGATCCCGAGCGTAAGGAAGCTGAGGAGATATGTGATGAGGCGAGGACCGAGGCCGATCAGCGCATTCCAGAGGTCCTGCTCCGACCGTATGGGACCGGCGTCGGGGACGTGGATCTCGAAGACGATGAGCGTCATCGCGATCGCGAAAACACCATCCGAGAGCGCCGCGATCCGGTCGAGGCGCCGCCCGGCCGTCAGCCGGTTATAGGAGAGAGCCATCCGCTACGCGAAGAGCGGCGCCATCTCGCGGCGCCGCACCAGATCCTCCATCTCGTCCGGCGTCGGTGCCGCGCCGCCGCGATCGGCAGCGTCGAGTATTTTCGCCAGAAGATCGATGTCGCTCGCGGTGTTGAGGAAAACCCCTGGGCGCGCGAGAACGAACCGCACGGCGACGCCGATGTCGCGCGGGTCCGTGAGCGGCTCGTACCAGGTCGTGGGCCGCGCCGGGCGTTCGCCCGGCCACGGCGCGAGCGTGATTGCCTTGATCGTCTGGATGGCGACGCCGCGTTTCTCGCAGAGAGCGATCAGCGCTTCGACGTCCCGCGCGTACACGTCGCCCTGAAGCTGCGTGAAGTTGTAGGGGAAGAGCACGCTGTCGAAAGGAAAGCGCTCGAGGCTCTCGCGATGACGCTTCGCCACCTCGAGCCCGTGCCCGGTCACACCGATGAAGCGCGCGAGGCCGGCGTCGCGCGCCTCGACGGCGGCGCGGAGCGCACCGTCCTTCCCCATCGCGACGTCCCACTCCCCCTGGTCGACGAGGTTGTGCAGCTGGATGAGATCGACGTGGTCGACGCCCAGACGGCGGAGCGACAGACGGATCTCGTCGCGCGCCTCCGCGTAGGTTCGTTTGCCCGTCTTGGTCGCCAGGAAAAAGCGGTCGCGGCCTTCGCGCTTCAGCCACGGTGCGATGTGCAGCTCCGAATCGCCGTAGCTCGCCGCCGTGTCGAGGTGGTTCAGGTCGTAGCGGAGCACCAGCTCGAGCGCCCGGTCCGCCTCCGGCGCGGTGACCTTGCCGAGCGCGGCCGCGCCAAAGATGGTGCGGCGGCTCACATGTCCGGTGCTGCCGAAAGGAGCGCTCGGTATCACCCGGCAACGATAGTTCGGAGCCTAGAATCGCGCGGCGACGGACCGGGGGAGGTAAAGCATGGCGATCGCTTCGACACGACCGACCACGGCATTCACCTATCGCGAGATCACGCTCCAAGACCGCCTGCGCGAGGTCGCGCGCGAAGTCGGCGATAAGCCGGCACTCCTGATGGGCGACCGCAGCGTCACCTTCCGCGAGATCGATCAGTTGAGCGACCGGCTCGCGGCCGCACTCGCGAAGCGGGGCATTCGGCCCGGCGACCGCGTGACCATCTTCATGCCGAACTCCGTCGAGTTCGTCATCGCCTTCTACGGAACGCTCAAGGCCGGCGGCGTGGTGAATCCGATCAACGCGCAGTCCAAGGAACGCGAGGTCCGGTTCCAGGTCGGCGACGCCGGAGCAACGGCGGTCTTCTACGACGCGGCTCTCGCGCCGGTCGTGGACGCTGTCCGGTCCGAACTGGGGACCGTCCGCACGTTCGTCGTGACCGGAGACAGCGCCCCGAGCGGCGTGGAGCGCTTCGACGACCTGCTCACGACCGATGGATCGGACCCCGGCATGTCGGTCCGCGTCGGCATGAACGACCTCGCCGCGCTTCCGTACACGAGCGGGACGACAGGATTCCCGAAGGGAGTGATGCTGACGCACGCGAACCTCACCGCGAACCAGCAGCAGTTCTTCGCCGCCGTGCCCGTTCGCCGCGACGACGTCTTCCTGAA
>DASPWX010000061.1:0-24049 GCA_035637615.1 Bathyarchaeia archaeon | reverse complement strand
CTCATGAGCCGGTTCTCGTGGCCGAAGTACTCGCCGAGCTTGCTCCCAGCGAAGGCGATCGCTATCTGGACGGCACGGTCGGGGGGGGCGGGTACGCCGCCGCCATCCTGGACGCAACCGCGCCGAGCGGCCGGCTCCTCGGGCTCGATCGCGATCCCGCCGCGCTCGGCATCGCCGCGCGCGAGCTCGCGCGATTCGGCGATCGCGCGGTCCTCACCCGAGCGAACTTCGCGATTCTCGACGACGTGGCCGGCACGCACGGTTTCGTTCCGGTCGACGGCGTCCTCCTCGATCTCGGGCTCTCCTCGATCCAGCTCGCCGACGAGGAGCGGGGCTTCAGCTTTCGCTCGCGAGGCCCGCTGGACATGCGTGCGGACCCGGACGGACGGATCAGGGCGGCCGACATCGTGAACAGCTGGGCTGAGAAGGACCTTCGACGCGTCTTCGCCGAGTACGGCGAGGAGCCGGAGGCGGCGCGCGTCGCGGGAGCGATAGTCCGTCGCCGCGTCAAAACACCGTTCGGGGCGGCCGACGATCTCGGCCGTTTCGTTGCGGGCGTCAAGACGCGGAGGCCTCGCGGCATCGATCCCGCGACGCGCGTCTTCCAGGCTCTTCGCATCGCGGTCAACGACGAGCTCGCGAACCTCGAGCGCGCGCTCTTCGCTGCGATGCGCATCGTCCGTCCCGGCGGCCGCATCGTCGTCATTTCGTTCCATTCGCTCGAGGATCGGATCGTCAAACAATTCTTCGCGCGAGAGTCGCGCGACTGCATCTGTCCTCCCCACCTCCCCACCTGCGTCTGCGGGCACCGCGCGGGCTTGCGTGCTCTTACCCGGCGGCCGCTACGTGCGGCCTCGGCGGAGGTAGACCGCAACCCGCGCGCCCGCAGCGCAGCTCTTCGCGCCGCCGAGCGCCTTCCTTGACCTTCGCGCAGGCCGTGCGCGCGCCGCAAGCGCGGCGCACGCAGCACCGTCCCTATCGCCAGGCCGTCACACATCGTCGATCGGCTTCGCGCCAGGCCACCCGCGTACGTGGCGCGAGCTGGGAGATCCGCTCGTTCCTTCTCGCGAGTGGCGTGATCGTGGCCTGTTTTCTTCTCGTCCTCCTCTACCTGGCGCAGGCGACCGCGGTCTCGGCCGCGGGCTACGAGGCACAGCGACTCGCGGCGCAGCGCGACGAGATCCGCCGGCAGAACGCGCTTCTGGTGATCGAAAGCGCCCGTCTGGACTCGCCAGGGCGCGTCGAAACCGAGGCGCAGCGGCTTGGCCTCGTCCGCGCCGCGACGATCCGCGTTGTCGCACCGGAGGCCGTCGCGGCCGCGCGCTAGCGAGCTCGGGGTTGTCGGCGGGGAGCGGGCACCCTCGAGGACGGTGGAGGTAAGGATGACGGCGACGATCTCGCACACGCGTCTTCGCGTTCTCTTTGCGTTTTTCACCGTGGCGTCGCTCCTCCTCTCGGCGAGGCTCGCGTACTGGCAGACCGTCGGACGGGGCGATCTTCTGAGCCGGGCGACGGATCAGGTCCACAGCGACCTCGTCGTCGCCGCGCAGCGGGGTGTCATCCGCGACCGCACCGGCGCGATCCTCGCGACCACCGTCGAGCTTCGGTCGCTGTACGCAATCCCCGCACAGATGAAGGACTCGGAAGGCAAGGACACCCGCGCCGCGGTCGCGGCAGCACTCGCGCCACTACTTGGGGAGCGGCCCGATGTCCTGCGCGCGGCGTTCGACAGCGGCGCGGAGTGGCTTTTCGTGCGCCGGCGTCTTCCCGAAGAGACCGCGGCGCGGATCGCGGCGCTCGGTCTGGCCGGACTCGGTTTCGAGATGGAGCCGAAGCGCCTGTACCCGAACGGCGCGGTCGGGGCCCAGATCCTTGGCTTCGTGAACGACGACGGCCTTGGACAGTACGGGGTAGAGGGAAGCTACGACGTCGCGCTCGCCGGGACGCCGGGACGGCTCGCAGTCGCACGTGATCCGGCGAACCGCGAGCTCGCGCTGGGTCTGCGCACGGCGGTACCGGCGAAGAACGGTGACGATCTCTGGCTCACGGTCGACCTGGCCGTGCAGAACGCCGTTGAACGAGAGCTCGCGGCCGTGGTCGAGCGCGAGAAAGCCACGGGCGGCGCGATCGTCGTTCTCGATCCCAAAGACGGCGCGGTGCTGGCGATGGCCTCGTCACCGACATACGACCCAGCGCGGGTCGGAAGCGCGAATGCCGAGGCCCTCCGCAATCGCGCGATCTCCTGGACGTACGAGCCCGGATCGACCCTGAAGGCGGTCACCATTGCGGCCGCCCTCGACAAGGGCGTCGTCACTCCGAGCACGAGCTATCAGGACGTCGGCTACGCGGTCATCGGCGGGCGCACCCTCTGCAACGCGCAATGCAAGGTCTACGGGCCGACCACCGTGACGCAGGTCCTCGCGCGTTCGCAGAACGCGGGTGCCGTGTTCGTGGCGAGCAAGCTCGGCGCCGCGGATCTGAATGCGTACCTGCATGCGTTCGGGTTCGGGGTGCGCACCGGTGTAGATCTGGCGGCGGAAACCGGAGGCATCGTGCGTCCGCTCGCGGAGTGGTACCCCGTCGACCTCGGCACGATCAGCTTCGGGCAGGGTCTCTCGGTGACGCCGCTGCAGCTCGCGTCGGCCTACGCGGCGATCGCGAACGGCGGCACGCTCTACCGGCCATACGTCGTGGCGAACCGGCGCGATGCGGACGGGGAGCACCGCACCGCGCCGGTCACGATCCGGCGGGTGATTTCCGAAGAGACGGCCGCGACGATGGTCACAATGCTCACGACGACCGTCGACAGCGGGATCGCGAACGCGGCGGCACTCAAGGGTTACAGCGTCGCCGGCAAGACCGGCACGGCGCAGATCCCAAGCGACGACGGACGGTACGTCGACGACGCGTACATCTCGTCGTTCGCCGGGTTTGTCCCTGCGGTCGATCCGCGGATGGTGGTGGTCGTCGTCCTGGAGAAGCCCCAGTCGAAGCTGCTCGGGACGGTGCCGGCCATGAATACGTTCAAGGCCATCGCCACGGACGCGCTCCGCTATGCGCGCGTCCAGCCGGATCGGCCCTGACGCTCGGTACCATTCGACCAAACGTGTTCACCCTCGACCAATTGCTACAGGCGACGGGTGGACGGGTCATCCACGGTGCTCCGAACGGGGACGAGCGGTTCGTCGGTGGTGCGTTCGACTCGCGCATCGCCGAACCGGCCAGCGTCTTCTTCGCCCTCCGCGACCAGCGTGACGGCCACGATTTCGTGGCGGACGCGTTCGCGCACGGGGCACGGGCGGCGGTCGTGGAGCGTCCCGTCCCGGACGTCCCTGATGGCGCGCTCGTCGTGCAGGTCCCGGACAGCCAGAACGCTCTCCGGCGTCTCGCCGACGCCCTTCGCGACGCATACCCCATCCCAGCCGTGGGTATCACCGGAAACGTCGGGAAGACCACGACCAAGGAAGCCACGGCGGCCGCGCTCGGTGCGCGTTACCGCGTACTTCGCACGGTCTCCTCGTTCAACAACGAGATAGGTGTCCCGCTGACCTTCCTCGGGATCGAGCCGAGCCACGAAGTCGCGGTCATCGAGATGGGCTTCTACGTGCCGGGTGAGATCGCCGACCTCTGCCGGCTGGTGCGCCCGCGCATCGGGATCATCACGCGGATCCCCGACGTGCCCGTCCACTACTCGCGGACGCCGAGCGTCGACGCGATCGCGGCCGGAAAGGCTGAGTTGATCGAAGCCCTGCCAACCGACGGCGTGGCGCTCCTGAACGCGGACGACGAGCGAGTTCGAGCGCTGGCCTCCCGCACGAAGGCTCGCGTGGTGCTCTTCGGCGAAGCGGTCGACGCGGACCTCCGCGCGACCGACGTGAGCGCACGGGGCATCGAAGGTCTTCGGTTCGTCGCACACGATGGAGCACGAAGCGTCGACGTGCGGCTGCCCTTGCCGGGACGGCACCTCGTCTCCGCCGCGCTCGCGGCCCTCGGAGCGGCCTCGGCGCTCGGCGTTCCCCTGGCCGAGGCAGCCATCGCGCTCTCGGTCATGGACGCGCCGGCGCATCGGATGAACGTCCGTCGAACCGCGGACCTTGTGGTCATCGACGATTCATACAACGCGAGTCCCGCCGCGGTCATGGCTGCGCTCGCGGTGCTCGGGTCGGTGCAGGCGCGCCGTATCGCGGTCATCGGCGACATGCTCGAGCTCGGGACGCTGTCCGCGGACGCGCACGAGGCCGTGGGCCGCGAGGCCGCGAAGCAGACCGACGTCCTGGTCGGGGTCGGCGAGCTCGCGCGGACGATCGTCACGTCGGCGCGCGCCGCGGGCCTTCGCGACACGCACCAGGTTGCGGATAAGGGCGAGGCGCTGGTGCTCCTGCGGCGAATTCTCCGCCGCGGCGACACCGTTCTCGTGAAGGGATCGCACTCGCTCGCGCTTGACGAGCTTGCCGACGCGCTCGCGCAGCCGGCGGCGAGAACCTGATGCCGACCGCGGTCCTCGCCCTGGGCGTGATGCTTTCGGCGTTCCTGCTCGGGCTCATCTTCGGCGGCCCGTACATCCGCCTCCTGCGACAGTTCGGCATCGGCCAGAACATCCGGCGCGAAGGACCCAGCCGAGACTTCGCGAAGCAGGGCATCCCGACGATGGGCGGCGCGCTCTTCATCATCGTCGTCGCGGTCCTGTGGGCCTTCGTGTGGTTCCTCCTCCCGCAGACCGAGCGCGACAGCTATATCCCGCAGACGATCGTCCCCGTCGGCGCCCTCGTCGGCGTGGGCGCCCTCGGCGCGATCGATGACTTCGTCAACGTGAAATACGGCTTCGGCATCCGCGGCCGTCACAAGCTCGTCTGGCAGACGATCGTCGCGGTCGCCGCCGCGATCTACATCCAGAAGCACTTCGCGGTCAACGGCATCTTCGTGCCGCTCGTCGGGGAGTGGCTCGTCGGCGCGGTCGTGTTCGGCATCATCGCGGTCGTCGCCATCGTCGGGACGTCGAACGGTGTGAACCTCACCGACGGCATGGACGGCCTCGCCGGCGGCACGAGCGTCTTCGCATTCCTTGCGTTCGCGTTCATCAGCGCCGCCGTGCATTACGACTGGCTCGTGGTGTTCTGCGCGGCGATGGTCGGAGCGCTCCTCGCGTTCCTGTGGTTCAACGTGCATCCGGCCGAGGTCATCATGGGCGACACCGGTGCGCTCGCGATCGGAGCCACGCTCGCGTGCTGCGCGCTGACGACCGGCTTCGTCCTCCTTCTTCCGGTGGCCGGCGTCATCTTCGTGGCCGAGACGCTCTCGGTGATCCTTCAGGTCGGCAGCTTCAAGCTCCGCGGCAAACGTATTTTCCGCATGGCGCCGCTGCACAACCAGTTCGAGTGGCCCGAGGTGAAGGTGACGATCCGTTTCTGGCTCATCGGTGCCCTCGCCGGGATCGTCGCCGCGATCCTCGCGCTTGCCACGCCGACCCGATGAGCGTGATCACCTCGACGTGGGTCGAGCGCGATGGCCTTCTGCGGTCGCCGCTCCTCGAGCGTTACGGCGTTCTGGCCGGATTCACGACGCGCGCACAGGGAAGCATGGCCGGATCGGTGTTCTCGCTCGACGAGCAGGAGCGGAATCGCCGGACGCTCGCCCGTGGCCTCGGCTTCGATGCGGTCGCCCGCGTCCGTCAGGTGCATGGAAACACCGTGGTGCGTATCGATGGCGCCATCGAGCCGTGGCCCGAAGGAGATGCGCTGTGGACCGATCGGACCGGCGTGCTGCTGGGCATCGCGGCCGCCGATTGCGTCCCGATCCTTCTCGTCGATCCGGCGTCCGGCCGCATCGGCGCGGCGCACGCCGGATGGCAGGGCACGCGCCTGCGCGTCGCGCAGGCGCTCGTCCGCGCGCTCGTGGGCGCGGGTTCGCGCGCGTCCGGGATCGTCGCGTCGATCGGGCCCTCGATCGGACCGTGCTGCTACGCGATCGACTCGGCCCGCGCCGAGCTTGTGACCGCGAGCGGCCAGGGCGCCTACCTTCGCGAGCGCCCCGACGGCGCGACGGTGTTCGACCTCTGGTCCGCGAACGTCGCGCAGCTGCGCAACCTCGGCATCGAGTCAATCGAGGTGTCGCGTATCTGCACGTTGAGTGGCGGGCACGATCTATGGTCGTACCGGGGTCGCGGGCCGGACGGGCATTACGGCACGCAGCTTGGCTTCATCGGACGCGCGGGTGGAGCCCCCCGCGGCGGTACCCCGGGATGACCGTCACCTTCGACCCGGAGATCACGGCCGACGAGTTCCGCGGCCGGCGCGTGACGATCGTGGGTCTTGGCAAGGGGCGCACCACCGCCGGTCTTGCCCGGTTCCTCGTCGCACGCGGGGCGACGGTCACGGTGAGCGACCGCGAGTCCGCGGAGAAGCTCGGCGAAGGCCTCGCGCGCCTTCAGGGCGTCGATGTCGAGCTGGTCCTCGGGCCCTCGAGCGACGACCTCGCGCTCGCCGATCCGGACTTCGTGTTTGTGATCCCCGGCATTCGGCCACGATCGCCGACGATCCTGCGCGCGCTCCAGCGGAAGATCCCCGTCCTCACGGAAATGGCGCTCTTCTTCCGGCTCTGCCGGGCGCCGATCGTCGGGGTCACCGGCACGAAGGGCAAGACGACGACCACGACGCTCATCGAGCTCGTGCTCTCGTCCGGGCGGCGGCGGGTGATCGCCGGCGGGAACATCGGAACGGGCGCGCCGCTGCATCTCGTCGAGTCGTTGACGCCAGACGACATCGTCGTGCTCGAGCTCTCCAGCTTCCAGCTGGAGACCCTTGCGCACAGCCCTCACATCGCGGTCGTCACCAACGTCCTCGAAGATCATCTCGATCACCACGGCACCCGCGACGCGTACGTCGCCGCGAAGAAGAACATCGTGGCCTGGCAGGGCCCGCGTGACATCGCCGTGCTGAATCTCGACGACCCGTCCACCGTCGCGATGCACACCGGCTCCGCGTCCGAGGTGCGCGGCTTCTCGCTCTCACTGCAGCCGAAGCGCGGGGCGTACCTCGACCGAAGCGGCGATCTCGTGCTCGTGCACGCCGACCGGCGAGCCGTTCTCTGCAAGGCGTCTGAGCTGCGTGTGCCCGGACGTCACAACGTCGCGAATGCGCTCGCGGCGGCGGTGGTCGGCGACGCGTTCGATATTCCGTCCGAATCCATCGGCGGGATCCTCCGCGCCTTCGAGGGTGTTCCGCGGAGGCTCCAGCCACTTGCCGAAAAAGACGGCGTGCTCTGGGTGAACGACTCCGCGGCGACGACACCGGCGGCCACGCTCACGGCGCTTGCCGCCTACGACCGGCCGGCGGTGGTCATCCTGGGGGGCGTTTCCAAGGGAGCGGATTTCAGCGTCCTCGCGCGCGCGCTCGCGGACCGCGCTCGCGGGGCTGTGCTCATCGGTCGTGCCGCCGACGAGATCGCGTCGGCCATCGGGGCGGCCGATCCGAAGAGGACGCTCGAAGTCCGCCGCGCGGCAACGCTTGACGACGCCGTGAACGATGCGCGGGCGATGGCTCGTCCCGGCGATGTCGTCCTGCTCTCGCCGGCTTGCGCGTCATTCGATATGTTCTCTTCGGCGGACGAGCGTGGCGAGAAGTTCGCGGCGATCGTGCGGTCGTTCACCTCATGAAGACGGGTCTCGCGCGCACCACGACGTACGACCTTCCGCTCATGGCGGTCGTCCTCGTGCTGCTCTTCCTCGGGCTCGCGATGGTGTACAGCGCGAGCGGCATCACGGCCCTCGATGCGAACGACGATCCGAGCACCTTCCTGGCCCAGCAATCGGCGTGGGCCGCGCTCGGCATCGGCGCGATGTTCGTCGCATCACGTGTCGACTACCGCGTGCTCCGCTTCGTCGCGGTGCCGCTGCTCCTCGTCGCCGTGGCTCTGCTCGGTGCCGTTCTCATACCGGGCGTGGGCGTCACCGCCGGCGGCGCGACGCGCTGGCTGCGTTTTGGTGGCAGCTTCGGGTTGCAGCCGGCCGAGCTCGCGAAGCTCGCGCTCATCGTGTACCTCGCGACCTGGCTCGGCGGGAAGCGCGAGCAGATCGGCTCGTGGCGCATCACCCTGCCCTTCATCCTCGTGACGGCGCTCGTCGTCGGCCTGGTCGTGGCCGAGCCCGATCTGGGCACCGCGATCGTCGTCGTGGTCGTCGCGCTCGCCATGTACTTCGCCGCGGGCGCGCGGCTGCGCGAGTTCGCGGCGCTGGGCGGTCTGACCGCTGTGGTCGTCCTCGCGCTCGCCGTCGCCCAGCCGTACCGCCTTCAAAGGCTCGTGACGTTCCTCGATCCGTGGTCCGATCCACAGAAATTCGGTTTCCAGACGATCCAGATGCTCTACGCGCTCGGCCTCGGCGGCCCGTTCGGCGAGGGGCTCGGGGCGGGGAAGGAAAAGTTCGGCTATCTGCCGCACCCATACACCGACTCGATCTTCGCGGTGCTCGGCGACGAGCTCGGTCTGGCGGGTGCGCTCGTGATCGTCCTGCTCTTCCTCGCGCTCGCGTTCCGGGGGGTTCGCATCGCCCTCCGGGCGGAGGATCCGACCGGTGCCCTGCTCGCCATCGGCATCACGATGTGGCTCTGCTTCCAGGCGTGGGTGAACATGGCCGTCGTCGCGAGCCTCGTGCCGATGACCGGCATCACGCTCCCTTTTATCTCGTACGGCGGCAGCTCGCTCTGTGTCGGGCTCATCGCCGTGGGTATCCTCCTGAACGTTGGTCGAGCCCGAACCACACAGCGGACGAGCGTGCCGCGTACTTCTCGTCGGTGGCGGGACGGGCGGACACGTGAGTCCGCTTCTCGCGGTCGCGGAAGCCCTGAGCGCAAGGGATCCCGAAACGCGCTTCCTGTTCATCGGTGGTCGTCGCGGCCTCGAGGCTGAGCTCGTGGCCGGCTCGGGGATCCCGTTCCACGCCACGGCGATGCCGTCCCTGCGCGATCCGGACTCGCGCTTCTCGCTCGTTTCGCGCGCCGCCGTGATGCCGCTCGCGACCGCCGACGCGTTCGCAGAGATCCTGCGATTCAAGCCGAACGTCTGCTGCACCACCGGCGGCCTGGCATCGCTGCCGGCCGTCCTCGCCGCGCGCATCGCGCGCGTACCCGTGTACATCTGGGAAGGGAATGCGATCCCCGGACGGGTCAATCGGATGCTCGCGGGGTGGTCACAGCGGATCGGCGCGACGTTCGAGGGATCACTTCGCGTGCTGCCGCGCGGCCGCACTTTCGTCGACGGCAATCCCATCCGACGGTCGCTCCTGACATGGACGAGAGAGACCGGGCGCGCAGAGCTCGGCATACCGCCTGACGTGCCGGTGGTCTTCGTCACCGGGGGCAGCCAGGGGTCCGCCGCCATCAATCACGCCGTGTCGGGCGCGGTGACGCGGCTTCTGCGCCGCGCGATCGTGATCCACCACACAGGCAACGCGCATCTTGCGCAGGTCGTGGCAAAGCGCGACACGCTGGCGCCGGATCTTCGCGAGCGCTATCACGTATTCGGTTTCCTTCGCGAGGAGATGGGTGCGGCGCTCGCGTCGGCGGATCTCGTCGTCGGACGGGCGAGCAGCTCCTCCATCGCCGAGCCACTCGCGTTCGGCGTCCCGCTCATCCTTGTGCCCTTCGCCGCCGCGGCCGAGGCGCATCAGACCGCGAACGCGCAGGACATCGCCGAGCGCGGCGCCGCGATCGTGATTCGCGAGAGCCAGCTCGACGCCGATCGCCTCGTCGCCCAGGTCACCGGGCTCCTCGACGATCCCTCTCGCCTCGCGCGGATGGCCAAAGCCGCGCGCGCCGCGGGCCGTCCCGATGCGGCGACCAAGGTCGCCGATGAGCTCCGCAAGCTGGGCGGGTGTGGATGAGGACCGAGACCTCCAGGCGTGACCGCGTCTCGTCGCCGGCGGCCAGAGATTGAGCAGGGCCAGGAGATTCCACATCGTCGGGATCGGGGGCATGGGCATGTCCGCCGTCGCGCGCCTGCTCATGGCGCAGGGGAACAGCGTCAGCGGATCGGATAAGGGCTCGTGGCCACTCGCAGAGGCCCTCGCCGCGGACGGTGCCGCCGTCGCCACGGAGTTCGCTGCCGAGAACGTGACCGGGGCCGACGTCGTCGTGCGATCGAGCGCCTACGGCGAGACCAATCCCGAGGTCGCGGCGGCGCACGCCGCCGGCATCCCGGTCTGGAAGCGCGAGGACGCCTGGCGGGAGCTCGCGCGCGGCAAGCGCGTCCTCGCCGTGGCGGGCACGCACGGGAAGAGCACGACCACGGCGCTCGCGTGGACCGCCCTTCGCGCCGGAGGCCTCGACCCATCGCTCATCTGCGGCGCGGTGCTTCGCGACCTCGGGACAAACGCCTATGCGGGCCGCGGCGACCTTCTCGTCATCGAGGCCGACGAGTACGACCACGCCTTCCTCTCGCTCGAGCCCGAGATCGCGATCGTGACGAACGTGGAGCACGACCACGTCGACGTCTTTCCGACCCACGCCGACGTGAAGCGGGCTTTCAGGCACTTCGCGGCGGGAATCGTCCGCGGCGGCTGGCTTGTAGCGTGCGCCGACGATCCCGGCGCGGCCGAGCTCGCCACGAACCGCGGCGACGACCTCGCCGGTCGTCAGGTCGTGACCTACGGAATGGCCTCCGAGGCCGGCTACCGCGTGGTCGAGCTCCTGCAGCGTGCCGACGGCGTGACCTTCGATCTCACTGGGCCATTCGAAAACCCGGTGCCGGTCTCGCTGCGGCTGGCCGGCGCGCACAATGCGCGGAACGCCGCGGGAGCTCTCGCCGCTGCCGACGCGGCCGGCGTTCCGGCGGCCGCCGCGGCCAAGTCGTTCGCGACGTTCCGCGGGACCGAGCGACGCCTTGAAGAGCTGGGCGCCGTGAGTGGCATCACGGTCGTCGATGACTACGCGCATCACCCGACCGAGATCCGCGCGTCGATCGAGGGCATGCGCGCGCGGACGACGGGCCGCGTGATCGTCCTGTTCCAGCCTCACACCCCCAGCCGCCTGCGGGCGTTCTTCGACGACTTCGCCGCCGCGCTGCGCACCGCGGACGCAAGCGTGGTCGCCGAGACGTTCTCGTCCGCGCGCGAAGCGGCCGACAGCCGCGCCGGTGCGAAGGCGCTCGCCGCGAGCGCGGGCGCCGCGTACGTCCTCGACGCCGAGGCGGCGGCGCGCGAACTCGCGGACCGCGCGCGTCCTGGGGACCTCGTGCTGGTGCTCGGGGCCGGCGACATTCGGCCGGCCGGCGTCCGCCTCCTCGAGCTCCTGCGCGAGCGAGGGACGGCGGCATGACCATGGCGACGTTCGGCGCGCGCGCCGAACCGCTCGCGCAGTACACCTCGCTCCGGATCGGCGGGCCCGCGGACTTCTTCCTGCGTGTCGCGACCGAGAAGGATCTCCTCGACGCGATACAGGTCGCGCGCGAGAACGAGCTTCCCGTGTTCGTGCTCGGCGGCGGCACGAACCTGCTCGTCGCCGACCGCGGGGTGCGTGGCGTCGTGCTTCAGAACGCATGGCGCGAGTCGAGCGTCGATGGTGAGATCGTCGCCGCCTCGTCCGGGACGGAGCTCGCGCACGTTGCGGCCGTCGCGGCACGGTCTGGCATCGAGGGACTCGAATGGATGGCGACGGTCCCCGGCACGGTCGGCGGTGCCGTCCACGGCAACGCGGGCGCGTTCGGCAGCGAGACCGCCGACGTGCTGGTTGACGCGGAGCTCGTCGACCTGAACGGCGACCCGTGGACCGCAACGGTGCACGAGCTCGGTTATTCCTACCGCACGAGCTCGCTCCAGGGCACGCCGATCGTCTGCGTCCGGGCGCGCTTCCGCGGGAAGGGCGGCGACCGCGCGAATGCCGTCAAACGGATCAAGGAGATGGCGAACGAGCGCATCAAGAAGCAGCCGCTCGCGCAGCCCAACACCGGGTCGATCTTTCGTAACCCGCCCGGCGACTTCGCGGGCCGGCTCATCGAGGCCGCCGGTCTCAAGGGGCGGGCCGTCGGGGGCGCCATGGTGAGCGATAAGCACGCGAACTTCATCGTCAACGCGGGCGGGGCGACGGCGGACGACGTCCGCGCTCTCATGACCCTTGTTCAGCAGGAGGTCGCGAAGAAATTCAACGTGGAGCTCGTTCCCGAGGTCGAGCTGGTGGGCGAGTGGTGAGCTCCGGTAAGAAAATCCGTGTCGGCGTGCTCACGGGAGGCGCATCGGCCGAGCGCGACATCTCGCTCGCGACCGGGGCGCAGATCGCGGCGAGCCTCGATCCGGCGCGCTTCGAGGTCGTCCTCCTCGACCCGCTCGCCTTTATGGCGCGCAACCCGGAGATCACGGCCGAACGCCGCGAACAGGCCCAGCGTCTCATCGCAGGGGGCGGCCGGCTGGAGACCGACCATCAGCTTCCGCGCGGCCTGGAAAAACAGATCGAAAGCGCCTCGCGCGCCCTCGTTCCCGCGACCCGCGTGATGACGAGCAACGAGCCGATCGACGTCGTCCTCATCGCGCTGCATGGGACGTGGGGCGAAGACGGCCGCATCCAGGGCCTGCTCGACACGATCGGCGTCCCGTACACCGGGTCGGGGGTGCTCGCGTCGGCGCTCGCCATGGATAAGGAGGTCGCGAAGACGGTCCTGGCGGCGGCGGGTCTCGACGTGCCGCGCGGCGTGGTCCTGACCGGGACGACAGAGGCCGATCTCGATGCCGCGCGTTCGGTCGGGCTGCCCGCGTTCGTGAAGCCCGTTTCGAGCGGATCGAGCGTGGGCGCATCCATCGCCGCCCGCGATGCCGATCTGCAGCCCGCCATCACCCTCGCACTCACGTACGACCAGCGCGCGCTCGTGGAGGAACAGATAAAGGGCCGCGAGCTCACCGTCCCGGTCATCGGCAACGACGAGCTCACCGCGCTGCCGGTGATCGAGATCCTCACGAAGCGCGCTTTCTTCGACTACAGCGCGAAATACGACGCCGGCGAGAGCGAGGAGGTTTGCCCAGCCGAGATACCCGCCGATGTCGCAAAGCGCGCGCAGGATCTCGCGGTGCGCGCGCATCGCGCGCTCCGCTGCCGCGGCATGTCGCGGCTCGACCTCATGTGGTCGGGCGACCGCATGGTGGCGCTCGAGGTGAACACGATCCCGGGCATGACCGCGAACAGCCTCCTGCCGAAGGCGGCGCGCGCCGCGGGCATCGGGTTCGGCGATCTCCTCGCCCGCTTCATCGACTGGGCCCTCGAGGACGCGCGCGGGCGGGCGCGCTGAGCTCGCGAGCCCGTTCGCGACCGCGGCGGCTTCGACCGCCCCGACGGCCGGCCGACCTTGATCGCGCCATCGCCGGCGTCACCGCCTTCATGTGCGCGGCCGCGATCCTCGCGACCTCGATCGGCCCTTTCTGGCGGATCCGGGACGTTTCGATCGAGGGAGCACATCACGTCACCGTGGACGCCGTCGTCGCCGCGAGCGGGCTCCTGGGGGCGCAGGCCTTCACGGTGAGCGCGTCACGAGCGCGCGATCGGTTGCTCCGGGCGTTGCCCGCCCTGCGCGACGCCATCGTCGAGGTCCGGATCCCCGATCGCGCGCGCGTCGTGCTGAGCGAGCGCACACCGAGCCTTCGCTGGATCGCAGGCGGCGTCGAGTGGTTCGTCGACGCCGATGGCGTCCTGTTCTCATCGATCGATCCGCGCGGTGCGCCGGAGCTTCGCATCACGGACGAGCGGAGCGCACGGCAGGCTGGCGACCGGCTGGACCCGGCACTGGTCGACGCGGCGATGAAGCTCGCCCGGCTCGGACCGCAGGACCTCCGACCCGACGCGACATCGCCGCGCGTCGTGCTCACCTCGGGTTCGAACGGCCTCGTGCTTCGGGTCGGGACGGGGCCGGGCTGGGAGATCCGCTTTGGCGGTGCCGAGCGCATCGACGACAAGATCGCGCTTGTGAAACGGTACCTTCGGGAAAACCCGCAGCGAAAGCTAGACTACGTCGACGTGCGCACCGCGGATTCCATAGTCGTCAGTCCCGCCTGAAGTGCTGCTCCCGCTCCTCGGCCTCGTCGCCGGGGTGCTTCTGGGCCTCGCGCTGCGATTCAATCTCCCGATCGAATGGGCCCGCTACACCGCCGTCGGGATCCTCGCCGCCCTCGACTCCCTGCTCGGCGCGGGCCGGGCGGAGCTCGAGGGACACTTCGACACGCGGATCTTCCTTTCCGGGTTTTACACCAACGCTCTCCTGGCGGCGGCCCTGACGTTCCTCGGCGATCGCCTCGGGATCGACCTCTATCTCGTGGCGCTCTTCGCCTTCGGGTGGCGGATCTTTCAGAACGTGGCGGTCATCCGCCGCCATTTTCTCTAATGCGATGGCCGAATCGGTTAGCTTGCCGCTATCGCGACAAGCGAAGATGGGTCGAAGGGATACTTCCCCTGCAATGATCGGAGTGAGTCGTGGCTGAGCAAACAGTGCTCGTCGCCATCGACATCGGTACGACGAAGGTGTGCGTGCTCATCGGGGAGATGGCCGACCGCGGCGGTGTGGACGTCATCGGGATCGGCCAGGCTGCTTCCGACGGCCTGCGCAAGGGCGTCGTCATCGACATCGACCGCACCGTCCAATCGGTCATGGCCGCCGTAGACGCCGCCGAGCGGATCTCCGGGCTCAAAGTTCGGTCGGCGTTCGTCGGTATCTCGGGGAGCCACATCGCCTCGCAGAACTCGCGAGGCATGGTGGCCGTCTCGGGCTCCTCGCGGCACGATGTCGACCGCGGCGACACCGTGCGGGCGATCGAGGCTGCTCGCGCCGTCTCGATCCCGAACACGCGGGAGATCCTCCACGTCGTTCCGCGCGGCTACGTCGTCGACGGCCAGGAGGGCGTGCGCGACCCGATCGGCATGACCGCGGTTCGCCTGGAGGTCGAGACGCACATCGTGACGGCCTCTTCGACGAGCGTGCAGAACCTGACGAAATGCGTGCAACGGGCCGGCGTCGAGATCGACGAGCTGGTCCTGGCACCGTTGGCCACCGCCGAGGCGACCCTGAACGACGAGGACCGCGAGCTCGGCGTCTGCCTGGCCGACATCGGCGGCGACACGACCGACGTGGCGATCTTCCAGGACGGTTCGATCTCGCACTGCGCCACGATTCCCATGGGCGGACGGAGCGTTACCGCGGACCTCGGCATCGTGCTTCGGGTGACCCCCGACGTCGCCGAGAGCGTGAAGTTTCGCTACGGCTCGGCGGTCCCCTTGGACGTCGACCCCGACGAGGTCCTGCAGGTGACCTCGATCGGCGAAGATACCTCGCACGGTGTGACCCGCCGCCACATTGCCGAGATCGTCGAGTCGCGCGTGACCGAGATCTTCAAGTTCATCGGCGCCGAGATCGAGGCAGCCGGAGCCACGAACCGCCTGCAGGCGGGGCTCGTTCTCACCGGCGGGGGATCGCTCCTGGACGGCGTTACTCGGGCTGCCCGGGATCAGCTCGGCATGAGCGCCCGAGTCGTCGGGCCGAAGGGTCTCGGCGGTCTGACCGACCAGATCGCCTCGCCGTCGTATTCCGCCGCGAGCGGGCTGCTCCTTTGGGGCGCGCGCAACTGGCCCTCCGACGAAGACCGGGCGAACTCGCGAGCCCTCGAAGGCGTCACGTCACGCATCGGGAAGATCTTCAAGGGACTCATGCCCTAAAAAATCTCCCTTCAGGAGCCGCTCGCTAGGGACGGGGACTCATGGATGGCGACGCAGGGTTTCCTTTGAAGTGGACACGCAGCAGGGGATGGAGACGGCGCTGTCGGCGCGCGCAACGGGGGAAGCCCCGCTTCATCGCGCACCGCACGAGGAAAGAGGGGCCCCGTGAGCACGACGACAGCGCCGGCTCCGAACCCGTGCGCGAAGTCGCATCGAAGGTGAATCACAAATTGCGCTCGCCAAACGTTGAGTTTGCGGACTATAGTCAGCGCGCGAACTGAATAGCCATGAGCGCACCGCTAGGGGAGGGGCAGCGGCATGGACATCATGGAGGCTTACCCATGCCCCTCCGAAGCGACATCGAGAACTTCGCGCTCATTAAGGTCGTCGGTATCGGCGGCGGCGGTTCGAACGCCGTGAATCGGATGATCCGCGCCGAGCTCCTCGGCGTCGAGTTCATCGCTGTGAACACGGACGCTCAGGCACTCCTTCTTTCCGATGCCCCACACAAGCTCCGGATTGGCGACAAGGTCACAAAGGGCCTCGGCTCGGGCGCCGATCCCGTCGTCGGCCGGAAGTCCGCCGAGGACGACAGCGAGAAGCTCTACGAGGCCCTGAAGGAAGCGGACATGGTGTTCGTCACCGCCGGCATGGGTGGCGGGACCGGCACCGGAGCCGCCCCGATCATCGCCGAGATTGCCAAGGACGTCGGCGCCCTCACGGTCGCCGTGGTGACGAAGCCGTTCAGCTTCGAGGGCGCCAAGCGCCGGCTCCTCGCGGAGCAGGGCATCGCCGAGCTCGTCGACAAGGTCGACACGCTCATCACCATTCCGAACGACCGCCTCCTACAGGTCGTCGAGAAGAAGACCAGCATGGTCGACGCATTCCGCATCGTCGACGACGTCCTCCGCCAGGGCGTTCAGGGCATCAGCGACCTCATCACTGTGCCGGGTCTCATCAACCTCGACTTCGCGGACGTGAAGACGATCATGACGAACGCCGGTTCGGCGCTCATGGGCATCGGCCACGGCTCGGGCGAGTCGCGCGCCGCGGACGCGGCGCGTCAGGCGATCATGTCGCCGCTCCTCGAGCAGTCGATCGATGGCGCACGCGGCGTGCTCTTCACCATCACCGGCGGCCCCGACCTGACCCTCTTCGAAGTCAACGAGGCCGCGGAGATCATCCACGCGGCCGCGGACCCGGAGGCGAACATCATCTTTGGCGCGGTCATCGACGAGCGCATGGGCGGCGAGGTGAAGATCTCGGTCATCGCGACCGCATTCGAGCAGGCCCGCTCGATCCGTCGTCTCGAGGGGCCGACGTACAAGCGTCAGGCACCATCGGTCGAGCAGCGCACGGCACCGGCCACAGCGGTCGCGCCGGCTCCGACTACGACACCGCATCCGAAGGCCGACGAGACCAAGAAATACGCGGTCGATGATCTCGAGGTCCCAAGCTTCCTGAGACGCCGTTGAGCTGAGCGGCGGATCGTCCGCCGCTCCCTCACCTTGGCACGTCGCCTGCATCCCTGTAACGAAAGAACGCAAATTTTTCGAGACGGGGGTGCGCAGTGATGCGAGAAGGAGGCACCGTCGTCCGCGGGGATTCGTGGACGGCGTGGCCGGTCTACTGGACTCCGGTGATCGTCGGGGCGCTCGCCTCGGTCGTCGCCGTCGTGCTCTTCGGGGTCATCGGCACAGCGGTCGGTTCGTGGAAGGCCGGTAACGAGGGCCGGGTCACAGATTTCAGCGGCGTGGGGCGCGTTGCCGTCGCCTACGCAGTCTTCGCTTCATTCCTCGCGTTCGTGATCGGCGGATGGGTGACGGCCCGGATCGCCGGAATCCGCCGCGCAGAGCCCGCGATCCTGCACGCGGCGATCGCGTTCCTCGTGGCGACCGTCGTGCTGCTCGCCATGGCGAGCTTCGGGGGAGCGGTCTTCAACGGGTGGTACGCGGGCCTGGCGCCGTCGCCGGCCGTTCCGACTCAGGCCGGGCAACCGGTCGACCCGAACGCCGCGAAGGCGGCGGCCGCGGGTGCCACCGCGGCGGCGGTGGCGATCCTCCTCGGCCTTGCCGGCAGCGTCGTCGGCGGTTGGATGGGCTCGGGCGAGCGTATGGACTTCAGCTTCTACCAGCGTGAGCGCGTCGCGATGACCCGACGTCCGGTCGCGACAGACCGCACGACACGGATTTAAGGAGGTAACGAGATGATCCTCATTCTTCTCTGGCTGCTCGGCGCGCCGCTCGCGCTGATCATCATCTTGTTCCTGCTCGGCATCGGGCACTAAGGGCCTCCCGCGTTCTCAGCCCCCGGCAGCGGTCTCGTGACCGGCCGGGGGCTTTGCATTTGGCCGGCGACGAGGGCCGGCTGCTTGTGTGCGGTAGCCGCGTCGCTGCCGGCGACCGGAGGGTCCTTCTCGACGCGACGGACGCCGATCGGGGAGGTGCTTTCGCCGGCTGGCCACTAGATTTGGTGGCACCCCGTCCCATATCTTGTGTCTGTGAAGTGCCCGGCCTGCAGCAACACTGACACCCGCGTCATCGACTCCCGCGAGGCCGATGACGGCGACTCGATCCGCCGGCGCCGAGTCTGCGACCGGTGTGAGGAAAGATTCACCACCTTTGAGCGGAGCGAGTCGGCCCGCATCCAGGTCCTGAAGCGCGACGGCAGTCGCCAGGAGTTCGACCGGCGGAAGCTCGCGAGCGCGATCGGGAAGGCCGCGTCGAAAGCGCTCAGATCCGAAGAGATCGATCGACTGATCGATGACCTCGAAGCGAATGTCAGGCAGAGCGGCGCATCGGAGATTCCGTCAGGGCGCGTTGGGGAGATGGTGCTCGAGCGCTTGGCCGAGCGCGACCCGCTCTCGTACCTCCGCTTCAAGATCGTGTACTCGCGTCTCGAGGACATCGACGCGCTCTACGACGAGCTCGCCTCGCTCGTGCGCATCCGTCAGGAGGCGCGCGATCGCCGCGTCGCGGAGCAGATCGTGCTGCCGATCGCCGAGCCGGTCGTGGCCGGGCCACCGCGCCGTCGCCGCCGCTAAAAGACCGCACCTCCGCGCGGTTCTCTGGGACCTGGACGGCACGCTCACCGACAGCGTGCGCCTCGTCGTCGAAACGATGAACGCGGTCATCGCGGCGCATGGCGGTCCACTGCTTCCGTATGAGAAGGTCGGCGAGCTCACCGGCCTTCCGCTCGATGCGATGTTCCGCCTCGCGTGGCCCGACATCGGCCCCGAGGATGTCGAGAGCTATCGCATCGAATACCGAACGCGGTACGACGCCGTGGCGATCCCGGCGACGCGCCTGTACCGCGGCGCGCGAACGACGCTCCGCGATTTCCACGCCGCCGGGCTGCTGCAGGCGACGGTCACAGGCAAGCGCGCGGCCGACTGCGAGCGGATCCTCCGCGGCCTCGGGATCAAGAAGGACATCGACATCTATCTCGGGGGCGATTCGGCGCCGCGCCCGAAGCCCGCGCCGGACCTCGCGCAACACGCCATGAGCCGTCTCGGCGTCTCGCCGCATGAATCTGTGGTGATCGGCGACAGCGCGGCCGACATCGCGATGGGGAAGGCCGCCGGCGCGCACTGCATCCAGGTCCTCTGGGGGTTCTCGCGTTCGCCATTGCCGGACGCCGATCAGACCGTTCGCACCTGGCGCGAGCTCCGCGCCGCGGTGCGCGCGCTGGTCTAGCCGAAGCCCGGCATACTCGGTCGCGGTGGTCCTCTCCGACCGTGACATCCGCGCGGCGATCGATGCGGGCCGCATTGGGATCGATCCGTTCGACCCGAAGTGCGTCCAGCCCGCATCGATCGATATCCGCCTGGACCACCGTTTTCGCGTGTTCCGCTCGAGCCGTCACGCGTTCATCGACCTCGCGCGCCCGCTCGACGACATCACCGAGCTCGTCGAGGTTCCGCCGAAGGATCCTTTCATCCTTCACCCCAACGAGTTCGTTCTCGGCTCGACCCGCGAGCGGATCCGACTGCCCAACGACATGGTCTCGCGCGTCGAGGGAAAGAGCTCGCTCGGCAGACTCGGACTGCTCATCCACAGCACCGCGGGATTCATCGACCCCGCCTGGGACGGCCATATCACGCTCGAGCTCTCGAACGTGAACACCATCCCGATCACGCTGTACGCCGGCATGCGGATCGGACAGCTTTCCTTTTTTCCGCTCTCGAGCCCGGCCGAGCACCCGTATGGCTCGCCCGAGCTCGGCTCCTCCTACCAGGGGCAGACCGGGCCGACGCCGTCGCGGTACCGGCTGGACGTGTAGCGGCATGTGCTCCACCTGCCTCCTGATCGTCTTCATCGACGCGTTCATCAACGTGCTCGCCTGGGCCCTCACGCTCGCGATCTTCGTCCGCGTGATCCTTTCGTGGATCCCGAACGTGCGCCTGCCGTTCGGTCTGGGCGAGTTCGTCTTCGCCGTGAGCGAACCGATCCTGGGCCCGATCCGGCGCGCGATGCCGTTCTTCGGTGGGGTCGACTTCTCGCCCCTGGTGGCGCTGCTGGCGATCCAGATCGTGTCGAGCGTGCTGCTTCGCGTCCTCCCGCCAGCGATTTAGCACGTGGCGGAAGGGCTCGTCGTTCCGGTGCGCGTGATCCCACGCTCCAGAAGCGACCGGGTCGATGCGCCGCGTGCGGGCCGACTCGTGCTCCGCGTCGCGGCGCCCCCCGAAGCGGGTGCAGCGAATCGCGCGGCGCAGACACTCTTGGCTTCGGCACTAGGTCTACGAGAAGCGGACGTACGGCTGGAACGGGGAAGCACGTCCCGCGACAAAGCATTCAGCGTCCCGACGTACGCCCAAGCAAGGCTCTCAAACTTGTCGAAAGCCGAGTCCGCGCCGCGGGTGGCACGGCGCAGGGAATCGCTCGCGACGCGCGGGTTCCCCGGGGACCCAGTGCCGCGACCGCGTCGCGGTCGCGACACACTGGGAGGGTGCGCGGAGGGAGCGATCCCGGAGCCGAGACAGGCCCCGCGGCGCCATTAGGACGGCGACGACAGCGATCGAAATGAGAGCGCAGGCTGGGGCGTACAGGAGGGGAATGGCCGCGAGTGTCGCTCTACGTCTCAACCTGCCGATGACCCTGGCGTCGCCCGTGACGTTCGCCGACGGCGTCCGCGAGCACCAGGACGAGGTGTACGGCGTCGCGCTCCGCATCACGGGCGACCGCGACGCGGCGCTGGACGTGGCGAGCTCGACGTTCCTGAAGGCGTATCGCGCGTTCCACCGCTACGACCAGACCCGGCCGCTTCGCCACTGGCTCTTGAGAATCGCGACGAACGAGGCGATCAGCTACGTGCGAAAGCGCGGCCGCGAGCTGCGGCGCACCGTCGACGTCGACCAGGCGACTGGCGTAGCCGATGCCGCTGCCGCGCCGGACGCTGAGTCGGTCGCGCGCGAGGACCGGGCGAGCATCCGTGCGGCGGTGAGCCGGCTGCCCGAGCTCTACCGCGTGGTCATCGTCCTCCGCTACTTCAACGAGCTCAGCGTGGACGAGATCGCGCAGGTCACCGGGCGACCGGCCTCGACCGTCGGCGTCCAGCTTCTCCGCGGCCGTGCGCTCCTCCGCGGCGCGCTGGAGGGCGCGCAATGAGGCGCGACTTTCGCGACGAGGAGCTCTTCGACGAGATCAGGCTGCGCCGGGCCTTGCGCCTCGAGGCGGCTGAGCTCCCGCCGCGCTTCGACCTGGCGACGGTGACCGCCAGGGCCGCGGACCGCCGCGCGTCCGCGTTCGCAGGACTTCTCTCGACGGTGCTCGCCGGCGTGGCCGCGGCCGCTCTCGTCGGCCTCGTCGCCGTGACGTTGCCGGCCATCGCGCCGGCCGCCGGATGGGACCTGTTCGATGCCGCCATCCAAACGCTGGCGAGCGCGGCAGTTCCGCTGAGCGCGGTTCTTGCGGCGGCGCAGCAGCCGAGCATTCCGCTCGCGGCGACGTTCGCGCTCGCCGTCGCGGTCGCGTATGAGTACGCGCA
Source organism: Bathyarchaeia archaeon (assembly GCA_035637615.1). Taxonomy (GTDB): domain Bacteria; phylum Chloroflexota; class Limnocylindria; order P2-11E; family P2-11E; genus 3-1-20CM-2-70-9. Next base: position 2,390 of record DASPWX010000061.1, on the reverse strand, counting down.
ACGAAGGGAGCGTCTCCGTGCCACAGCGTCTTGAGCGCAGCAATGCCAACCGGGTCGTCGCCGGGGTCTGCGGGGGGATCGCCGAGTACCTCGCGGTCGACCCCACCCTGGTCAGAGTTGTCTTCGTCGTTCTGGCATTTCTGGGAGGGATCGGCCTCCTCGCGTACATCGTCCTGCTCATCCTCATGCCACTGCCGGGCCGTCCCGCGCCGTTCACGACGACGGCTCAGCCATCCGGATCGTCGAACGCCACCACTGGGTCCGAAACGGACCACCCGGTGACCGCGACCGCCGTGGCACCGGCCGACCCGGCGATCCACGCGGCGGAGGCCGAGCGTCGCCGCTTGGCCGTCGGATACCTCCTTATCGGACTCGGGGTCGTGTTCCTTCTGAGCAACGCGGGCGTCTTCCGCTTTGTCCAATGGCAGTTCCTGTGGCCCTTGGTCCTCATCGGCATCGGTGTGCTCTTCCTGGTGCAGCGGGTCAGGTCGTGAACCCGCGCCGGCGCCGGGGCGTCTTCTGGCCGCTCCTTCTTATCGCTCTCGGGCTGCTCTTCCTGCTCCAGACGCTGGGCTTCATCTCGGGCATCTCCTGGCTCGCGATCGCGAGCCTCTGGCCGATTCTCCTCATCCTCATCGGCCTCGACATCGCGTTTGCCGGACGCTGGCCGCTGGCGACGCTCGCCGCGGAGGTCCTCGTCATCGCAGCGGGCCTGGCTCTCGTCGCGTACGCGCCGAACCTCGGCCCCGGCGTCTTCGTGTTCGGCGGAAGTGGCCCGGGCGAGACCGACGTGACCGTCCCGCGTGCCGGTGCGACCGAGCTCGATCTCACGCTCAACGCCGGAGCCACGCGCGCGTACCGGGTGAGCGGCGGCGCGACTGAGCTCGTCGAGGCGCACAGCGCAAATCCCGATCTCCGTGTGCGAACGGTGGGAACCGGCCGCGCCAACGTACGGCTCGATGAGGTAACGCCGAGCGGGTTCCTGCATCCGGCCGGCGACAGCGACATCCAGGTACAGATCGCGAGCGACGTCCCGACATCGCTGACGATAAACGTGGGCGCAGGTCAATTCGACATCGACCTCTCCAGTGTCCGCGTCCGTACCGCCGACGTGAATGTGGGCGCGTCCTCGATGCGCTTCGTTCTCCCGAGACCGACGGGCGACGTGGCCATCGATATGAATGGGGGAGCCTCGAGCATCACGGTGACCGTGCCCGACGGCGTCGAGGCGCGCATCTCGACGAGCGGCGGGCTCATCTCGCTCCGGAGCGACAACCCGCGGCTTGGAGATACCGGCAGCTCTCGCGGTGTATTCGCCGGCAGGACGTCGGTGGAAACGAGCGGCTACGCGACCGCCCACGACCGCGTCAACCTGACCATAACCGCGGGAGCGAGCTCGATCGTCGTTCGCTAGTCGATCTAACATCCCGCCGTGCTGCATCGGGCGATCGAGCGGATTCTCGACGCGCAGGCTGTCTGGGCCGATCCGCTCGGCAAGGTCTTCGTCGCGATCTTCGCTGCGCTCTACAAGCCCGTGCCACTCGTAAAGGACCTGCTGAACGGCGTATGGCTCGGCCACCCGCTCCACCCCGCGATCACCGACGTGCCGATCGGCGCGTACGTGGTCGCGCTCGTTCTCGATCTGTCGGGGCAGCGGGCCGCCGCGACCGCCGCGATCGGCGTCGGGATCATTTTCATGCTGCTCGCCGCGCTCGCGGGCTACGCCGATTACATCGACCTCGAGGGAAAGACGCGGCGGTTCGGCACGGTCCACTCGTCATTGATGCTCGTCGCGCTCGTCCTGTATCTGGTCTCGTTCCTCATGCGCCTCGGTGCCGTGCCGTCGTCGACCGAGGTATGGCTTGCGGCGATCGGCTTCCTCATCGTCATCAGCAGCGCGTACATCGGAGGCGAGCTCGTCTACAACCTCGGCACACAGGTGGATCGCCACGCGTGGCGTGGCGGCGGGGCCAAATGGACGGCGCTCGACGTCGCGGAGATACCCGCCGACAAGCCGGTGAAGGCCAAGGCAGGGCCCCAGACGCTCGTCGTGGTACGCCACGCGACCGGCCTGAACGCCCTCCACGATGTCTGCGCCCACCAGGGCTGCAGCCTTTCAGAGGGCAAGCTCGTGGACGACACGATCGAGTGCGGGTGCCACGGCTCGCGGTACCGGCTCCGCGACGGGCTGGTGGTGCGCGGGCCGGCGGTGTTCGATCAACCGCACTACGAGGTGCGGGAAGCCGAGGGAAAGCTCGAGGTTCGGCGCACGGACACCCGATAGAACCCGCCGAACGCTCTGTTCTTGGCGATACTGCGGGGCGTGAGCGAAGCGATCGCGTCGGTGCCGCTCGAGGCCGCCCTCCCCTTCGCGGAGGCTTCTGCCCCCA
>DASPWX010000060.1:0-34569 GCA_035637615.1 Bathyarchaeia archaeon | reverse complement strand
CGGGCAACGAGAGCAGCAGCTCCAGGAGGGCCGGGAAGATCGCGAGCGTAAAGAGCTGCGGCCGGTCGGTCCATGTGATCTTGGAGACGAGCAGCGCCGCGACGACGAGCGGGAGCGAGATCCACCACGGCGTGCCACCGCGCCGCGCGAGCCGAACGACAAAGAATGCGGACACGGCGAGGAGCGTCGCGCGGAGCACGGCGACTCCGGCCCAGCCCGCCGCCGCGAAGGAGCCGGCGAACGCGATCTGGCCGAGCCACTCGCCGACCCCGAAGTGCGCGCCGGCGACCGTCGAAGAGAAGATGTCCTGCCGCAGGAACGCGTGGTGGTCGAGCATCCAGCGGCCCATCGCGAGCTGCCAGTAGGTATCGGAGTCGGTCGACGGTAGCCCCACCGCGACGATGAAGACCGCGCTCGCCACCGCGAGCGGATACGCGCTCGCCGCGAGGATCGCGCCTAGCGGTCGCGGCGCAGCAGCCATCGGATCGTGAACGCCGCGACGTCACGCATCGCAAGGAGCGCTCCGGCCGGCGTCACACCTTCAGCGATTCCCGCGATGCGCGGCCGATGCGGGATGTCGGTCTCGCGGACGACGCGCCGACGCGAGCACAGCGTGATGAGTATTTCGGCCTCGAAGAAGTTCGACTCGCTGCGCGGCGGCGCCGACCGTAGCTCCTCCGCCCGGTAGAGCTTCACGCTGTCGATGTCGTGCACCGGCAGGCGGAAGATCCGCCGCAACAGACCCGAGTAGAGCTGAGCCATGACCACGCGGCTCGCGGGGTCGCGCCGCGGGACACGGCGGCCGACGACGAGGGCTGCGCCATCGCGGATCGCCCACATCGGCTCGAGCGCCGCCGCCGGCACCTGCCCATCGCCCGGTGTGAAGTAGATCCAGTCGCCGCGCGCCTCGGCGTAGAGACGCTTCATGGTCGGGGGGATGCCCTGCCGCGATGGGTTACGCAGGAGACGCAGCTCGGCGACCTCCGCGCACGAGCGCTGGAGCTCGGCCCACGTGCCATCGGTGCTGCCGTCGTCGCACACGATCAGCTCGAAGCTCGATGCGAGAGCACGCGCGGCGTCGCGGTGGCCTCTCACGACCCCGGCCACCGTGACCTCCTCGTTGTGGGCAGGGATCACGATCGAGAGCTGGATTGCGTCACCCTAGGGCACGCCGGCTGCGCCGCCGGTGTCCGGCGAGGCGCGAATCAAGCAGAAGATGTTGCCGCGGACCGCGTAGATCTTGATGGTTCCGCGCTCGATCGGAGGTCCGAGCCACGACACCGGATCGCCCTGATAGAGGCGCTCATATCCCGAAAAGTGGGCCGCCTCCAGAACGATGCTCTGCGCCCCGTAGCGTTCGGCTACACACGCCGCGGTGTCGAGGCCGTCCGCCGGCGTGACGAAGACGGGCCGGTCGGCGATCCAGCGCCACGCCGCGCCGTCGATGGCCAGGAAGGGTCCCGCCGGGACGGCGTCGAGGGCTGCGACCCGCGCGCGGTAGCCGTCGTTGAACGTCGTATCCCACGTCGTGAGTCCGACAACGGCGAGCGCGATCGCCGCCGCGATCGTGGCACTCGCGGCGACGCGCCGAGTCCGATCGTCACGACGCTGCAGCCAGCGCTCGCCGCCGAGCGCGACCAGCGCCATCGCGAACGGATAGAAAGCCGCGAGGGAGTGGAAGTACGAGCCGCGCGTTGCGTGGAGCGGCCAGACCACGCCCTCGGCGACGTAAATAAGGAGCGCGAGACCGGCGAACGCGCGCACAGCGGGCCGCCGCCAGGCGTCCCTCACCCCAAGCACCAGCGGGAAGGCGAGGAACGCCATGAGCGCGAAGAGTGCATTGGCCAGATCCGACCAGAGCGCGCCGAGCCGCGTCGTGACGATCGTCGCGACGTCCGCGGTGCCGGTCGGCGTGACCGCGAAGAAGTCCTCGTAGCGCGCGAGGAACAGCGTGCGCGCGAGAAGGTCTGGCGATCCGCCGAGGGCGACTCCGCGCAGGAGCCACGCCGCGCCGATCGCGAGCGCGACGGCGCTGCCGGCGACGCCGGCCATGCGAGAAGACGGCCGCACCGCGAGCGCGAGGAGCGCGACACCGAAGAGCGCGCCCTCGGCCCGGGCGAGGAACAGCAGTCCGACCAGAAGGCCGGAGATCGCCCCGGCGCGCACGTCGCCGATCGCGGCGCGCGCGAACGCGATGAAGAAGGCCGTTCCGACGAGGGCCGCGATGGCGAAGGAGTCGAGCGTGACCCACGCCGGGGCGAACGCGCCGCCGCCGATGCCCGCGAGCGCCGCCGCGAAAATGGCGGCACGAGGCGACGCGCCGATCGAGCGGCCCGCGGCGTACGCGACCGCGGGAACGAAGGCTGCGACCGCGACGATCGCGGCCTGCGCGGATCGGAACGTTCCGAGGACCGGCTCGAGGAGGGCGATGCCGCCCGCCTGCACGACGGTGGCGAGGGGCATCCAGAACCGGTGACTCGGGACGGGAAGCGGGTCGAGATGCGGAGCCTCGAGAAAGTTCCAGATGAAGTCGGCGGTAAGGCCCTGGCCGTGCGCGAGCCGGCGCGCGATATCGACGTAATAGAAGGCGTCGGTGAAGCCCGGTTGGATCACGACGAACGCCGCCGAGAGCACGCGGAACCCGAGGAGCGCGAGCGATACGACGATGAGCCCGCGGCTCAACGCGCCGCACCGATCCGTTCGGTGCGCTGAGTGCGGAGGTAGAGGATGCCGCCGACGACGATCACCGAGAAGACGCTGACCGCTCGGTCAAGCACGGCGACCGCGACGGCGTCGTTCTGCGCCAGACCGAATCCGGTGGTCAGGACGTACACCATCGCGATCTCCACGAAACCGAAACCCGCGGGCGTGAGCGGCACGGTCGTGAGCAGCGACGAGGAGACGGCCACGAAGATCACCTGCGACGGCGGTAGGTACAGGCCGAGCGCAAAGAGGACGAGGAGCAGGCGGCTCGTCTCGAGGATCCACACGAGGAGCGTCATCGGCCCGGCGACGGGCAGCGCGCGGAAGCTGTGGAGGACGCCCTCGCGGAAGAGTCGCCCGATGCGGCGCACCTCCCCAGGGAAGAACCGCCCGAGACGCGGGCCGATCGCATACAGCCCGACGAGCCCGATCAGGATGACGAGGCCGAGCGCGCCGCCCGTGATGTAAAGGACGTTGAGGTCCGGCAGGATCGTTCGTCCAAACGCCACGTAACCGTCGACGACGAGGAGCCCGAAGACCACGAACAGATCGAGAAGGCGCTCCGCCACGACCACCCCGACCGTTCGCGACAGCGATATCCCGAAACGGCGCTTCACGAGATAGCTCCGGTACAGGTCTCCGAGCTTCGCCGGCACCAAGCAGTTCACGAACCAGCCGAGCAGCAGAATCTCGAGAAGATCGCGCCCGAAGATCCGCGTGCCGCCCTCGCGCAGGAGGCGCGCCCAGCGGATGGCGCGGACCGGGAACGACAGGTAGTACACGACGAGCGCCGCGATCACGAAAAGCGGATCGGCCCGGCGCAATGCGGCGAACGCCTCTCCCCAGTCGACGTTCCGCGCGAAGAAAGCGATCAGCGCGACCGGGATGGCGGTCGAGATGAGCTCGCGCCAGCCGAAGAGCTGGCGCCGTACCGCGATCTCGTCGGTGCGCCCCGCCGCGGCGGCGAGCTGCTCGATCGTCGCGTCCTCGACGTGCGGCGCTCCGCGCCCGGGGGCCCCTTCCCCCGAGGGCCGTTCTTTCAACGCGTTGGGCTCGAGCTCTTACGTCCGAGCCACTTCCGGAACCGGTCGTATCGGGTGAACACGTGAACGCCGCCGCCGGAAAGCCGTCCCTGCGCGACACCCTGACCGAGCGCTTCCAGGAAATCGGCGCGCCCAGCAAAATCCGGCATCTCGACGAAGGCGCGGCCGATCTCTGCGGCGCGGTGCGCGTCGCTACCCGCCGTGCCGACGATGTTGTGTCGTTTGGCGTAGGCGGCCGCCGCGCGGTTGTTCAGAAAGATCGCTTCGCGCGCATTGAAGATCTCTAGCGCGTCGATCTGCGAACGGAGGCGGTCGAGCACGGGCCGCCGCAGGTGGTAGCGGCGGTTGATGCTGAAGGGATGCGGGACCACGACGAGTCCGCCTTGATCGTGGATGCGCTCGATGGTCTCTTCGCCACTCAGGTCGCGCGGAACGACGCGGTCGAGAAAGAGACCGATGATCTCGCCGTCGCGCGAGCTGATCTCCTCGCCGATGACCACTCGAAAGCCATCGGCCAGCTCGCGCAGCCGGAGACCACCGTCGATCGTGTTGTGGTCGGTCGCGCAGATGACGTCGATGCGGGCGGCGCGGACCGCGCGAGCCTGCTCCGCAATCGGAGTGCGGCTGTCCGGCGAAGCCTCGCAGTGGGTGTGCATGTCCACGCGAACGTGCTTCGCCTCGGTCCCTATCTGGCCCTTCCTTTTTCGTGCGCATCGTCGACGATGGCGTGCACCCGCTCGCGAAATCGTGACACATCGAAGCGCCGCGCCGAGTCGCGGAGCGCTTTCGGTTCGAAACGCGCGCGCTCCGCGCGGAGCACGCCCTCGGCGAAGGCCCGCGGCTCGGGCACGTCGACCAGGACGCCTTCCTCGCCGTCGCGGACGATGTCGAACACGCCGCCGGCGGCGAGGGCCACAACCGGAGCGCCCGAAGCGAGCGCTTCGGCGCAAACGATCCCGAAGTCGTCCTCGGCTGGGAAGATGAGACCGCGGGCCGACGCGAGGAGCGAGCGAAGGGTGGCGTCGTCGGCGCGACCGGTGAAGACCACGTGCTCGCTCGCCATACGCTCCAGTGCTCCACGCTCGCGGCCTTCGCCGACTACCAGTAGACGCATCCCGATGTCGTTGAAGGCCCGGACCGCGACGTCCGCGCGCTTGTACGCCGAGAGTCGGCCGACGAAGAGCCAGAAGTCACCGCGCTCCTCGTTCGCCGCGAACGACGTCACGTCGACTGGCGGATGCACGATCTCGATCGCGCTCGCCGGTACGCCGTAATACGTCTCGATCCTTCCCCGCACCGCGCTGGAATTCGCGACCCAGCGATCGAAGCGCCGCGCCGCCCGTTGATCGTCCTCCCGGAGGCGCCCGAGCAGATCGCGTACGAGGGGCACGAGCGGTTGGGGAACCTCCTCCTGCAGATACCGCTCGCTCCAGTCGTACAGGTAGCGCGTCGGGGAGTGGCAGTACGCCACCGCCACGGTGCGATCGGCGAGACCGATCGCCTTGATGAACGCGCTCGTCGAGACGAGAGCGACGTCGGTCTCGGGCGGTACGCGCATCGCGCGGGCCGCGTTCGGATAGAGCGGCAGGAGCAGACGGTGACTCTCGCCGAGCAGCAGCCATTGGAGATAGCTCGTGCGGAGATTCCACCCAGCCATATCGCCGTAGCGGCGGCGATCGTGGAAGAACGTGTAGACAGGTGCCTCGGGCCACATCTCGTGAAAGGTCTCGACCACGCGCTCGGCCCCGCCGTGCGCGACGAAGTACTCGTGGGCCAGGGCCAGATTCATCGGCCGAAGATGCGCTGGCGCGCGACGAGAGCGGCGAACACGGGGAGCGCCCGTTGGCGGCGCCACCGGTGCGGCTCGAACGCGAGCCGCCAGAGCCACTCGAGGCCGATCGCATGCACAACGCGGGGCGGAACACGGACGCGGCCGGCGAGCTGGTCGAAGACACCGCCGACGCCGATCGCGGTCCGGACGGTTGGGAGGAGCGGCAGGTTGCGCGCGATCCAGCGCTCTTGCGCGGGCATGCCGTAGGCGACGAGGAGAACGCGCGCCTCGGCGGCCTGGATGCGATCGCGGATCGAACCGTCGTTCTCCGGCGCGGGTGAGCCGGCGTACGTCCCCGCGATCTGCAGTGACGGGATCCGCCGGACGAGGGCCTTGCCCGCACGCTCGGCCACCCCCGGTCCGGCGCCGAGCAGGAAGACCGGCCCGCTGACGAGCTGAAGAACGGCGGGCACGAGCAGACGGCCGGGGACTCGGCCGGGCAACGGATCGCGCAGGACCCGCGATGCGACGAGCACACCGGTCCCGTCGGCCACGACCAGCTCGGACGCTCGGGCGAGGTCGGCGAGCTCGGCGTCGCGGCGCGCGAGCATCACAAATTCGGGATTCGCCGTGATCACGAAGGTCCGCTGGCCGGCGGCGTGGCGCTCGATGATCCGCTCCGCCGCGGCGGCGATGTCGACCCGGTCAAAGCCCACGCCGAGAATGTCGACGCGCCGCGTCGCCAAGGCTCGTTCGCTAGTGGACTGCGACGAGGCTTCTGCGGAAGAAGTCGAGGTGCTCGAGCGCCATACCCGTTCCCTTGGCGACGCAGTAGAGCGGGTTCTCGGCGACGTAGCAAGGGACCCCGGTGACCTGCGTCAGGAGCTTGTCCATGTTGCGCAGAAGCGCGCCACCGCCGGACAGAACCATTCCCTTGTCGATGACATCGGAGGCGAGCTCCGGGGGCGTCTCCTCGAGAACGGCCTTCACCGCACCCATGATCTGCTGCAACACGGGGTCCATCGCCTCGGAGATCTCGTTCGAACCGATCGTGATCGTCCGCGGCAACCCGGCGATCAGGTCGCGGCCGCGGACCTCCATCGTGAGCTCGGGATCCATCGGCAGGGCGGACCCGATCTGGATCTTCACGTCCTCGGCTGTGCGCTCGCCGATCATCAGGTTGTAGCGCTTGCGAACGAAGTTCGCGATCGCTTCGTCGAGCTTGTTGCCTGCGGCGCGAACGCTGCGCGACACCACGATGCCGCCGAGCGAGATGACCGCGATCTCGGCGGTGCCACCGCCGATGTCGATGATGAGATTGCCGGACGGACCGGAGATCGGGATGTTCGCACCGATCGCGGCCGCGAGCGGTTCCTCGATGAGGTGCGCCTCGCGCGCGCCGGCTCGCAGGGCGGCGTCCTTCACCGCGCGGCGCTCGACGCTCGTGACGCCGGAAGGGACGCAGATCATCAGCTCGGGGCGGACGAATTTGATACGGCCGGTGACCTTGTTGATGAAGTACTCGAGCATGCGCTCTGTGATCACGTAATCAGCGATCACGCCGTCGCGCATCGGACGGAGCGCGGTGATGGTGCCCGGCGTGCGGCCGAGCATGAGTCTCGCCTCCTCGCCGATCGCGACGATCCGGGGCCGGTTCGAGCCATCCTCCTTCGCCAGCGCGACGACCGATGGCTCGGTGAGGACGATCCCCCTCCCACGCACATACACGATCACGTTGGCGGTACCCAGGTCGATGCCGATTTGGCGAGAGAACACGCGGTGAACTCTAACGGCCTAAAAGAGTGAAAAGTGCGTTATTCGTCACGCACCGACCGCTGTGAGGATGAAGTCGGTTGCAAATCCGAGCAGAAGCCCAACCAAGATGCCCCAGGTAGCCATGTCTTTGTGACCGAGCTTGCGCGCGACGGCGAGGAGCTCGATGACGACATACAGGATGGAGCCCGCGGCGAGCGCCAGGAAGGCGGCGAAGACCGACTCGTTCTGAAAGGACTGGCCGATGATCGTCCCGAGGAACGTGGGGCCGCCCGCGATGAGGCCAAGTGCTCCGAGGAAGCGCCAGCTGGGGAGGTGCGCTTCGCCGGCGAGAGGACCGACGATCCCGAAGCCTTCGGTCGCGTTGTGCAGCGCAAAGCCGATCACGAGGACGAGGGCCAGGCGAAGCTGTCCCCCGGCAGCGGACTGGCCAATGGCCAGACCCTCCGAAAGGTTGTGGAAGCCGATCCCGAGCGCGATGAAAAAGGCGAGGCGCTCAGCCGGCCGTAACCGCGCGACGGGGCCGGTGTTCAGCTCGCGAACGTCCGCCGCGCCCGGACCAAAGCGCACGGTCGCGCGTGCGCGGCGCGCGAGCCAGAGGTCGTAATACACGAGGCTCATCAAGCCGATCGTCAAAGACACCGCAAAGACAGCCGCGAGCCACCCGAAGTGCACCCAGGTGCCGGCGGCCTTCGCCTGCTCGAGCGCGCCCTCGACCGGCTCGATCCCCTTTGCCAATACGTCCCAGAAAAGAAATAGGAGGATGCCGGTCGCTCCGGCGTTCAGGAGCGACCGCATACGGACCGAGACATTGGGCAGACGTCCGAGCGGAAGTCCGAGGAAAACGGTGAAGCCGGCGATCGCGCCCAGCGCCAGGATCTCGCCCATCGACATCGCGGCTCTTGCCACTCCAAGTGCGATACTCGCCGCGGGAGCGTTCCCTTTTAGGTCGCCCTAACGGCTAAGGCGAGCCTAACGATTTCCGACTGTGGAGGTCAACAATTACCACTTCGCCCGCCGTCGAGGAGTACCTCCAAGCCATCTACACCCTCGCCGACGAGAACGGACACGTCGTCTCGGCTCGGCTCGCCGAATTCCTGGGCTTCTCGGCGCCGGCGGTCTCGGAAATGGTCCACCGCCTCGAGCGCGAAGGTCTGATCGCGTTGGACGAGCGTAAAGAAGTGCATCTGACCAAGACCGGCAAGCGCCACGCCGACTCGATCGTCCGCCGCCATCGCCTGGCCGAACGGTTCCTGGTCGAGGTGCTCGGGTTCGAGTGGTGGAAGACCCACGAAGAGGCGGAGCGCCTCGAGCACGCGATGTCGCCTGAGATGGAGCAGCGCATCCAGAACGTGCTCGGCGATCCCCAGACGTGTCCGCACGGCAATCCGATGCCCGGTGTGACGGGCCGTCCGACGAAGCCCCTGGAGCGCGTGATCCCGGGCACGACTGCGACGATCGAGCGGATCCCCGATCAGTTCGAGCACGAGCCCGGCTTTCTCGAGTACCTCGACTCGCAGGGCCTGCGGCCCGGCGTCGACCTCGTGGTCGTCGACCTCCGGCGCGGGGAGCCGATCCGTGTCAGGGTCGATGGGAGCGAACGAACCATCCGCGCCGACTGCGGCCAGAAGGTGTGGGTGCGCGCATGAAAGAGACACCGGCCATCTACGTCCAGGGCGAAGGCAGCTACTGGCTTGCACATGTCCCGGTGTTGCGCGGATGCATCGCTTCGGGCACCACGCGCGACGAAGCGATCGCCAACGCGCGTCGCGCGTTCCCCGCGTACCTCGAGCTGCTCGACGCGCGGGGCGTGTCCGTCGATCACTGGAAGGACCTGGACCCCAGGTCCTTCGAGGTTCGCGACCTCCCTGCCGATCGCGTCGTGCCCGAAGACCTCGGTCCCCTCGAGGAGCACGAGCTCCGCGACTTCCTGCACCAGTTCGAGGCGTCACGCGCTGCGCTCATCTCGGAGCTCCGGGACATCCCACCGGAGGAGATCGAACGAAAGCCGACCGAGACGATGTGGAGCGTGCGCGAAGCGCTCGAGCACGTGATGCTCACCGAAGCCTCTCTCCTGTCGCGACTCGAGAAATGGCCGGCGGACCCGTACAACACGCTGCAGGCGGTCCACCGCATGGCTTTTCAACGATTCACCGTGATGGAGCCCACGGATACGGGACTCGATCACGTTGTGATGGGACGGCGCTGGACGACGCGCAAGGTCATGCGCCGGATCCTCGAGCACGAGTTCGAGCACCTCGGACACATCAAGGAGATCGTCGCCGCGCTCGGAGCGAACCGCCCGTCGAAATGAGTCAGCCGAGCGCCTGGCGAAAGAACGCGACGACTCGAGCCCGGTATTCGTCAGGGAACGCGTTGATCGCGCCGACGTGCCCACCGTGCGGCGCGACCCAGAGCTCCTTGGGTTGTCCGGCCGCCGCGAAGAGTCGGCGCGCTCCCTCGAGAGGCGTGGTCGCGTTGTCGTCGTCTGCCGAGTGAATGAGGAGGATCGGCCGGGGCGCGATGTGCGCGATCGCCTCCAGCGGCCGAGCCCTTGTCACATCCGCTCCGACCATCGCATTCACCGCCACCGGGCCCAGGGGCGGGAGGGGTAGTCGAAACGGTCCTGCGTCGATGTAGCCGAGACGCGCGAGCTGGAAGTCCTGATCGGTCCAAGCGCTGTCCGCGACGACCGCCGCGATTCGCGGATCGTCGGCGGCCGCGAGGATCGCCGCGCCGGCGCCCAGCGAGATCCCAAGCACGGCCACACGGTCCGTGCGAAACGCCTCGCCCGCCGTCTGCACGGCCGCCACGATGTCGCGAGGCTCCGTCGCCCCCAGACCGATCGTGCCACCGCCACTCCGCCCCGCGCCGCGTAGATCGAGAAGCAGCGCGTTGTAGCCAGCGTCATGGAGGAACCGCGCCCACGGCAGCATCTCCGCACGCGACGTCTTGAAACCGTGGATGAGGACGACCGCTGGCGCGCCGACTTTCGCTGGCGCGAGCCAGGCGTGGATTGGCGTGCCGTCGGTGGACTCGAAAGTGACGTCCGCGACACCGAGGTCCGTCGGCACGCTCGGCTCTGAGTGGTTCGCCGAGACGAGAGAGTAGCCACGAGCGACCGGGAGGAGCACCCACGCGAGGATGACGAGAACGACGAGGACGGCGAAGACACGCCTTACGGCCTGGATTTCGCCCACTCCGCCGCCGAAGCCGCGCGCCGTTCGATGATCCCGCGCTGGTCGGCACGCACATCCGGCAGATCGGCCGGGTCGAAGGCGCGAAGCTCGATGAGCTCGCTCGAGAGGCGTTCCATGCCCCCGACAGGCCGGTACGCGTACACGATCTCGACCCGTTGCCAGCGGTAACCCTGGTTCGCCTCGAGGATCGGACCGACCTCGATCTCGACCCCGGTCTCCTCGCGGACCTCTCGCGCGAGGGCATCTTCAAGCCGCTCGCGAGCCGAAAGGAATCCTCCGAGAAAACGCCATTCCGGCGCGCCGAAGCGATGGCGCGCCAGGATCACGTGCCCGTTGGAATCGACGCCGAGGCCCACCACCCCGACGAGGAACCGCGCCTGGGTGCGGTCGAGGATGCGCCGCTGCCAACGAACGGGAAGCGCGTTATAGAGAAGGGCGAGGGCTCGGAAAAGCACGTCCGAACTCTACGGCGCGGAGATCGGCACCGCCCCTATTCCATGTGCCTTCGGCACTGGGATCTTCTGCGTCACCGCGCGCGTCTTGACATCGATCACGTTCACCATGCCGTCCACGTTCGTGGTCGTGAGAAGTCGATCGCCTTCGGGGTCGTAGGTGGTGTGGAAGGGCTGTTGACCGAGCTTGGTCTCCGAGACGACGCGTCGCTCCTTCCAATCGACCCAGAGGAGTCCCGGGCCGAGATGGTCCGAGAGCACCATGAGCGACGTATCGGCCATGAAGAAGACCCCGTCCTGGTCGACCTTCTCGGTGTGGAACGGATAGGTGCCCGGGAGATGGATCTCGCTCTTCACGCTCTTCGTCACGGGGTCGTAGATGACCATCCGATCGGAAGGCTTGTCCAAGAACCCCGAAGAGCTCGACCAGACCTCGCTCTGATCCGGCGTGAAGTACGCGTCGTGCACGTCGCTGACCTTGATCTGCGTGATCTTGTTCGTGTCGAGGTCGTACACGCGGAGCACGTTGGCCTGCGACGTGTTCGTGAGCGTGAACCAGAGCTCGTTCGGCCGGCTCGGCGCGATGGTGAGGACGTGCTGCGGCACGCCGACCATGAGCGGTGGAAGGGCCTTCCATGTACCAGCTTCGAAACGCGCGATGTACGTGTCGTGCTCGTGCCCGACGAAGAGCGTCTTGCCGTCAGGCGACCACGTGATCCCGTGCGGCTGCTTGCCCACCATCAGACGCACGACCTCTTTCATGGAGAGGGGATCGATCACCGATGTTGTGTTTCCCATGCGGTTGTTGACCGCGACCCATTTCCCATCGGGCGAGACCCCGAGCTGATGCGGGAGCTTGCCGACCGCGATCTTCCCGACGAGGGCGTAGGGCTCGCCCGGTCTTCCGTCGAGGACCCAGACCTGGTCGGTGCTTTCGGAAGCGACGAAGATGCGGAGCTTCGAGTAGAGCGGCGGCGGTGCCGGCGCAGGGACCGGGGTCGGCGTGGGCGTCGCGGCCGCCGCAGGTAGGGGTTGGGCCGCCACCGTGTCGTCCGCGGTAGGCGCGTCGACAACCGTCGCACCACATGCTGCGACGACGATCGTTCCGATGATCGCGAACGCCAAGACGCGAATCAGCCTCACCGCCAGTCCACCCACTGCCCCAGCGGGAAGAAGCCTAGCGGGTCAGCGAGCGGTCGTGCCTCCTGTGCCCGTCATCTCCGCCGCCGGCGGTTTTCGCTGACCCGCAAGCGGACCAGGGCCCGCTGGAGCTCGGCTCTGGCGCGCTGCTCGTCCGCCGCCGAGGCCGGACCCGCGGCGAGGACCTGCTGAGCGCGATCGCGGGCCTGCTGTGCGCGGCTCGCGTCGATCTCCTCGGCCGGCTCCGCGGCGTCGGTCAGAACGACCACGCGGTCGCCGCGAACATCCATGAATCCGCCGAACACCGCCAGCACTTCCTCGACGCCGTCACGCTTCACCCGGAATTCCCCCGGCCCGAGGGTGGTGAAGAGCGGGGCATGGTGCGGGAGGATCCCGACGTAGCCCTCGCTCGCGGGGGCGATGACCATGTCGACGTCCTCCTCGTAGACCTTCCGCTCAGGCGTGATGACTTCGAGATGCAGCGGCATTAGCCGGTCGCGCCTTCCTTGGAGAGACGCTCGCCCTTCTCGCGGGCCGTCTCGATCGTGCCGACGTTGTAGAAGGCCTGCTCGGAGAGGTCGTCGTGCTTACCCTCGAGCACCTCGCGGAAGCTCCGAACGGTGTCCGCGACCTTCACGTACTGGCCGGGGACGCCGGTG
Source organism: Bathyarchaeia archaeon (assembly GCA_035637615.1). Lineage (GTDB taxonomy): Bacteria > Chloroflexota > Limnocylindria > P2-11E > P2-11E > 3-1-20CM-2-70-9. Next base: position 21,828 of record DASPWX010000060.1, on the reverse strand, counting down.
AACTGCTCGGCGACGAACATCGGCTGGGCGAGGAATCGCTGCAGCTTTCGCGCACGCGCCACGAGGAGCTTGTCCTCGTCGGAGAGCTCGTCGATGCCGAGAATCGCGATGATGTCCTGAAGGTCTTTGTACCGCTGCAGCACGCGCTGCACCTCGCGCGCCGTCTCGTAGTGCTCCTGGCCGACGATGTTCGGGTCGAGCGCGCGGCTCGTCGAGGTCAACGGGTCGACGGCCGGGTATAGGCCGAGCTCGGTGAGGTAGCGCTCGAGCCGGATCGATGCGTCGAGGTGGGCGAACGTCGTCGCCGGCGCCGGGTCGGTGTAGTCGTCGGCCGGCACGAAGACCGCCTGCAGCGACGTGATCGAGCCCTTCTTCGTCGACGTGATGCGTTCCTGCAGCTCGCCCATCTCGGTCGCGAGCGTCGGCTGGTATCCGACGGCGCTCGGCATGCGGCCGAGGAGAGCCGAGACCTCTGAACCCGCCTGGGTGAACCGGAAGATGTTGTCGATGAAGATCAAAAGATCGCGGCCCTGCTCATCGCGGAAGTACTCGGCGATCGTGAGACCGGTGAGCGCGACCCGCAGGCGCGCGCCGGGCGGCTCATTCATCTGGCCGAAGACCATGGACATCTTGTCGATGACCCCGGACTCCTTCATCTCGCCGAGCAGCTGCGTGCCTTCGCGCGAGCGTTCGCCCACCCCGCAGAAGACCGAGTAGCCGCCATGCTCGGACGCGACGTTTCGGATGAGCTCCTGGATGACGATGGTCTTGCCGGTACCGGCGCCGCCGAACACGGCCGACTTGCCGCCTTTGAGGAAGGGGCAGATGAGGTCGATGACTTTCATGCCCGTCTCGAAGATCTCCGCCTGCGTCGACTGGTCGGTGAACGGAGGCGGGTCGCGGTGGATCGGATCGCGGCGGTCCCCCTTCACGGGACCCTTGCCGTCGATCGGCTCGCCGATGACGTTGAAAAGACGGCCGAGCGTCGCCTCACCGACCGGAACCGTGATCGGCCCGCCAGTCGCGACGGCCTTCATCCCGCGTCGGAGGCCGTCGGTCGCGGCCATCGAGACGGCGCGTACCCAGTTGTTTCCGAGATGCTGTTGCACCTCGGCGATCACGTCGCTGCCATCCTCGCGCTTAACGACGAGCGCGTCGTAGATCTTGGGGAGGTGGCCCTCTTCGAACTGGACGTCGAGAACGGGGCCGATGATCTGCACGATCCGTCCGGCGTCCGTCGCCTTCTTCTTGGTGTCGTCCTTCGTCGCTACGGCCATTTCTCTACCCCTTGCCGAGGGCCTCGGCCCCCGATGCGATCTCGAGCATCTCTTTGGTGATGCGTGATTGGCGGGCCTTGTTCGCGGCGAGCGTCAGGTCATCGATGAGGTCGCCGGCGGCGTCCGTCGCGTTGCGCATGGCGACCATCTGCGCGGAGAAGGCCGACGCTTTGGACTCGAGGATGGTCTGAAACACGGCGACCTCGATGAGTCGCGGGATGACTTCGTTCAGGACCGTCTCCGGATCCGGCTCGAACAGGTACTGAAGTGGAGGCAGCTCGTCGAGATCCTCCTCTTCCGGCACGAACGGCAGGAGCCGCCGGATGGTCGGCTCCTGACGCAGCGTGTTCACGAACCGGGTGAAGGCGAGGTAGAGCTCGTCGACCTTGCCCGACACGAACTCCTCGACCGCGACCCGCGCGATCACGTTCGTGTCCGTGCTGCTCGGGCGGTCGGGGATGCCCGGGAACTCGGCCGTAACCGGTGCGCGCAGTCGGCGCAGCTGGTTGATGCCCTTGCGTCCCACCGCGACGAACGACGCCGCCGGCTGCTGCTGCGCGAACCGCAGCGTCGCCCGGATGAGGTTCACGTTCATCGGTCCCACAAGTCCGCGGTCCGTCGTCACGAGAACGATCCCGACGCGGTTCACCGGACGTCTCGCGAGGAGCGGGCTCGTCTCGGGATCGGCATACGGTGCGAGATCGTTCAGGACCGTTCGCAGCCGCTCCTCGTAGGGGCGCGACGCGAGCACGGCAGCCTGCGCGCGGCGCATCTTCGATGCCGCGACGAGCTGCATCGCCCGCGTGACTTGTTGGATGTTCTTGATGCTCCGGACACGTCGCCGGAGGTCGCGCTCTGATGGCAAGCGCTACGCCTTCGCCGCGGCCGGTGTCTTCGTCTGCGGCTTCGCCGGTGGTGTCGCCGGCCTTGGGCCATCGGTGGACGAGCCCGCGGCGCCGGCGGATGGCTTCTCCTCGCTGTACCGGTGTGCCTTCTTGAACTCGTCGAGCATCGCGCGGACTTCCTTCTCGATCTCCGGGTTCCATACCTTGTCCTTCGCGATCTTGGCCGAGACGTTCTTGCCGACCGAATCCATGAAGCGGTACAGGTCGCGCTCGAAGTCGGCGACGCGCTCCTTCGGGACGTCGTCGATGAAGCCGTTCGTCGCTGCGAAGATGATCACGACCTCTTTCTCGAGCGGAAGAGGCTGGTACTGCGGCTGCTTCATGATCTCGGTGACCTTCTCGCCCCGCCGGAGCTGCTGCTGTGTCGCCTTGTCGAGGTCCGAGCCGAACTGCGCGAACGCCGCCAGCTCGCGGTACTGCGCGAGCTCGAGCTTCAGGCTCCGAACGACCGCCTTCATGGCCTTCGTCTGCGCGTCGCCACCTACACGCGACACCGAGAGTCCGGTGTTCATCGCGGGGCGCTGACCCTGATTGAAGAGGTCGGTCTCGAGATAGATCTGGCCGTCGGTGATCGAGATGACGTTCGTCGGGATGTAGGCGGAAATGTCGTTGGCCTGCGTCTCGATGATCGGCAACGCGGTGAGCGACCCGCCACCTTTCTCCTTATTCAGGCGGGCGGCCCGCTCGAGCAGGCGCGAGTGCAGGTAGAAGACGTCGCCCGGGTAGGCCTCGCGGCCGGGCGGGCGGCGCGTAAGGAGCGACACCTGGCGGTAGGCCCAGGCGTGCTTGGTCAGGTCGTCGTAGACGATGAGTGCGTCCTTCCCGTTGTCGCGGAAGTACTCGCCCATCGCGCACGCTCCGAACGGGGCGAGGTACTGGAGCGTCGCCGGGTCCGAGGCCCCCGCGATCACGACGATGGTGTGCTCCATCGCACCGTGCTCTTCGAGGGTCGCGACGATCTTCGCGACCGATGATTCCTTCTGACCGATCGCGACGTAGATGCACGTGAGGTTCTTGCCCTTCTGATTGATGATCGTGTCGACCGCGACGGCCGTCTTGCCGGTCTGACGGTCGCCGATGATCAGCTCGCGCTGTCCGCGCCCGATCGATGTGAGCGCGTCGATGACCTTGATGCCGGTCTGGACCGGCGTGTCCACGTTTTGCCGCGTGATGACGCCGGGCGCCACGACGTCGACCGGCAGGGATGTCTTCGTGTTGAGCGGGCCCTTGCCGTCGAGCGGCCGCCCCAGGGGATCGACGACTCGCCCGATGAGTGCGTCCCCGACCGGTGTCTGGACGATCCGACCGGTCGTGCGAACCTCGCCGCCCTCGACGATGCCGGTGTAGTCGCCAAGGATGATCGCGCTCACCGTGTCTTCCTCGAGGTTGAACGCAAGGCCGAAGACATCGTCGCCGAAGTCGAGGAGCTCGGAGGCCATGCAGTTGGCGAGCCCGTAAACGCGTGCGATGCCGTCTCCGATCTCGACCACGGTGCCCACGTCGACAGACTCGGCTTCCCCTTGGAAACCTTTGATCTTCGCCTTGATGATGTCGGTGATCTCTGAGGAGTCGGCCATCGTGATCCCCCTTATGAGGCGAGCTCTCGCCCGAGTGCGATGAGCTTCGCGTGCACCGATGAGTCGATCAGGTGGTCGCCGATCTGAACCTTCGCGCCTCCGATGAGCGTGGGGTCGACCGCGAATGTCGCGCGGAGCCTCCGCCCCGACTCGCGCTCCAGGCGGCGGACCAGCTCGCGTCGCGCCGGTTCGTCGAGCGCGACGGCGGTCGTGATGCGCGCCTTCGCGATCCCTTCGCGCTGGTCGACGAGGTCGCCGAACGCGAGGGCGATCTGCGGCACGAGTGCGATGCGATCCGTCTCGAGCAGCAGGACGAGGAGTGAACGGGCGACGTCGGGCTCGCCTCCAAGTGCGGAGCGGAGTGCCTCGACGCGTTGCTTCATCGGCACGGACGGATCGCGGAGTCCCGCGACGGTGACCCGGTCGAAGACCGGCGCGAGCTTTTCGAGCGACGCGCGAAGCTCGCCGACGGTGCGTTCGTCCGGGGCGAGGGCAAGAAGCGCTTCCGCGTACCGCCGCGCCGCGGATCCGGAAAGCGCCATTTAGGCCTGTTCCGTAAGCTGCGCGGCCGCTTCGTCGAGAGACCGCTCGATCAGCGCGCGGTGCTGCTCGGCGTCGACCTCGCGGCCGAGCACCCGGCTCGCCGCGAGGACGACCATGCCCGCCAGCTCCGATCGAAGCTGCGCCAGAGCCTGGTCGTGTAGCTGCTTCGCGTCTTCGCGGCCACGCTCGCGGATGCGGTCCGCCTCGGCCTTGGCCTGCGCGCGAATGTCGGCCGCGGCCGCTTCCGCGGCCTGGGTCGTGCGCTCGGCGATCGCCTGCGCGTCGCGGCGCGCGTCGGCGAGGAGACGCTCGACCTCCACCTTGAGCTTCTCCCGCTCCGCCTTCGCCTGTTCCGCCAGAGCGAGGCCCTCGCGGATCCTTGCGGCGCGGTTCGCGAGCATCGTGGTGATCGGCCCCCAGAGGAGCCGCCGCATGAAGTAGAGGAGCAAAAGAAAGTTCACGATCGAGACCAGCACCCAGAACGGGTGCACGGTCGGAACGAAGACCTCTTCCTGTAGCCCGGGACTGAACAGCATTTATGGGTGGGTCAGGAAGATGAGCAGGATCCCGACGACGAGCGAGAGCACGCCAAGGCCTTCGGCGAGCGCCGCGCCCAGCACGAGGTTGTTTCGGATGAGCGGCGCCGCGTCAGGGTTGCGGCCGATCGCCTCCGAGGATTTCGCCGTCGCGATTCCGAGCCCGATGCCGACTCCGAGGACCGCGAAGCCGACGGCGATACCGGCGGCGAGCCAACCAAGATTCATGCGTGCGTTCCCTCCTTTGATGTCTGCGCGTGTTCGGCCGTCGATTCGGTGTGTTCCTCGTGTGATTCGGTGGCGAGAACGAAGTAGAGCAGCGTGAGCATCGCGAAGATGACCGCCTGCAGGAGACCGATGAACATTTCGAAGCCGGCGAACGGCAGCAGTCCCGGGATCGCGACGACGTAGAGGACGGCCGCCATTACGACGAGCATCACTTCTCCCCCGAAGATGTTCCCCCAAAGACGTGCGGTGAGCGTCAGGATACGGATGATCTCGGCGAGGAACTCGATGAACCCGACGAAGAGCATGATCCCGCCGAGGAAGGCCCCCTCCTTGAACCCCGCCGTGTTGAACCAGCGGTTGAAATAGCCGCGGCCCAGCGTCCGGATACCCTCGGCCTGGTAGGCGACGAACGCGACGACCGCGAGCCCGAGCGTGACGTGGTAGTCGGCGGTCGGCGCGTGTAGCAAGGGGATCTGCCCGACAAGCGGCACCACTCCGAGCCAGTTGCACAGCAGGATGAAGAGGAAAAGCGTGCCGACGAGAGGGACGTACTTCGCCGCGGCCGGACCGCCCGTGTCGACGACGAAGTCGACCAACGTTTGCACGGCGACCTCGAGGCCGCCCTGGAGTCCACCCGGTACGAGCGCAAGCTTACGGGTCCCCGCGTAGGCAAGGAGGATCAGGATCGCCATGACGATCCACATCGTGAGCAGAGAGTTCGAGATCGAGATGTCGTCGCCCGCGATACGGATCAGCGGTTCGCCGGTCAGCAGGTGAAGGATCCGCGGAGGGGTGATATCCGGCCACGTTGGTAGACCGTAGAGGACCCATCCGACGAGAACGATCGCGACGTCGATCGCGGCGAGGATGCCAAGCAGAGCGAGCGGCGGCAGCGAGATGAGCGTCCTATCGATCGTGCGCATCAGCGGTCCGGCTCCTCCTCGCCACTCTCGCGTCGACGCTCGCGCTCCTCGATCTCGCCCTCCCATTTGCGACCGGCGGCCCGCGCCTTGTCCGAGGGCAAGCCCAGCGGCTGCGAGAGGTAGCGCCGCAGGATGCCGAAGAGCCCAAGTCCACCGAGGACGAGTCCGACAAGGATGCCCACAAGGAGTCCCCAGGGGCTGCTGCCCAAGCGGCTGTCGACGGCGCTGCCGCCGAAGGTACCGACGAGCAAGGGCAATCCGATCGCGACCGCGACCTGCAGCCCCATCTTGAGCATGTCACCTGTCGGGATACGTCACGCTCCGCCCAACGCCGCGATTTTCTGGATCCGACCTGGCCCAGGATCGCCGCGTTGCGAGCGCGCTCCACCCGGGATTTTCGGGGTTGCGGCCAGGGCACGGAGAAGTTTAGCCGAGGAAGTTGGTGTAGGCGAACCGAGCGCTACAACCAGCCGCGGCGCCGGAAATACATCACCAGGCCGGCCGCGATCAACACCGTCATGACCATCGAGAGCCAGAAGAGCGGGACGGATCCGTACGGAATGAAGTCCCAGTTCTGGCCGAAGAATCCGGTGACCACGGTGAGGACAAGAAGGACGGTGGCGATGCTGGTGAGGACCTTCATCACCTCGTTCAGCCGGTTCGAGGCGGCAGCGAGGTACGCGTCGATGACGTTCGAGGTGAGCTCGCGGAAGGTGTCGATCTCGTCGGTCACGCGAAGGATGTGGTCGTAGACGTCCTGGAAGTACGCGCGCTTCCCGGTCTCGCGCAGCTCGCGGATGTCGCCGCGAACGAGGACTTGGAGCACGTCACGCTCGGGCGCGATGGTCTTCCGCAGCTGCAAGAGATCCCGTTTGACGAGGAAGAGCTCGCGGAGCGGTGCGTGCGCGCGGTGAAGGTTCGGGCCGGCTTCCTCGGCGACGAACTGCTCGAGAAGCTCGATGCGTTCGCCGAACTGGTCGACGACCTCAAAGTACTGATCCACCATCGTGTCGAGGAGCGCGTGCAGGAGAAGGCCGGTCGTCTGCAGATGTCCGTCGACGAACCGCTTCTCCACGAGCCGCCGCGCTGAGAATTCCCCCTGATGCACGGTCACGATGGCGTTGTGGGCGACGAAGATAGAGACCTCGTGGTAGTTCACGACCTCGGGGCTCGGGCTCTCGAGAGCATAGAAGACGATGAAGTAGTGCGTCTCGTACTGATCGATCTTGGGACGCTGATGGCCATGCTGCGCGTCCTCGACGGCGAGCGGATGGAGCTCCAGCTCTTTCGCGACGAGGGCGAACTCCTCGCTCAGCGGGTTGGAGACGTCGAGCCAGCAGGGATGGGCTCCGCGAAGCTCCGACAGCTGGTCCGCGGGGTGATCGATGACCCCGTGCGGCTCTTTAACGAGAAGACGCGCAGGCACGTTTCGGAGTATGCGCGGCGGTCAGGCGGCGAAGCGGCGGACGACGTTGACGAGCTCCTGCGCGTCGAAGGGCTTGGACAGATAGGCCTCGGCGTTGCAGCGATCTGCCTCACGCCGTGGATCGGCCACACCGGTCAGGATGACGAGTGGGACGCGTCGGAGCGCCATGCGCAGCTCGCGGGCAAAGGACGGTCCGTCCATCCCCGGCATCTGCACGTCGAGCACGACCACGGCAGGCGGATCCTCCTGGACCACGCGGAGAGCCTCTGTGCCGTCGTGGGCCTCGACCACGCGGAAGCCGCTCTCGGCGAGGAGCTCGCGCTCAGCGGCGAGCGTCTCGACGTCGTCGTCGACGATGAGCACCGGACGTGGCCGCGAAGTCATACCGAACGCCATGCGAGCCTTTGTGCATACGGCGTTCCCTAAACTTCAACGCTTGGTGAAAGGACCTCGCGGGATGCGCACCGCCGTCGAGGTCGTCCCAAAATTGGGCGTCAAACCGGGTCTGCCGGTGCTTCGTATCGGTGGGGTCGCAACCTACGACCGCCCGATCGAGCACCTCGCCGGACAGCTCGACGTCCTTGATCTGCGCATCCCGGTCCGCGCGAAAGATGGCCGCTATGGTCTTGTGCTCTGCTTCGCCCTCGAGAGCGTTCCGCTGGATCGCCTTGGCGCCGAGCTCGTGCGCGTGAGCCATCCCGACGGCGCGATCTGGCTTGTTGTGTGGAAGAAACCTTTGTTGCGCAACGGTGCATCGGACTGGGACGAGACGCAGGAGGCGGTGCTCGAGACCGGCTGGGTCGACAACAAGATCCTGTCCCTGGGTGAAGAGGTGTATGCGACCCGTTACGTTCGCCGGCGCCGTCCAGGGAAGCGGGAACCGGACGGTACGCGCGGCCGTTCCTAGAGGCATGCGCGTCTTTGCGCTCTTGTTCGCCGCCGCGATCGTCGCGTGCGGTGGCGCCGCGACTCTGTCGTCGCCGGGGCCGAGCGCGACCGCGGAAACCGGAACGATCGCGCCGGCAGGCACGATCACGGCCACCGCAATCACCGGCACGATCGTCCCCGGCACCGTGCCTCCATTTCCAACCCCGACGTCGTCGCCGACGCCCAGCCCCGCGCCCGGCGGGCTGACGCAGGCCCAGCTGAAGTACAAGCTCCTGGACCGGTTCGGTCGGCTCCTCTTCTGCGATCCCGACTACTACCCGGTCGCGCGCGCCGACGAACAGTCGCTGGCTCACGAGCGGCTGCCGGGAATCCAACAGGACGCGCCGACGTTGAGCGCGATCCTCTCCCACCTTGGCATCATGCCCGCCGGTTCGTACACGGCGGATCAGGAGCTCGCCATCTACCGCGACTGGAAGATGCTCAACGCGCTTCGCCTCGAGCAGGTAGGCGGCGAATTCCACTTCCTCGCGATCTTCGGTTCGGCCTCCACGCAACAGGGCACGCGCGTTGACGGAGCGATCGATCAGCGCGGGAACGTGACTGTGGCGAGCCAGGCGGCGAGCGGCCCGCCGCCATGTCCGATCTGCCTCGCGCGAGGGACGCGCATCGCGACACCCTCCGGCGATGTTGCGGTCGAGGACCTGGGGATCGGTGACGTCGTGTGGACGCTCAGCGCGGCCGGCGCACGCGTAGCGGCTCCGCTTGTCGAGATCGGAAGCACGCCGGTGCCTTCAACCCACCGGGTCGTGCATCTTCTCCTTTCTGACGGCCGCACGGTCTACGTGTCACCTGGGCACCCCACGGCCGACGGCCGGAAGGTGGGCGACCTTGTCGCCGGGAACGTCTATGACGGCGCGATCGTCGCGAGCGCGGAGCTCACGCCCTACGCCGGCGGGGCGACGTTCGACGTGCTGCCCACGGGCGCGACCGGGACGTACTGGGCGAACGGCGTGCTTCTCGGGAGCACCCTCCGTTAGTCCCGTGATGGCCCGCCTCGCGAGCCTCGCCGCCGCCCTCGCGCTCTGCGTGACCGTCGCATGCACGAGCCCGACATTCACCAATCTCGCCGCCTCGCTGGACACCTGTCGCTCTGAGCCCGGCATGTCGTGGCAAAGCCTGCCACCGATGGTGGATAGAGCCGCTGTGATCGCGAGAGGAACGGTGACCCGCCTCGGCTCGATCGACATCGCCGGGACTTCGGTGCGGACGATCGCCCTTCGTCCGGCCGAGGTTCTCAAAGGGACAGCGGGGGCAGAGGTCACCATCCTCGAGTACCGCTGCCGATTCTTTGACGTCCACGAGGGCGACGAGTGGATCGTGTTCCTCTCGCAGTACGCGACAGCCTTCTCGCCCCCATACGTGCCGGTGCAGACGGCGGCACTCGCGGGCATGTACGTGACACTCGGCGGGGCCGAGTCGACCTTCGCGGTCCGCAGCGGCACCATCGCGAAGGCAGGCTCACTCGACGAGATGCCCGCGCAAGTCGTCAGGGCCTACGAGGGAAAGCCGGGGACACAACTCCTCAACGACATCCGTGCAATTCGCCCCGTGGATGGCGACGTTCGCGACCTCTTCGCGCGCTTCGGATGGGCGCCGCGCGCAACGATTTACGCGGGAGAGCTAACGCTGCCGCCCGCGATCGGTTTCCAGAACATGGGAATGCTGGCGCCGGGAACGCCGACCAAGGTCCCTCACAACTTCGACGAATTCGCGAGCGTCTCGGCGGAGGCCGGCCTCGATTTCCGCCAGTACGCGAGCAAGCCAGGAGAGCTCATTCAGATCCTTCTCGAACACGACTGGGACGGAGCAGGCCGCTTCCCGCCGCTGGGCCACGCGGTGCTCGTCGATCGACACATCGTCGGCGCCTGGGTGCACATCGCCCCGCAAGGGGACCTCTACCCGATCACGCAACGTGATGCCGCGATCGCCGCGCCGCCGCATGATCCGCCGGCACCAACGCCGATCCCGAACAGGTTCCCACAGGGCGTGAACATGACGCGCGACCACGGTCTCGGTCAGACGACCTCGCTCGCGGTAAAGACCCCTGTGCTCACCGGAGGGCAGACGCAGGATCTTGCCGTCATCGGACCGATCGTCGAGGCGCTGGACGTGACGCTCCCGACGCAAGCCGTCCCGGTACCGACAAGCGGTCAGCCGATGAGCATCCTGATCTGGGCCGCCGATCGCTACTTCTCGCTCGAGTACTGGGCCGATCTCGATCTTCTCGTCAATCGGAGCTTCGGGTACGCCGTGCACCCGCCGCGCCGCGCGATCGAGCTCCTTGAGGCGGTCCGCTAGACGGCGAGCTCCTTCGTCAGGAAATCGACGATCCGTCCGTAGGCGTCCTCCGCATTCGCGCGATTCGTGAAACCGTGGCCCTCGTCGGGATAGACGACGTATTCGACGCGGCGGCCGAGCGCGCGCAGGCGCTCGACGACCTGATCGGATTCCTCTTTCGGGACGCGCGGGTCGTTCTCGCCTTGAAGGATGAGCATCGGGCACCGAACGTTGTCGATGTGCGTGATCGGCGAGCGCTCGACGAGTTTCGCGCGGTCGTGCTCGAGATCGCCGATCCACCGCGTGAGGAAACGGCGCCAGTTGGGCTGCGCGTTCTCGATCATGGTCACGAGGTTCGCGACGCCGAAGACATCAACGGCGCACCGCCACACGTCGGGGATCTGAGTCACGCAGAGGAGCGTCGCGAACCCTCCGTACGAGCCGCCATAGACCGCGAGCCGCGTGCGGTCGAATTCCTTCTGCTTCGTCATCCACTCGGTGACGGCACGCAGGTCGCGAAGGTCGATCCCGCCCCAGTCCCTGTGGATCGCGGCCTGCCAATTGCGTCCGTACCCGGTCGATCCATGGATGTTCGGCACGACGAGGGCGATCCCGCGGTGAATGAGCGCCGCGAGATGCGTCAGGTGCGCGCCGAATGCCGGGCGTGACTGGCCCGCGGGCCCGCCATGCGGATAGAGGACCGCCGGAGTCGGTACGCGGCCGTCGCGCGGTCGGTACACGAAGCAGGGGATGTCGCCGTCGGGGCCGGGTATGCGGATCAGGTCGGGCTCGACGAGCTCTGTCTTTGGAACGGTGAACGTCGAGCCGAACGCGACCCGCGCTTCTCCCGTCGCGGTATCGAGCGTCCACACCTGCCACGGCTCGATCGGAGAGAGCCGCGTGAACGCGGCGCGCGAGCCGTTCGCGGACAGGACGAGATCCTCGCAGGCCGCTCCGTCCAGGCGACGCTCGCGAATGGGACCGGATCCGACCCGCCAGCGCAGGGTCGAGTAGCCGTCATCGTTCACCGACCAGATCTGCGTTCGCCCGTCGGCGGACGACGCCGCAAGCTCGACATCCCAATCGGGACGATCGATCGCTTCATATTTTCCGCTCGTGATGTCGAGTGCGCCGAGCCAGAGGTGATCGCTACCCTCGTCGGTGATCACGACGGCACGCCCATCGGCAAGCCAGCCCGCGGGGATGTGCGAGTTGTCTTCCGCGTGCCGGGTGATCTCGCGGGCCTCGCCGGTTTGCGGATCCACGACGAGGAGGTCCTGCGTGGTGTTGTCGAACACCCGCATTACCAGGAGCCGGGCACCATCGGGCGACCAACCCCCGACAACGTGCCAGAACGCCCCGGTCAGGAGCGGCCGTTCGGTGCGGGTCGCGAGATCGGCGATGACGACGTCCATGTCGGTGGACGCGCGCGCGTTACTCGAGAACGCGACAAGCGCGCCATCGGGGGAGGCGGCGTTCCACGAAAGGAGTCGCTGGACGCGGCCGGCCGGGTCGGTCGCGAGCGGCAACGTCGGGCCGTCGGGGTGCCGCACGTACAGCTGATGCAGCTCGGTGCCCCCGCGGTCCGCGGCGGCGATGAGTTCACCGTTCGCGCTCCAGCACAGGCTCCGTACGGCGTGGCTCTCGATGGTGATCGCGCGCTGCGGCTTGCCTCCTGTCGCTGGGAGCGTCCACGCTTCGTACGTCCCTGCGCCCTGATCCGAGACGAAGGCGAGCGTTCGGGCGTCCGGCGAAACCGCGAGCGCGGAGCGACAGGCGAAGCGACGGGTGGTGTGAGGAACGCCCGCGAGGCGCTCGCGCGGATGGAAGTCCGAAAGGGGTCGCCTCGCCACGATCAGGCGATGCTAGTCCGGTCGGAAGACGTCCTCGATGCGCGTGCCGAAGAGCGCGGCGATCCGGAATGCGAGAGGGAGGCTTGGGTCGTACTTCTCGTTCTCGAGCGCGTTCACGGTTTGACGCGATACCTCGAGCCGGTCGGCAAGCTCACCCTGCGACCAATCGCGCTCGGCACGCAGCACGCGGAGCCGATTTTTCATCGATAGCGGTAGGACGCGATCGCGCCGCCGATGCCCCAGAGCGCAATCATCAACGGGAACACCCAGATGTAGCTGAGCTGCGGGAAGCCCGCGTTCTCGAGAAAGCCGTACGCGAAGGTCAGCATGCCGGCCGCTCCGAAGCCGAAGGCGAGCGCCTCGAGCTGGATCCGGCGTCCGAGCTCGTCCATGCGCGCCACGAACCTCAGGTAAGCGAACAGCGCGAATGCCGCCGGAATAAGCGGTGCCAGAGCGACGAACGTCTTGATCGGTTGGCCGACACCGCCAACAAGGCTGATCGACACCAGGACCACGATGACGTACCACGCCATGGCGACCCCGAACTCGCGCGTGTAGGCCCGGGCGGCGGATTGCCGACTCATGAACGACCTCCGATGTGTTTCCTCGTACGAGAGGGACTGTCGCACGTTAGCGACATTATGTCAAGGAGGCTTGTCACTCAGTCGAGGAGCCTCGCGAGCTCCGCGGCGTTGTTCACAGCCTTGTCGCCGTAGCAGTTGTTCATGAGGAGGTGAACTTCCTTGGCTCGTTCGGCGATCTCACGGATTTTGGGGAGCCACTCCTCGAGCTCCTTCTTCTTGTAGGAGTAGTCGAAGCGCTCGGCGGCGGTGAGTCCCGGCTTCTTCCAGTTCTCGGCATTGCGGCCGTGGAAGCGCACGATCGCGAGCGCGTCGTTCGTCACCGCGGCCACCGGAGGAATGCTGGACGGAAATCCTTGCGGTTCGTCGACGGAGACATAGATGAGGCCGTGCTCTTCGAGGAACGAGAGGGTCTCGGCGCGATTGCGCTCGCTCATCCACGTTGCGTTCCGAAACTCGACGGCGAGGCGGTCGTCGGGTAAGAGCTCCCGCGCGTGGAGGATCTCCTCTTTGTTCGCCTTCGAGATGACGAACCAGTCCGGGTACTGCAGCAGGATCGCTCCGAGCTTCCCAGCTTTGCGCAACGGCTCAAGACCGACCCAGTAGCGCGCGAACAGCTCCTCGCGCACGTCCTTTGGAAAGTCCTTCGGATAGATCCTCCGTTTTGCGGCCGTCTCCTTCGACAAGGCGTCACGGATGTCTTTCGGCAGGCGCTTCGGGTCGGTCGAGTGCGTGGTCAAGGTCGCGAAGGCTTTGAAATTCATCACGAACTCGTCGGGCGTGCGCTCGGCCCACAAGAGCGCCTGCTTCTGCGCGGGAAGCGCGTAGAACGCGGCGTCGTTCTCGACGACCGGGAAGTGCTCGGCGTAGTAACGCAGGCGTTTGTCGGCGTCGTCCTTTATCCGCTCGGGGTACCAGCCGGACTCGATGAGCGTCGGATCCGTCCACGAACAGGTGCCGATGAGAACCTTGGTCTTCGACATCAGATCGAGCTAGAAGCGATCGGCTTCCTCTCGGTAGAGACCGGGGTCGAGCTCCTCGGCCTTCGAGCTGCGTTGCGCGAGGGCCATCACCAGGATCCCGAGCACCACCGCGAGGCCGATGAATCCGGCAATCTGGCCGCGCCCGCTCGTCATGAAGGCCAGCGTGCCGAGGAGGGCGGTCATCCCGTAGATGAGGAGGACGGCCTGCTGGTGCGTCAGCCCCACATCGAGGAGTCGGTGGTGGAAATGACCACGGTCGGGCGCAAACGGCGGCTGGCCCGACAGCATGCGGCGTACGAGCACATAGAAGGTGTCGATGATCGGGACACCGAGGACGAGGAGCGCCGCCGCCACTTTCGCCGTCCCGAAGATCGAGAGGACCGCGAGCATCGTTCCAACGAACACGACACCGGTCGTGCCGAGAAAGAGACGCGCTGGATGGAAATTGAAGAGCAGGAACCCAGCGATCGCGCCCGCCAGCGAGAAACCCATCCACGCGACGAACGGCTCCGAGACCTGCGGAAGGAGAGCGAGACCTCCAAGCGTGACCGCCGCGATCGCCGCGACTCCGGCCGCGAGGCCATCCAGACCGTCGATGAAGTTGAGCGCGTTGTTCATGCCGACGATCCAGAGCATCGTGAACGCGACGGCGACGGGGTATGACAGCTCGATCAAACGGTCCGACAGCGGGTCGTTCACAAAGTCGATGCGGATGCCGGCGAGGACGATCACGGCTGCGACTACGACTTGCCCGAGGAACTGCCAGCGCGCACGCAGCTCGAGCAAGTCGTCGATGAGACCGATCGCCATCCCCAGGACCGCGGCGATCGCGGTGAGCGTGAATCGCGAGGAGCGGACCTCCTCGGGGATGAGGAACGGATGACCTGCAAGGCGGTCGATGAGCCAGAAGGTGAAGATCGCCGACCCGAAGGCGATCGCGATCGCGAGACCTCCGGGGCGCGGGATCGGTCGCGGATGGATCCGGCGGCCGCCCGGCATATCGAGCATGCCAAGGCGTCGCGCGACGACGCCGACCAGCGGCGTCGCGATCGCCGCAAACGCGAAGGCCAGGAGCGTGGAACCCGCAAGAAGGATGGAGGTGGAAGACACCGCGGGCACGATAACGAAACTACGCATTCGGCATTCCAAACCACACGTTCTTCTTAGACTCGGCACCGAATGCCCCTTCGCATACGGCTCCTGGGACGGCCGGGCCTCGAGCATGACGGCGAGTCACGCCGGCTCGAGGGCTTCAAGCCGTGGGCGCTGCTGACCTATTTGCTGCTCGAGCCGCGCGCTCCGACGCGCCGCGAGCTCGCCGACCTCCTCTGGTCGGAAGCGGACGATCCCCTCGGTGCGGTGCGCTGGTCCCTCAGTCAGGTGCGAAAAGCGCTGAACCCTCCCGCCGAGATCGGCGAACGTGATGGCCGGATCAAGATCGACGCTGAGGTCCTCGTCGTCGACGCGGGCGAGCTTCTTCGGGGCGAGTGGGATGAGAGCTCGATCGACGACCTCGTCCGTGGAGAGCTTCTTGAAGGCATGAGCTTCGGGGAGGCACCCTCGTTCGACACGTGGCTTCAGGTGCAGCGCGCCCGCGTAGCGAGCTCGGCTACGGACGCGCTTCGTTGGGCGGCGGCGCTCCTTTCACATCGCGACCCCGATCGCGCCCTCGCACTGGCGGAACGAGCACTGCGGAGCGAACCGCTCGATGACGGCCTGCACGAGCTCATCGTCGAGATACACACAGCGCGCGGCGATCGCGACCGCGCGCGTACCTACGTCGCCGGCCTCGCGCGCCGTTACCGTGACGAGCTCGCGATCGAACCGCCCGCCTCGATCTCGCGTCCGCTCGAGCGAACGCCTCGCAGTGCCGCCGAGCCGCTGCTCCGCCTCGACGTGCAAGCGCGCGCGCTGCTCGACATCGCGAGGGTGCGCTTTGGCGCAGGCGACTTCGCGAGCGCGCGCGACATCGCCCTGCGCGCCGCGCGCCAGGCCGGCGAGAGCGGAGACCGGGCGCTCGAAGCGCGAGCGCTCATCCTCGGCTCGACGACCTACACCGGAGGCGGTCTCGGAACCGCGCGCGAATGGATGAGTCACCTCCAGCGAGCGCTCCGCCTCGCGAACGAGCTCGGCGACCGCGCGACGGTCGCGCAGATCGAGACCGAGCGTGGCCGGATATCCGCGATCGAGGGCCGGTATGGGGCGGCGGAGGCTTCGTTCCGCCGCTCCCGCCGCCTTGCCGAGGACATCGGCGACACGAAGGAGGCCGGGTGGGCAAGGGCGATGCTCGCCGTCGTCCACGCTGATCGCTGCGAGTACGGCGCGGCCGAGGAAGATCTGCGAGCGGCCCTCCCAGCCCTCGGATGGGCGCCGGAGGTCATGGGCGTTCTTGCCCGCGTGCTTGTCCGGGTCGGCAACGTCGAAGATGGCAAGGCCTTCGCGGACGCCGCGGTGACGAGGGCCGAACGTGAAGGGCTCCTGCCGCCGTTGCCCGGGACGCTTGTGCAGGCCGGAGACGCCCGCCTCGCAGAAGGCGACCACGAGGGCGCGACCGAGCGGTTCAGTCGCGCGCTTACGATCGCGCAGGAGACAAAGAACGCGAGCGCGGAGGCTCTTGCGCTTCGCGGTCTCGCGCTGGTCGCACGTTCCCGGAGCGACGAGGGGCGGGCGCTCACGCTGCTTCGTGAGGCGCTCGCCCGCGAAGACCAGGCGCAGGGCCGCCGCTGGAACATTGCCGCGATCCTCGCCGACCTCGTCGAAGTCGAGGGCGGCCGAGACAAGGAGCACGTGGAACGGGGCCTCCGGATCGCACTGGCGGGGCCGATGCCCGACCTGACGGAACGACTGCGGCGTTTTTCGCCCTCCCACACGCTCGGCCACACGGAACCGCACACGGGCCGCCACACGGTCGTCTCGTAGAACTCGCGGTGCCGAGAGGCAAGTAAGGGAGAGGAGAACGAAAGATGCCGCTTTACATGGACGTGCACCGCAAGGCCCCCGAGGGAGCGAAGGCGAAGGACGTCGCCGATGCCCACATGGCCGACGTGAAGACGCAGGGCAAATACGGCGTCCAGTACCTCCGCTACTGGTTCGACGAGAAGAACGGGAAGATCTTCTGCCTGGTCGACGCGCCGAACGCCGACGCCGCGAACCGGGTGCACAAAGAGGCGCACGGCCTCGTCGCCGACGAGATCTACCCGGTTACCGAGGGTATGTAGATGTTCGGGAGAAGCACGAAGACGCTAGTCGGCGTCGCAACGATCGCCATCGTGCTGCTGGCCACGCCGTCCCCCGCGAATGCGGGGGCGGCGGACCTCAGCACGGCGCGCGCAGCGACGGCCCAGTTCCAGCAGATCGACCAGGCGGAAGCCGCCGGATACGGCCTGTTCCTCGACGCGGCGAAGATCGATTGCATCGCATCACCGGGTCTCGGCGTCATGGGTATTCACTACGTGAAGTTCTCGCTGCTGGGTGATGGCGCGGTCGATGCCGCGACACCCGAGGCACTCGTCTACCAGCGGCTGCCGAACGAGAAGCTCCGCCTGGTCGCGGTCGAATACATCGTCCCTTTCAGCACCTGGGCACCAGCTTCGGCACCGTCGTTGTTCGGTCAGGACTTCAAGCTGATCCCGAGTCCCAACCGCTACGGCATACCCGCGTTCTATGAGCTCCACGCGTGGGTCTGGCAGCACAATCCGAGTGGCATGTTCAAGGACTGGAACCCGAGCGGGAGCTGCGCGAACTAGAGCCTAGCCAGTACCGAACTGCCGGTCGCCGGCGTCGCCGAGACCGGGAAGGATGTAGCCCTTCTCGTTGAGGCGCTCGTCGAGCGCCGCCACATGGATCGGAACATCGGGGTGCGCGCTCGAAAGGGCGCGCACCCCTTCGGGCGCCGCGATGACACCGACGTACTTGATCCGCCTCGCGCCCCATTTCTTCAGGATGTCGACCGTCTCTGTCGCCGAACCCCCCGTCGCGAGCATCGGGTCGAGAACGAGACACACCTGAACGGTCGCCGACGACGGAAGCTTGTTGTAGTAGGAGATCGGCCGCAGCGTCCGTTCGTCGCGAAACAGTCCGATGTGCCACACCTGGGCCTCCGGCATGAGCTCGAGCGCGGCCTCGACCATACCGATCCCCGCACGCAGCACCGGCACGAGTCCCACCTTGTCCTTGAGACGCGCGCCCTTCGAGACCGCGAGCGGCGTCTTGACCTCGCGCGGCTCGGTCGGCAGATCGGCCGTGGCTTCATACAGGAGCAGCGTCGCGATCTCGGCAACGAGCTCGCGGAATATTTTGGGAGGCGTCGTTTCGTCGCGCAGGCGCGTCACCTTCTCTTTGACGAGTGGGTGCGCGGAGACATGCAGCTGCGCGACGCTCAGCGGACTACCGCGGCCGTGGGCCTCGCAGCCTCTCCCCACTCACCTGCTGCGGAGCGAAGGATTTCGAGGTCCACCTCCGGATACACCGGGTATCGATCGAGCAGTGCAGCGACGCGTTCGCGCGCCGCTTCGGCCGCCGCGCCGGCCACCTCGAAGCGCGCACGGCTCGGCTGACCGGCTTCGGACCCCTTCTTCATGATCGACGCCTTCGTGTTGGAGAGCACGAGCTTGAAGACCGCGGCGATCTCGCGCATATCGGAAGGCGTCATCCCGAGTGTCGTCGCCGCGGGCGTCCCGACTCGCAGCCCGCTCGTGTACCAGGGTCCATTCGCATCGAACGGCAGAGCGTTGCGGTTGAGCGTCATGTGGCACTCGCGGATCGCCGACTCCGCCTGCCGCCCCGTGAGCCCGAAGCTGCGATGCACGTCGAGCAGCAGAAGATGTTGTCCGTGCCACCGGTGAGCACGTCCATGCCCTCGGCCAGGCAGGCCTCAGCGAGCGCCTGCGAGTTCTCGACGATGCGGCGCGCGTACTCGCGGAAGCTCGGCTGACTCGCCTCGCGAAGCGCGACCGCTTTCGCCGCGATGGCGTGCGGCAGCGGACCACCGAGGACGATCGGACAGCCCTTGTCGACGGCCTCGGCGAATTCCGAGGTGCACAGGATCATTCCGCCCCGTGGACCGCGGAGCGTCTTGTGCGTCGTCGTCGTCACGACGTGCGCGAACGGCACCGGGTTGTAGTTGCCTTCGAAGACGCCGCCCGCCACGAGCCCCGCGAAGTGCGCCATGTCCACCATAAGCACGGCGCCAACCTCGTCGGCTATCTCGCGGAGCTTCGCGAAGTCGATCTTCCGCGAGTACGCGCTGTATCCGGCGAGCAGGATGAGCGGCTTGATCTCACGCGCCTGCCGACGGATTTCGTCCAGGTCGAGCCGCATGGTCGTGCGATCGACGGTGTACGTGTACGCGTCGAAGAGCTGGCTCGAATAGTTGTGGCGGTAGCCATGTGTCAGATGCCCACCTGAGTAGTAGTCGAGCCCGAGGAGGCGCTGACTGTGGGTGGCCTCCCGGATGCGCGTCCAATCCGTGCGCGACACCTTCGACGGATCCTCGATGCCGAGCTGTTCGAGCATCTTCGTCTCGACGCGAGTGGTCAGGATGGCGAGGTAGGCGAGGAGGTTCGCGTCAGCGCCCGAGTGCGGTTGGACGTACGCGTGCTCCGCGCCGAAGATCTCGCAGGCGAGTCGCGCAGCTTCGCTCTCGATATCGTCGACGTTCTCGCACCCTGCATAGAAGCGATGGGCCGGATAGCCCTCCGCGTACTTGTCGGTGAACAGCGTGCCCTGTGCGAATTGCGTCGCGAGCGAGCAGTAGTTTTCGCTGGCGATGAGCTTGAGATTGGTGCGCTGATCGTTGAACTCGTGCACGATGGCGGCCGCGACGGTCGGCGAGACGGTTGCGATGTGATCGAGCATCGCGTAGAGCGCCGCGGGTGCGGGATCCGGCGACCGGTGGCCGACGCGCTCGAGGTATTGCGACAACAAGCTCATACGCCCCTCCGCCTTCCGGGACTTCCATCCGCCGTGGTCATGGACCGTGGTTCGGTCGCCTCGATCTGTTTCCGCCGACGCTCATGCCGGCCGCCTTCGGGTCTCGCGTCAAGGTACGCGTCCACGATGCTGTTCGCGAGCCCCTCACCGATCACGCGCTCGCCCAACGTGAGCAGATTGACATCTACGTGCTCGACGCCGTCGCGCGCCGACCACTCGTTCTCGACCACTGCCGCGCGGACGCCGGCGATCTTGTTGGCGGCGACCGCGGGACCGATGCCCGATCCGCAAAAGAAGATGCCGCGCTCCACGTCGCCCCGCACGACCGCGTCCGCGAGGGGACGCACGATCAAGGGATAATCGTCGTCGGGCCTGGTCTCGGGTCCGAACGGGACCACCGTGTGACCTGACGCCTTCAGGTGTTCGACGACGGAAGCCTTGAGGCGCTGACCGCCGTGGTCTGCGGCGACGCCGATCTTCACGCGACGGTCGCCAGCACTTCGTCGATCTCGGCCTCGCTGATCGCGCCCTGCCGGAGGATCTTGATCTGGTCCGCGGTGCAGTCGACGACCGTGGACGACACGCCACCCGGCGTCGTGCCGCCGTCGAGCACCAGCGCGATGCGCCCTTCCAGCTGCGCGATCACCTCTTGCGCGGTTCGCGCGTCAGGTTCGCCCGAACGATTCGCGCTCGTAACCGGAAGGCCTCCCCCGCTCGCCGCGATGAGCCGCCGGGCGAGCGGGTGGTCCGGCACCCGGAACGCCATCGTGCCCCGTCGCGGCGCGACGAGGACGATGGTCAGCGGACCCGGCCAGAAGCGCTGGGCGAGAGCCCGCGCGACGGGCGTGACGATCGCGCTCGCCTCGAGGTTGCCGATGTCCGAGAGCAGCACGGGTATCCGCTTCTCCTTGGGACGGTCCTTTGCGCCGTACAGCTTGCGCACGTGCTCGTGACCGGCCGAGAGCCCGTACACCGTGTCGGTGGGGAAAGCGACGAGCTCGCCTCGGGCGAGCGCGGCCGCGGCCTCCTCCACCGCCCCCGGCGAATCCGCCGCGAGGAGGCGCGTTTTCACGTCGTGGATGATAGCCGTCCGCATATGGGCAAGATCACGACTCTCTTCATCGACAAAGGCGGTGTGCTCGTCGACAACACCGCCCTCAGTCCCCAATACCGTCGCTTGCTCGGCGAGTTCCTTTCGACCGAGCTCGGAGGCGATCCCGATGCGTGGGCGAACGCGAATATGGGTGCGGCGAGTCGCGCCTTCGCGCGCTATCACCGGGCGACCCTGACCCCTCCGTCCACGAGCATTCGCGATTGGTACGCCGAGGACGTCCGCCTCTGGTTATACGAGATGTGCGATGAGGTCGGCCGTCCGCGACCTCCGGCTGCTCAAGCCGATCGCATCGCGAATGCGGCGCACGACTACGTTCGTCGGCGGGTCGACATCCGCGCGGCGCGGATCGTCGAACGGCTTCGGGACTTACACAGCCGCGGTATGAAGCTGCACGTCGCGTCAGGTGACCAGCACGGGGACATCGTTGGATATCTCGACACGATGGGAACGCGCGAGCTCTTCGATCGGGTGTACGGCAGCGACCTCCTCAACGTTTGGAAGTCGAGCCCCGCGTACTACCAGGCCATCCTCGCCGACACGGGAACAGACGCGGCGAACGCGGTCGTGATCGACGACTCCGAGACCGCTACCCGGTGGGCGGCCGAGTGCGGGCTGCGCGCGGTCCAGGTCCGGCGGCGGGCCGGCGAACCGTTCGAGGACGCGGTGATGCGCGCGTTCGACGAGGTGGACGCGCTCCTCTGATCGACGCATCCTCAACACAAAGAT
>DASPWX010000059.1:0-4944 GCA_035637615.1 Bathyarchaeia archaeon | reverse complement strand
TCGCGAAGACGCTCCCGACCGGCTGCGCTTTGGTCTCGTGCCTGGTCCCACGTCCGACCGGACCATGCGCGCCGATCAGGGACGCGTTCATCTTCACGACGACGCCTCCGGCCAAGCGATACGGCTCCGCGTCAGGCTCGACGTACAGGGCGGCGCCGCGTGGCGACGCCCAGTCAATCGCCGCCTGCAGATTCGTTCTGTTCACGTCGGCCGGGTTCTCCGGCGTCACGCCGAAATCGCGGATACTTTTCATCGCGCTAGATCTTCGCGATCACACCCTTGATCACATCCGCGAGACGACTGCCGGCGCGATTCGCGACCTCGAGCACGCCTTCCTGGGTGACATGATCGATCTGACCGGGAATGCCCGTCGCCATGTCGGTCACCGTGCTGATCGCGAGGATGTCCATTCCCATATGGCGCGCCACGAGGACCTCGGGGACGGTGCTCATGCCGACGGCGTCGGCGCCGAACCCGCGCAGCATCCGCAGCTCCGCCGGCGTTTCGAAATTCGGTCCCGCGACGGCGACGTAGATTCCCTCGCGCAGGTCGCCATCGACCGAGTGCGCGAGCTTCCGCAGACCTTCGGTGTACGTGCCGACCATGTCAGGGAAGCGCGGACCGAGGGTGTCGTCGTTCGGACCGCGCAGTGGGTTCACACCCATGAAGTTGATGTGGTCGTTCAAGACCATCAGATCGCCCGCCTTGAACGCGGGGTTCAGTCCGCCGCAGGCGTTCGTGATGATCATCGTCCGGACGCCCCAGGCGCGAAGAACGCGTACCGGGAAAGCGATCTCGGCGATGTCGTAACCCTCGTAGTAGTGCATCCGCCCATTCATCACGGCGACGTCCTTCCCGGAGAGCGTGCCGACGACGAGGTCGCCGGCGTGACCCGGTGCGGTACTGCGCCGAAACCCGGGAATGTCGGCGTACGAGATTCGCGTCGTCTCCCGCACGTCCTTCGCGAGACCGCCGAGGCCGCTTCCCAGGATGACGCCGATCTGCGGTCGGCGCTTTGTCTTCGCGGCGATCGCGGCGACCGCGGCGCTGGTGTCGAGCGTCATGTGCCAGGCTCCTTGAGGATCTTTTCGCGCAAAAGCTCGACGAATGGTCGCGCGTGCGCGGTGCGAGCGAATCGCGCAACGGTCGCGGCGCGCCGGACGGTGATGCGGTCGCCGGCGCGGAGGTCGTGCTCCTCCTGGCCATCGAGCGAAAGCACCGAAGGCTCGTCCTGCGTCTCGAGCTCCAGCACCTGGTCGGGGTCGAACACGACCGCGTTGCCGAAGGAAAGGTGAGGCGCGATCGGGACCATCGTGATCGCGCGGGACGCTGGGAGGATCAGGGGCCCACCCACCGAGAAGCCGTAGGCCGTGCTGCCGGTCGCGGTCGCCACGATGAGCCCGTCCGCCCAGTAAACGATGAGCGGCTCGCCATCGACCCGGACGGCGACGTTGATCGAACGGACCTGCTTGCCTCGCGCGACGACGACGTCGTTCAGGGCGAGCGCGCGCACGATCTCCTTCCCGGCACGGACCAGGCGCGCGTCGAGGAGCGCGCGCTCCTCGATGGTGAAACGTCCCGCGAGCACGTCGCCCATCGCTTCGTCGAATTGATCGATCGTCGCCGAAGTGAGGAAGCCAAGCCGGCCCAGGTTGACCCCGAGGATCGGGATGTCGAACGGGGAAAGCACGCGGGCCGCGCGGAGGACCGTGCCGTCGCCGCCGAAGACGAAGGCGATGTCGGCGCGCTCGATCTCCTTCGCGAGCGGGCGAGAATCCAGCGCGAGCTCCATCGGGCCATGGCCGGCCTTGCGCAGCTTGTCGCTGACCGTCTTTGCCGCGTCGAGCGACGCGGGCCAATCCGGACGGGATCCGATCGCGACCTTCATCCCGAGGCCTCGCGTGCGGCCGTCGCGAGGGACTCCGCATCGAGACTCGTGACTCCCTTGCGCGCGTGCACGAAGATCTCCCGGTTGCCTTCGCGGCCGGCGATCGGCGAAGGCGTCACCGCGACGACGCCGAACCCGCGCGAGGCGAGGTCGTTAGCCACGGCCACCACGGCGCCCGCGCGCGCTTCGGGATCGCGCACCACCCCGCCCTTGCCGACCGCCTCGCGGCCGGCTTCGAACTGCGGCTTCACCAGCGCGACGACGTCGCCGCCATCGCGAAGGTTCGCGAGGGACGGCGGCAAGGCCAGGCGCAGCGAGATGAAGGACACGTCCGCGACGACGATGTCGACCGGCTCCTCGAACGGGACACCCTCGCGTGCGTTCACGCCCTCGTGCACGACGACCCGCGGGTCCTGACGCAGTCTCCAATCGAGCTGGCCTTTTCCCACGTCGATCGCGTGAACGCGGGTCGCGCCGCGCTGCAAGAGGACGTCGGTGAACCCACCCGTCGAGGAGCCGACGTCAATCGCGACTTTCCCAGCGACGTCGAGGCCGAGCGCGTCGAGGGCGCCGGCCAGCTTGTCGCCGCCCCGAGAGACGTACTTCGGGCCGGCATCGACGGCGACCTCCGCGTCCTCGGCCACAGGCGCAGCCGCGCGGTCGGCGCGGCCACCATCGACCCGCACCGCGCCCGCCAGGATGAGGGCCTGCGCGCGCTCGCGGCTCGGCGCGAGCTCACGCTGCACCAGGAGCTGATCAAGCCGAACCCGTTTTGTCAATGCGCGGATTCTCGCGCACATTCGCGATACTGCGCGGCAATGCCCAGTTCCTACGCACGCGCGGCCGGGATAGCGTCGGTCCTCGGCGCGACCTTCGTTCTGCTCGGCATCGGCATCGCCGGTGTTGTTACGCCCGACTACGACGCGATCCGTGACGTGATCAGCGCGTCGCAGCTGGGGCCGTATGGATCTCTCGTGACCCTCGGGCTCACCGGCGGCGGGTCATTGACGGTCGTCTTCGCCTCGCTCCTCCAACGGACGCTGCCGCCCGGTCCCGCGATCGGACCCGCGCTCCTCGTCGTCCGCGGTTTCGGAACGCTCCTCGCGGCGGCGTTCCTCGCCGATGTCGGTCCGGTCCGCACACCCGGCGGGTTCCTCCATGTCACCGGCTTCGTCGGGGGGTCGCTGGCGTTCGGCATCGGGCTCTTCTTCCTCGCCGGGCGCATGCGCCTCGACGAGGAGTGGCAGACGCTTGCGCCCTACACGGTGGCCACCGCGCTCGCCTCGCTCGCGATCCTGGGACTCTTCGTCGGCCTCGGCCCGCGATACGTCGGCGACACAAGCGCGCCGCTCAGCCCAATCGGCGGGCTCATCCAGCGCCTGTTGACCCTCACGACGTGGGGCTGGCAGCTCGTCATTGGCTGGTGGCTCCTCGTTCGGCCGGCCACCTCGGCGGCGCGGACCTAGCCGTGCCGAAGCGACTGCCCCGCGCGAGAACGCTCAAAGGCGAGCCGAAGCTTGCGCACTACGACTCTGGCGGCGGCGCAGCGGGCGAGCCGCCGATCGTCCTCCTGCATCAGAGCCTCGCGCGATCGGAGGACTGGGAGAACATCTTCCCCCGCCTCGCGACGCGCTACCGCGCGATCGCCTACGACGCGCGCGGTCACGGCAAGAGCGGACGCGCGCCGGCCTACTCGCTCCGCGCGTTCGCCGACGACGCGCTGCGGATGCTGCGCGAGATCGCGAAGGAGCCGGCCGTGCTCATCGGACACTCGCTCGGCGCCCTGGCGGCGCTCGTCGCCGCGGGCGACGCCCCGGATCTCGTGCGCGGCCTGGTGCTCGAAGATCCCGCGCTCAATTACGCCAAGCCGTGGGTCGCCGCTGAATACGCGCCGCTTCGCGAAGGCATAGCCGCGCAGGATCCCGCCGTGCTCCTGAAGGCCGTGAGCAAGCAGCGCCTGCCCTCACCCGGTCCCCGCGGCGAGCGCACGTACGGAGAGCTCCGCGGGTTCTACGCAGCCGAGCGCGTGGTCACGTACTTCCGCGACGTCGATCCCGCCTTCATCGACGCGCGAGCGGCCGGCGACGAGCCTGCGGCCGCGCTCATCGCCGACGCGATCGCGAAAGTGCGCGCGCCGGTGCTCGTTCTCGCCGGCGAGCCCCGCCTCGGTGGTGCGGTCGACGATCCCTCCGAATGGAGGCTCAAGAAGCTCCCGGACGTGACGGTGAAGCGTTTCCCGGGATCAGGTCACCTGCTCCACGGATTCCGTCCCGAGCAGTTCATCGAGAACATCGAACCGTTCCTGCGCAAGCTTCGGGAGTCATAGCTTCGTTACCTCGCGCCTCTCGCCGCGGCGTGCTTCTTGCGGCAGGCCCGGCTCGCTCTCGAATGGTTCGAATCATCCGCCTTCCGCCGGCTCGCGCATCACCTTGCTCGTCTAACCAATGGACTAACCCATTTCGGTTCCGCGTCGCCGTTCGTCTCGGAGCGAGCGCCGCGGTCAAATGAGCAGGGGGATACCTCATGAATCTTCGACGATTCGGGCCCGTCATGGCAGCGGCGATCGTCAGCGCTCTCGTCCTTGGGACCAGCACCGTTGCCGCGCACAGTCCGGGCGCGGGAACGTCACCGGTCTCCGCGATCCCGGTGAGCGGAACGTTCAATGACGAGAACGGCCCGGGGACATTCAGCGGCACGTTGGATATAAGCCGCTTCGAGGGGCGCGGGGGTGCGCTCGTCGCCCTCGGGACGATCGACGGAACCCTTACGAATGCGCTCGGCGTAACCAGCTCGATCGCGGATCGACCGGTCAGCCTTCCCGTAACGAACGTAAGCGTCGCGGCGGCTAAATCGCCGACCAGCGCGCCGGTCACGATCCAGCAGGCCGCCCAAGACTGTCAGATCCTCCACCTCGATTTCGGAGGAATAACGCTCGACGTTCTCGGCATCGGACTGACACTGAGCCCGATCTCCCTCGACCTCACTCTGAGCGGGCTCCTCGGCAACCTTCTGTGCGGACTCCTCGGCGCGCTTGGCGGCGGCGCTCCGGCTCAAGC
>DASPWX010000058.1:0-3577 GCA_035637615.1 Bathyarchaeia archaeon | reverse complement strand
GGATGCTTGGGCTGATCGAGTATCCCGCCGAGCGCCACCAGCTCCTTCTCGAGGAGCAGCCCGGCATAGGCCGGCAGGAAGTGCGCGACCCCCTCGGTCGACGCGTGCGCGCGATGAGCCGTTCCGAATGCGTCATTCACGTAGAGGTCGAATCCGGACGCGAGCTGCTTCGCGAAAGCGGGATCGTTGCGCTCCTCCTCTGGATGGAAGCGGACGTTCTCGAGCATCACGACATCGCCGGGCTCCATCGCGCGGACGGCCTTCTCGACGCGTGGCCCCACTGAGTCGTCGAGAAGCTGCACCTCGCGTTTGGTGAGCTCAGCGAGGCGCTTCGCGACGGGCGCGAGCGAGAGCTTGGCGTCGGTCCCTTTGGGACGCCCCAGGTGGGAGACCAGTCCAAGCGACGCGCCGCCTTCGATGAGTGCGCTGAGAGTCGGGAGCGCGGCACGAATCCGGGTGTCGTCGGCGACCTCGCCTTTTTCAAGCGGTACGTTGAAGTCGACGCGCACGAGGACGCGCTTTCCGCGGACGTCGGCGTCCCGGATGGTCCGCTTGTCGAACGCCGCGCGCGTGTTAGCGGCCAGCGGCGATCGGGACGCGCATCTTCGACGCGACGAACTCGGTGATGTCGGCGAGGCGGCACGCGTAGCCCCACTCGTTGTCGTACCAGGAAATGATCTTGACCATGTTGCCTAGAACGATCGTGTCCAACCCGCTGACGATGGTCGAATGCGCGTCGCCCTTCAGATCGCTCGAAACGAGCGGCTCCTCGGTGTAATCCATGATTCCTTTGAGCGGTCCCGCGGAAGCGCGCTTGAACGCCGCGTTCACCTCGTCTTTGGTGACTTCGCGTTTCAGATTCGCCGTGAAATCGACAACCGAGACCGTCGGCGTGGGGACGCGGAAGGACATGCCGGTGAAGCGGCCCTTCAGCTCAGGGATGACGAGAGCGACGGCACGCGCCGCACCGGTCTCGGAAGGAACGATGTTTTCGGATGCGGCCCGAGCGTCGCGCGGATCGCTCGCGACGGTGTCGAGCAGCCGCTGGCTCAGAGTCTTCGAGTGAATCGTCGTGAGGAAGCCTTTCTCGATTCCGAATTCGTCATTGAGGACTTTGGCGACCGGCGCCAGGCCGTTCGTCGTGCACGACGCGTTCGAGATGATGTGGTGCTTCTCCGGATCGAATTCCTTCTCGTTGACCCCGAGCACGATCGTCTTGTCCTCGTTCTTCGCGGGGGCCGAGATGATGACGTACTTCGCCCCGGCGTCGAGGTGCGCCTTCGCTTTTGTCGCATCGGTGAAGAAACCTGTCGACTCCACGACGATGTCGACCTCGAGCTCTTTCCATGGCAGCTTGGCAGGGTCGCGCTCCTGGAGCACCCTGATCTTGCGGCCGTCGACGACGAGCGAATCCCCTGTCGCCGAGACCTCGCCCTGATATTTGCCGTAGTTCGAGTCGTGCTTGAAGAGGTGCGCGTTCATCTTCGGATCCGCGAGGTCGTTGAGGGCGACGATCTCCACCTCGGGATGCCTCTCGAGCGAGGCCTTCAGGAATTGACGGCCGATACGGCCGAACCCGTTTATCGCGACGCGAGCTTTCATGTGCGCCTCCCCAGGGCTAGGGCCCCTGATGGGGCGGGGCCCCCGAGATCGAACGCGCTAGAAGATTAGAGGAACCATTCACCGCGGCCCGCGAGCCGCTCGCGGGCGCTGATTACCGCACCCAGCATGCCGACGTCGCGGCCGAGCCCAGGTGGCACCAGGCGGACCGCGTCCGCGGCGACGCGGAAGGCGCGGGTGTCGATCGCGCGGCGCATCGGCTCGAGCGTGTGCGCCGGCTCGTGCTCCGCGATCGACCCGCCGACGACGATGAGCGACGGATTCAGGCCGTTCACAAGGGTGATCGCGAGGTTTCCGAGCGCGGCCTCGGCGCGCGCAAGGATCGTGACGGCGCGCGGATCGCCCGACGCGGCGGCGGCGTAGACCCGCGCGGCGTCGTCGACACCAAACGCCTCCGCCAGAAATCGCCCGGCGGCGAGCGACTCGACGCAGCCGTAGCTGCCGCAACCGCACCGCGGACCCTCGAGCGCTACGGGAAAGTGGCCGATCTCTCCGGCGATATTGCCGACGCCCCGGAGCATGCGGCCTCCGCTCACGAACGCCCCGCCGATCCCGGTCGAGATCGTCACGTAGACGAAATCGCGCACGCCCTTGGCGGCGCCGGCCACCCCTTCGCCGATCGCGGCCATCACCGTGTCGCGATCCAGGAAGACGGCGTCGATGCCGAGCGCTTTCGCGAGCCCTGCCGCCAGGTGGACGTCGGCGAAGCCGTTTATGTTCGGAGCGTCGTAGACGATCCCGGAAATGTGGTTGAGCGGACCCGGAGCGGAGCACGCCGCGCCCGCGAGGTCGCGCGGGGTCGTGCCCATCGTCGCGAGTGCCGCCCGTGAGCTCTCCGAGATCGCGGCGATGACGTCCTCGGCGCCGGTCCGCGGGGTCGGCCGCTCGTCGCGGGCGACGATGCGCGGGATCGGCTGCTCGTCGCGCGCGATGACACTCCGGATATTCGAGGCGCCGAGGTCGATGCCGAGGAAGAGGCTCAGACCTTCGGGAGCTTGCCGGCGAGCTCCGGCGACTGCAGCGTGTTCGTGTCTCCGCCGAACACCTGCTGCTGGGCCGCCTTATAACCCTTCTTCGCCTTGTCCTTGCCGAACGCGCGCTCCGCATCCTCGTAGATCTGCCGAACGAGCGTGGCGAGATACGGCAGGGCCTGGTGCTCGTCGAAGCCTTCGCGCTCGAGTGCAGCCGCGTCGATGAGGTCGTCGACGACCGGCAAAGGTCGGTCGATCGGGTCGGCCTGCTCGTCTACGCGCATCAGGAGATTCGCAAGACGGGTCTCGATCTTGCCCTTGCCATAGCCACCGCTGTTGTATTCCACGAGCAGCGCGTTGGAGAGGGAAGCGAGCTTTCCAGTCCTGCTCGCTGCCGAGCTTGCCGGCTCGATGCGCGCGATCGGTGTCGGTGTCTCTTCGCGGCGGAAACGTCCCAGGAACCCACCGCTCTTCTTCTTCTCCGCGGCGTCCGCGCCGCCCGGCTCGGCGGGTGGCGGCGCCCATTCGTCAGCGCGCGAGGGCACGGCCTTTGTCGGCGCTGATTCTTGCTGCGGCACCGTCGCTGGTGCGCCCCAGGGATCGGCGTTCCCCGGCTGCTCCTTCGGCTTGGCGCTCGGTGCCCACGCGTTCGCGGGTGCTTCGGTCGAGGCCGGTGGTGGGGTCGTCCACGATTCCGGCGGCCTGCCTCCGCCGGGCGCGCGCCACCAATCCTTTGGCTGCTGCGCGGGCGTTTCCTTCGCTTCGGGCGCGGGAGCTTGTTGCGGCGCGTTCGCGGCGGGACCGGGGGCAAAGAGACCTGAGAGAGACGAAAGCCGGTCATCGACGGCGGGAGGAACCTCCACACCGGGCGTAGCTGGCTCGGGCACTGGAGCGAATCCACCCATGCGCTTCGCGATCTCGTTTTGCAGGTCCTCACGGATCGGAGGCGGCGGCGGGGCCGGCTCGGGCTCCGCTCTCTGCTCCGT
>DASPWX010000057.1:0-11291 GCA_035637615.1 Bathyarchaeia archaeon | reverse complement strand
ACGCCCTCGGCGACGGCGATCTCATGGTCGACGGCGAGCTTGTCACCCTGGACGAAAAGGGCGTCTCGCGGTTTCAGCTCTTTCAGCGACGCGCGATCGCCGGCGCGTCGCCCACGCGGTACGCGGTCTTCGACCTGCTCGAGCAGGACGGGCGGTCGCTCATGTCGCGGCCATTGACTGAACGCCGCGCAGCGCTCGAGCGGCTCGTCGGCCACCCGACGGCTCCCCTCTTCGTGTCGCGGCGTCTCGTCAGTGATGGAAAAGCGGCGTACCGCGAAGCCACGCGTCTCGGTTGGGAAGGCATCATCGCGAAGGACGAGCGCTCTCCGTACTTGCCCGGGGTTCGGTCACCGTTCTGGCGGAAGGTCAAGGTGCGCAAGGAATCCGAGTTCGTGATCGGCGGGCACACGGCGCCGAAAGGGGGCCGCCAGCATCTTGGCGCGCTCCTCGTCGGCCTGTATGACGGATCGAAGCTTCGCTACGTCGGCAAAGTAGGGACCGGCTTCACCCAGGAAACGCTCGACATGCTCGCGACGAAACTCGAGCGGCTGCGCACGGAGAAGCCGCCCTTCGATCCGGCGCCGCGCATGAAGGACGCGACCTGGGTGCGGCCGAAGCTCGTCGCCCAGCTCGTGTACGCGGAGTGGACCGCCGACGGCAAACTCCGTCAGCCGGCGTTCCTCGGGCTCCGCACCGACAAGGACCCATCCGAATGCACCTGGAGGGACCGTGAGCGCTGAAGCGGTCAAGGTCGCGGGCGTCGCCATCAGCAACCCGGACAAGGTCTGGTGGCCGGACGAAGGAATCACAAAGTCCGACATCGCGCGGTTCTACGACGGCATCTGGTCGCATGTCGCGCCGTGGATGCGCGACCGACCGCTCACCGCCGAGCGCTGCCCCGACGGCGTGCTTGGTCCCTGCTTCTATCGGAAGGACTTTCCCGAACATTGGCAACCGGCGGGACCGCGATTGGTCCTTCGGGCGGCGAGCACGGGTAAGGACGTGCGCTACATCGTCGGCGGCTCGCGCGCCACGCTGGTGGGCATGGTCAATCTCGGGTGCATCGCGATCCATGTGATGACCTCCCGTGCGAAAACGATGCACGAGGTCGATTGGCTCGCGTTCGACATGGACCCGGCCGAGTCGTTCGCCGACGCAGCGCGCGCCGGACTCGCGCTCCGGAAGGTGCTCGACGAGGCCAAGCTCGTTTCCTACCCGAAGACCTCGGGGAGCAAAGGTCTGCACGTCTTCGCGCCGCTGAAGGCGGGCGTGACGCAGCAAGAGGCGACCGCGGTCGCCGTCGCATTCGGTGAGGAGCTCGCGCGCCGCGAGCCGAAGCTCGTGACGGTGGAGTTCTCGAAGGCGAAGCGAGCCGGTCGTGTGTTCGCAGATGCGATGCGCAACGCGTTCGGCCAGACGATCGTTGCGCCCTACAGCGTGCGCAACAGGGCCACAGCGCCGGTCTCGACGCCCCTCGCCTGGGATGAGGTCTCGACCCGCCTCGATCCCGCGACGTTCAACGTGCGCTCCTTCGAGCGCCGCCTCGCGAGCGCCGACCCGTGGGCCGATTTCTGGCGCCGCCGCCAGTCGCTACCGAAAGAGATCGGACGATGACCCGGGCCGATCAGGTCGCGCGCGAGAGAGATCCCGTCAAGAAGGCGGCGCTCCTCCTGGGCCCGGGCTTTATTACCGGCGCGGCGGACGACGACCCCAGCGGCATCGGCACGTATTCGGTCGCCGGTGCGTCTCTGGGCCTCGCGACGCTCTGGACGGCGCTCCTCACGTTCCCGTTCATGGCCGCCGTCCAAAACATCTGCTCACGTCTCGGCCAGGTCTCCGGGATGGGTCTTGCCGGGATCTTGAAGGAGCACTACCCGCGCTGGGTGCTCTACCCGGCGGTCGCTCTCGTGGTCGTCGCCAACGTCGTCAACGTCGGCGCCGATCTCGGTGCGATCGCGGATGCGGCTGGGATCATCGTCGGGAGGCCCGTTCCCTGGCTCGTCGTACCGATCGCCTTAGCGCTCCTCGCGCTGCAGGTCTTCGCGAGATATCGGTTCATCGAGCGCGTCTTCAAATACCTGACGATCGCGCTGCTCGCGTATGTGATCGATGCGATCCTGGTGCGCCCCGCACTGGCCGTGACCCTCCGCGCCACGATCGTGCCGACGATCTCGACGGATCACCAGTACATCGCCACGCTCGTGGCGATCCTCGGGACGACGATCTCCCCCTACCTCTTCTTCTGGCAAACCAGTCAGGAGGTGGAGGAAGAGAAAGCCGCCGGCCGCCGCAGCCGCGCCCGGCGGCGTGGCGCTTCGCGGTTCGAGCTGAGGATCGCGACGATCGACGTGACCGTCGGGATGCTCGTCTCGAACCTCGTCATGTACTTCATCATCCTGGCGACCGCGTTGACCCTTCACGCGAACGGGAAGACCGACATCTCGACCGGCGCGGACGCAGCCGAGGCTCTGAAGCCGCTCGCGGGCGACCTCGCTGGGCTGATCTTCGCCGTGGGAATGATCGGCACCGGTCTTCTCGCCGTGCCCGTGCTGTCGGGCGCGTCCGCGTACGCGGTGTCCGAGACGTTTGGCTGGCGTGAGGGTCTGGACGAGGACTGGCGGAGGGCGAGGTCCTTCTACGGGGTGGTCGCCGTCGCGACCCTCGTCGGCATATTCATTCCGTTCACGGGCGTCAAACCGATCGACGCGCTCTTCTTCACGTCGGTCTTGAACGGAGTCGCGGCGCCGTTCCTCCTCGTTGTCATCATGCTGGCCGCCCGCAACAAGAAGGTGATGGGGCGCCAAACGATCGGGCGCGTGCTGACGGTGCTCGGGTGGACCGTGACGATCGCGATGTTCGCGGCGCTCCTCGGCCTCGCGATCACGTCATTCGGGCCGTAGACGCCGGGGCTCGCACTCGCTGAGAACGGTCGGCGAACCACGCCTCTTGCGCAGATGGCTCAGGCTTACCGCGTGCGCTCCCGGATCGCGCGGCTCATCGTGCGTGGTCTCTTCGCAGCGATCTTCCGCGTGCGCCACGACGGAAGGCTGCCGTCGCATGGCCCGCTCCTCGTGGTGGCCAACCATCAAGGCTGGGCGGACGGTTTCCTTCTCGCGGCGTCCTTTCCGCTGAGCGCCGAGGTGCGGCTTCTTGGCGATCGCGAAGGGACCGGGAAGGTGTGGTGGTGGCGAGCGGTGCTGCGCGCGGTGGGGATCGTGATCCCGATCGAGCGATCCTCGAACACCGCTGACCGGGCCGCCATCGCGGCGACGCTTGCAGCGCTCGAGCATGGCGCGGTCGTCGTCGTATTTGCGGAGGGCCGTGTATCCCGCGCGGAGTCGGCGCTCGGACCGTTCGCGCGCGGTGTCGGATACCTCGCCCTCCGGTCGGGCGCCCCAATCCTCCCGGTGTGGCTCTCAGGGACCGCCGAGCTGTACCTCCGAAAGGAGCTCGTGACGATCGCCGGAACGCCGCGAGTGGTGCCACGGGATGCGCCGACGAAGGAAGCGACCCGGACGCTTGCGCTCGCGCTGCACGACGACCTCGCGAGGCTCGAGCCTTCGGAGCACGCACCGGACCCCGCCCGCAAACGGATGCGCTGGCTCACGAACCTCTTCTAGACGCGGATCTCCCGGAGCAGCGACTCCTCGTCGCGGACACGCACGTTCCGGCGTTCGACATCGATGAGACCGCGGCGTTCGAAGTCGGCGAGGAGCTTGTTCACGGTCATGCGCGTGGAACCGACGGCCGCCGCGAGGTCATCTTGAGTGAGCGGCAAGGGCCGGCCCAGACGCGCCACCTCGACGAGGTATTTCGCGAGGCGGCTGGTGACGTCGAGGAACGCGAAATCCTCGACCTGGCCCTCGAGTTTCCGGATGCTTCGCGAGAGCCGCTCGAACATGTGCGCCCGCGCTTCCTCGTTTCGCTTCAGCACCGCCAGCGAGCCATCGCGATCGATCTGGAACACACTCGTGGGAATGACACAGACTGCCGTGCCATCGCGAGGCACCTTGTCCTCGAAGATCACGAGCTCACCGAAGAATTCGCCCCGCGAGTGCAGCGAGATGAGGAGCTCGCGGCCGTTCTCGTCCAGCAGAAGCACCTTGACAAGTCCCTCGAACACCACGAACCAATGGGCGGCGGGATCCCCCTGGTGGTAGACGACCTCGTCCTGTTTGAACTTCCGGAGAGTCATGTGGCCGGCGAGCTCTCGGCGATCGACCTCCGGCAGGATCTCGATCGGAAGCACGTCGGCGAGCGTCCCGGCCATCTTGCGGAGTTCTTCGACCTTCACGGACGAGAGAGTCTAGGCGGACGTTAGTAGCGGACCTGCTTGCGCAGGAGCGCGGGCTCCTTGACCGCGATATGGCGGCGGCCCACGGCGATGGCGCCCTGTGACTCGAGATCGGCGAGTGCCCGGTTCACGGAGACGCGGGTCGCGCCGACGAACGCCGCCAGATCGTCCTGGGTGAGCTCGACCTCGGTGCGTGCGTGTGCCGTCGCGAGGTCGAGCAGGCACTTCGCGACGCGCCCTGGCACGTCGAGAAAGACCAGGTCCTCGATCCGTCCCGACGCACGCCGTACGGTGCGCGCGAGCAACCTCAGGATCTCGCGTGTCGCGCGTGGACTTCGCTCGAGGACGCGCAGGAAGTCCTCGCGCGCGAGCGTCACGACCTGCGTCTGATCCAACGCGGTCACCGTCGCTGACCGCGGAGCGTCGTCGAAGAGCGCGAGCTCGCCGAAGACAGCACCTTCTCGCTCAACGGCGACGACGATCTCGTGACCCTCCTCATCGGGGATCGACACCTTCACCGACCCCGACAGGATCACGAAGACGTGCCCTCCCGCATCGTCCCGGTGAAAGACCACCTCGTCGCGTGAGAACCGTCGCGCACGAAGGTGAGCGACGAGCTCACCTCGCTCGGTCTCACTCAGCGCGCTGAAGACGGGCGCGCTCGCGAGGACGCGCGCGATGGCCTCGGCGTCCACGGCGCGGAACGATACGCTCGGGCGCGCGCCTGGCACGAAGGTACTGATCGCGGACTGGTACGAGTCTCCCTGGTCAAAAAGCACGCTCGCTCGCTTGACTCGGGTCCCATGCCCCCGAAGACTTGTCGTTAGCAATCCGTTACATGCATTGAGGAAGAGGGAAGAGTCTGAAGCTCGCCACGCTTGCGGCTGTTTTCTGGTATCTGGCCAGCCTGTTCGCCACCTTTCCGTCGGATACGTCTCCGGTCGGTTTGGCGACCACGGCCGGCCAGTTCCGTGCCTTCTGGGCGGATGCCTTCGGCGAAGGGATCAACGACCAGTCGGAGATCGACGCGCTCGTCGCCGCGACGAAGGCGGCACACGCCAACGCGATCGTGGCCCAGGTCGTGCGGCGGGGCGACTGCTTCTGCCTCCGCTCGGGCCTGCCGGTGAACGAATCGATCGCCCCCGGATTCGATCCGCTGCAGGCTCTCATCGACACGGCGCACGGACAGGGCGTCGAAGTCCACGCGTGGGTGATCGTGAACGCGATGTGGAAC
Source organism: Bathyarchaeia archaeon (assembly GCA_035637615.1). Taxonomy (GTDB): domain Bacteria; phylum Chloroflexota; class Limnocylindria; order P2-11E; family P2-11E; genus 3-1-20CM-2-70-9. The sequence continues at coordinate 5,763 of DASPWX010000057.1, read as the reverse complement.
AGCCCCACTCCACCGAAAGATCCGAATCACATCTTCAACCTCCACGGGCCGGCCGCTTCGGGACGGGACAACTGGGTCATGACGCGTTCGGACGGCCAGTCCAAAGCGGGAGACGACTGGATGCTCGACCCGGGCCACCCCGACGCCGCCGCCTGGGTCGCCAATGCCGCGACGAGCATCGTCCGCAACTACAACGTGGACGGGATCAACCTCGACCGCATTCGCTATCCGGATAACAACCTCGGTTCGCTCGTGCCGTCCTGGGGTTACAACCCCACCGCGGTCGCGCGCTTCCGCGCGGAGACGGGCCGCGGCGACACACCGTCCAACACTGATCCGCAGTGGACGCAGTGGCGTCGCGACCAGGTCACCGGGATCGTCCGCCGCATCTACCTCGACTCGACCGCCATCAAGCCACAGGTCCGCGTGTCCGCGGACCTGATCACCTACGGGTACGGTCCGCAGACGACCGGCAGCTGGGAGAACACGCGCGCCTACGCGGAGCAGCTGCAGGACTGGCGCGCATGGCTTCGTGAAGGGATCCTCGACACGGCCATGCTCATGAACTACAAGCGCGATTCCCTCGCCAACCAGCACCAGATGTACGACGAATGGAACGAGTTCGCGAAGGACAACCAGTACCGCCGCTCTGTCGTCATCGGATCGGCGCTGTACCTGAACGACATCGCCTCGAGCGTCAGCCAGGTGCGTCGCGCCCTGGCTCCGAGCGCCGCCGGAAATAGCGCGATCGGCTGGGTCGGCTACTCGTACCGAACGCCGGACGCGATGACTGATGCAGGGACGCGAAGCGGGGCGAGCGGCCGGGCCGAGCTCATCAAAGCGCTGACCCAGCCATCGCAGTACGACACCGTTTCACCGCCGGTGCTCGCCGACGGTCAGGCGGTGCCGGCGATGACCTGGAAGACGCAGCCGATCTTCGGCCACCTGCGCGGCACCGCTGTCGCGACGGACGGCACCCTCCTCACCGGCACCGCTGTGCATCTCGTCGAGCCGATCTCGGGGGTCGTCCTCCGCACGATCACCACGGACGGCACCGGATGGTTCGGCTTCGTCGATCTCGCGATCGGGACATACCGCGTCACCACCGAATCGACGCGCGTCGCGGGCGGGGTGCTGGGCCAGGCGACCATCGTTCCGGGACGCGTGAGCCTGCTCGGCGCCGCCGCGCCGGTGGTGACACCGACGCCGACGCCCACAGCGCCACCGTCGCCGTCGCCGACGACCTGCCAGCGCACCGACGGCCCGGGCATCGCTGCGCCCGCGAATGTCGCTTCGGGCGTCAGCGGCTTCCACGCGTCGTGGTATGGACAGAGCGGCTATTCCACGCTCTGCCCAGGTCAGACCGCGACCGCGGTCGTGGCCTACTACAACAGCGGCACCCGTGGCTGGGTCGCCGACACCATGGGTCAGGTCGCATATCTCGGAACATGGAATCCGGAGCCGGGGCAAGATCGGGCGTCGACGCTCGGGGGCGACGGCGGCGCAGGGTCGCCGGACACGGGATGGCCTCGCTACAACCGCGTCGCGGCCCAGCCTGCCGAATGGGTCGGACCGAATCAGGTCTCGTGGTTCCAGTTCACGATCGTCGCACCGTCGACACCCGGCACCTATCGCCTTGCCATCCGCCCGCTCGTCGAGGGCGCGCAGTGGATGGAGGACTTCGGAGTCTTCTGGATCGTGACGGTGCGCGCGCCCTAAGGGACCGTGGCTTAGCGGACCGTCACCGTCGCGATCTGCGCGGTCTCACCGCCATACGAGAAGAGCAGCTGGTACGAGGCCGCTGGAACGTTCGTCGGGATCTGCAGCAGGATCCGGCCGTTCCCGTCGAGCGTGCCGTTCACGGCGCGTCGGTTCGAGACGGTGACGGGGTCATTCAGAAAGATGCCGAACGAACCGCTCGCGGCCCTGCCGTTCGCAAGGACCGCGGCGAACGACGCCGGGAGCGTTGCGTTGCGCGTCGCGGTGAGGGGCCCTGTGTAGGTCACGACGGTCCCGTTCTTCAGCGTGTACGAGGGCCCTGCGGGGCGAGGACGCGGCGTGGCCGGGACTGGAGTCGCCGGCGCCTGGGTCGGATCCGGAGTCGGTGCGGCTGTGGGATCCGCTGACGGAGCGGTCGAGGGCACCGAGGTGTCGCCCGGATTGACTGCGGTTGGATTCGACGGCGCCGGCGTCGCGTTCGGATTCATGAGAGCGGGAGCCGCGAGAGCAACACCGCCGACGAGCGCGACGAGCACAACACCCGCGATGACGAACGGAAGTGGGCTTCGCTTCTTCGGGCTCTTGGTCTGACGGGCGATAGCGCCTTCCGGGACGCGGTGCGCTCCACGCCACTGCGCAGCGAGCTGGCGGCCCATCGGACCAAGGACGGTTTGGATCCACTCGTTCTCATCCACGTCGAGGAACCAGGTCTGGATCGCATGTACGTCGTTCGGAGCCGGCGGCGGTTTCGCCGCGCCGCCACGTTCCTGAACCCACATCTGTTCGACGGGGTTCCAGGTGAAGACAGCAGCTTCCTGGCGACCCACCACATCCATCACCGTTAGGTTAACGGCCATGCTGGCGAGGTTGACCCGCTCGTGGGTGACTGTGGGAACGCAATCCGTGGGCGGCGGTACTAGTACCCTGCTACTGATTCGACGCCTTGCCGTTGAACGCGAGCGATGGATGAGCGCTCGCGAATTCGGTGAGGCATGGGCGCTCTCTCAGCTCTCACCCGGTATCCACCTCGTAGCGCTCGCCGGTCTCATCGGACGGCGCGCCGCGGGCTGGCGTGGTGTCGTCGCCGCGGTTGCCGGAATGATGATCCCCGCCGCCGCGATCACGGTGGCACTCACCGCCGCGTACGAAGTGATCGCGGCATCGGCGCTCGCGCGCGCGGCGCTCGCCGGCCTTGCCCCGGTCACCGGGGGAATGACCATCGCGACGGCCGCGCTGCTCGTGCGCGCGTCGGCCCGTCGTGGACGAGCTCACGCAGCCACCGACGTCGCGGTGTGTCTCGGTTCGCTCCTCGCCTCCGTGTTCCTCGGTGTGCCGACGCTCGCCGCGATCGGGGCCGGTGCCGCCATCGGCGCACTCGCCCTCGGGCGGGAGCCACCAACCTCGCGCGAGAGCTCGGTCGGCTAGGGATGGATCCGCTCGCCCTCTTCGGAGTTTTCCTGAAGGCATCCGCGTTGTCGCTCGGCGGACTCTCGTCGTTGCCGCTGTTGCGGGCGGACCTCGTCGCGACGGGCATCGCGACCGACGATCAGGTCGTTCAGGCGATCGCGATCGGGCGAATCTCGACCGGGCCGAACGGCCTGTACATCGTGAGCCTCGGCTATCTCGTCGGTGGAGTCGTCGGCGCCTCCATGGCGCTCGCCGCAGCCTCAATCCCTCCGCTCGTGATCGTGCCGATCACCGCAGCCGCACGCCGCTGGATGCTCACTACATCTGTCGCCGGACTGGTGAGAGGAGTCGCGCTGGCAACGGCGGGACTGCTGGCTGCCACAGGAATCGGCATCGTGACCGCCACCGGGACGCCGAGCTGGTGGCAGGTCGCATTGGCTGCGATCGCCACAGTTCTGACCTATCGGGGAACGCTGCATCCCGCGCTCGTCATCGCGATTGGCGCCGCGGCGGGGCTGGCGCTCGGCCGCTGACAATTGGGTTGCGGGTCCGGTCCCAGTGACCGCGTAGCGGCTATGGGCCTGAGCAGCGCCGGGGTCCTCTTCGCTCGGCCCCTCGTGGGATCGCTATGGACCGCCGACTAGGGGCCGCTCGCTCAGAAGACCCCGACGCTGCTCAACCCGCTTGCCGGTGCCACCCGCAACGCGAACCGTCAACGCCTCGCTGATGGTTACCCTTCATCGGGCGCTACCGCGGCCACGATCGCGAGATCTTGCGCACGGACTTTCGAGGGGTCGAACTTGCGGACGTTCGCGGTCGTGCGAGTCAGCATCTCGGACATGCTCATCGGCGGTCCCTCGCCTTTCTTGGAGGGGATCCATCGCACTGGGTTGCAGCGCGCCACTACGACTTGCCGGAGGTAGGGACTCTTCATGCCGCGCTCTTGGAGGGTCTTCACGTGGGCAGCGACGCGGTCGTCGATGTCGAGCAGACGCACCGCCCATTGCTCGCGTTGTCGCAGAGCGGCGGGCAGCGACGTGTCGAGAAATCGGTCGACGCGCCGCAGCATCGATTGGTAGGACGAACCCGCGAAGCGGTCGCGCTTCTCGTAGGCGGCACCGAGCGTGAGGAACGCTGGGGACTCGAAGCTCGTCGCGTGCTCCGACTCCTTCGAGCGTGGCGACTCCTTCGCGAGCGCGCGTGCCATACGAATGACCTCGAGCGCGCGATCACGCAGGTTGTGGGCTTTCTCGGTGTTGAGAGCGAGGATGCGATAGGCGAGCGCGGGGTCGTCGGTCAGGAGCGCCGTGATCGCGCGCAGCCCGAGCTGCTTCGCGGCCGCGAGGCGGTGCCTGCCGTTCGGAGACCAAAAGCCGTCCCCGCTCGGAATCGCGATCACCGGGTCGAGGAACAGACCCGATGCCCCGATCGCGACCGCAAGGCGATCCGAATGCGTACGCGACAGGTCCCGCTGGAAGGGCGTCGGCTCCACGCTTGCGATCGGCAGAGACGCGAGGACGAGCGGCAGTCCCGCGTACGGATCGCGATATGACGCGAGAACCGAGCCCTTCGCCCTCTCGACTCGCTCGGTGAGAGCGCTGACGTGCTCGTCGCTTCGATCGAGCGCGGACTCGCGCGCCTCCGGCCCGCGCGGCTCCGCCGGTCCCCTTTTGCGGCGCGTGGTTTTGCGCGTCGTCGTCTTCTTCGTCGCGGTCTTCTTCGCCGGGCTCATGAATCCCCTCCTGCCGCCGGAGCCGCCTCTGCGACCTGGCGTCGCGGGCTAGCCGCAGTGAAGTCTCGCAGGGGCTTCCCCCGCGTGGCGGCCGCGGTCAGCGCGCCGCCGATGGCGAGCGCTCCGATCGTGGCAGCGCCCGGGGCTCCGAAGAGGGCGGTCGCGACACCTGTCTCCACCTGCGAAGCGCTCGTGAGGCCGCGCGCGGCGATGAGGATGAGCGACATGACGCGGCCCCGGTAGGCGTCCTCGGCGACGATCTGCGCGATGGCGTTGCGCAGGGCGCCCCACGTAGCGTCGGCGAAGCCGAGCACCGCCAGCACTGCGACCGAGAACGGGAACGATCGCGACCAAGCGAAGACGAGCAGAGCGGTGGCGTACAGAGCGCCCGAGCCGAGCATGAACGCGCCTTTGCGGCGGATGTCACCGACGAGCAGGAGCACGACCATACCCGCGATCGCCCCGGCGCCGATGCTCGAGAGAAGCACCCCGAGCCCCTCTGGTCCAGCACCGAGAACGTCGCGCGCGAAGATGGTCATCAGCGCCTGGTTGTGTCCGAAGACCGAGAAGGTCGCTTCCATCACGAGCACGAGGGGCAGCACGGTGCTCGCCCGGACGTATCGGAGCCCGCCCATGAGCTCGCTGCGGATCGATCCGCGCAGCGGGCGTAGAGCGATCGGTGGGATGCGCATCGCGAGCAGGCCGCCGATGATCGCGAAATAGCTCGCGGCATTCACAAAGAAGGGCGCGGCGACGTTGACGCGTGCGATCAGAAGCCCGGCGATGGCCGGTCCGACGAGCTGACCGGTCTGGAAAAGCATCGCGTTCAGCGTGATCGCGTTCTGCAGCTGCCCGCGCGGCACGAGCATCGGGAACAGCGACTGCCGTCCTGGGGCGTCGAACGC
>DASPWX010000056.1:0-3277 GCA_035637615.1 Bathyarchaeia archaeon | reverse complement strand
TTGCGCCACGGAGCTGTCGCCGTTGAAGGCAGAGCTGCTGCCGACCATCGCCGACGCAAGGCCGCCGTGAACTGTCGATGAGGTGGCCGTGCTCCCGATCGTGGTCCAGCCGGTCAGGCCGCTCTCGAAATCGCCGTTGTTGATGCCGCTCGCGGGCGGCGCCGTGACGGTCAAGCTGACCGCCGTGTTGTGCGTCGCGCTTGCCCCGGTGCCGGTGATCGTCACCGTGGAGCTGCCTGTCGCAGCGCCGGCGCCGACCGAGAGCGTGAGCGTCGAGCTCCCGCCGGCGGTGACCGCGGCCGGCGTGAAGGAGGCGGTCGTGCCGGAGGGCAGCCCACTCGCGGCGAGCGTCACGGGCTCCGCCGTGCCGCTTGTGACCGCGGTCGAAATCGTGGAGGTCGCGGTTCCACCTTGAACAGCGGAAACGTTCGCGGGGCTCGCGCTGATCGAGAAGTCGTTCGGCGGGGGTGGCGCGGTGACCGTGAGGGTCACCGTGGTCGCGTGGGTGGCGCTCGCCGCGGCGCCTGTGACCGTCAGCGGATACGTCCCCGGTGCGGCGGTCCCCGCACCGACCGTGAGCGTCGAGGCTCCGTCGGCCGCGACCGAGGTCGGGCTCAGCGTCGCGGTCGCGCCAGCCGGTGTGCCGCTCACGGTGAGGCTCACCGTTTCGGCGGTGCCGCTCGTCACGCCGGTCGAGACGGTGGACGTGCCGCTCGCGCCTTGCGCGAGGGAAAGGCTCGCGGGGGTCGCGCTGATCGAGAAGTCATTCGCGATCGGCGCCGTGATCGTGAACGTGACCGTCGTGCCGTGTGTCGCGCTCGTCCCGGTCCCGGTGACCGTTACCGGGTACGTGCCCGGTGCCGCGGTGCCCGCGCCGAGCGTCAGCGTCGAGCCGGCTCCGGCAGCCACCGATGCCGGGCTGAAGGACGCCGTAGCACCCGAGGGCAAACCACTCGCGCTCAGCGCGATGGCCTGTGCGGAGCCGCTGGTCACGGCGGTCGCGATGGTCGAGGTCGCGCTCCCGTTCTGCGTCGCGGAGACGGAGCTTGGGCTCGCGCTGATCGAGAAGTCGTTCGTGACGGCGCCGCAGCCCGGCAGCTTGAACGTGCCGATCCGGGTGCTCCAGTTGAACGATCCGTTCGCGGGGATGTACTCGTTCGCGTACCAGAACGTGCATCCGTCAGCCGGGTCGATGCTCATCGAGCTGTAATCGCCCCAGCGGCTCAGGCCCCGTCCGGTCTGCACGCCCGGGCCGTTGATGATGGTCCCTTCCCCTTGGGTCATCTGACCAGCCGGGTCGGACGCGAGGCGACCGGTGTAGTGGATCTGTGGCTTGAGGCTCGAGCTCGAGACGCTGAAGCCGAGGCCGATGCCGCCCGCCTGATCCATCGCGATGCTCCCCATCCAGCGGTAGCTCGCGTCGGGCGCGTACGTCCCCTGCTGGAAGATGGTCAGGCTGCCGCCACTCGGCCGGAGCTCGTACCAACGGAGGCCCGTGGACGAACCCACGGTCACGCTGTGGTTCACGACAAGCGCCTCGTGATCGCCGAAGTTGCGATAGGCGAGCCGGTACATCACCCGATCGGCGAGCGAGTCCAGTCTTTGCGTGGTCCCCGACTGCGGGATGCAGGTGCCTCCCGCGCACGCCTCGGCGTAGGAGCCGACGGCCAGGCTCGTCGGACCGCTGAACGTGGAGCCCGACGGCGTCGTCCAATCGACGTGGTACTTCCATGTGGCGAGGCTCGACGTCGTGCCGAGCGCGACGAGATAGTTCGGCGTGCCCGCAGGCGGAAGGCGCGATCCGTCCAGCGTCGACGCCAGGAGACCGCCGTACGCGGTGCTCGTCTGGAACAGCTGCTGGGTCGCGGGTTGTCCGTTGAGCATCTTGGATCGGTCGAGTGCCGCGACGCCCGCGCCGGCGAACGTGATGCCGTTCGCGAAGAAGTTGACGGTGAGGTAGTAGGCGTCGGGCCAGACCGAGAGCTTCGGATAGTCCGGGAAGTTCACGCTCCCGTAACCGAACGAATAGCGGTAATAGGAGCCGGTCGGATCGCCACTCGTCGAGACGGCGACGCACATGAGATACGGGGTCGTCGTGACGGAGAACTGGCTGATGATCCAGCGATCCGCGATGCCGTCGTACACGACCGTCGGGTCGCCGTCGTTATTCGCCTGGCAGCCGCCGCCGAAGCCGGACCAGACCTGATTGATCGGCACGGGTCCGAAGAGGGGTGTTCCGCTCTTATTGAATATCGCGAAGCTCGTGTTGACGGTCTCGACGTAATGGTTGGGACCGACGGCACCGTTGGTGTCAGGCGGCGCTGAATTTACGCTGAACGTCCCGTTCGGTCCGCTGAAGCCGTTTCCGATTCCCTCGAAGGAGGTGAGAAGCGCTGGCGCCGCCGCGACGACAGCAGCAGCGCTTCCGGATGCTGCCGCCTTACCCGAGTTGTCGTGCTGATGGCCCGGGATCTCGCGATGCGGCTTGACCTTTTTCTCTTTCTTTTCTTTGTCGTCGGCAACGGGCATTGCCGTCAGCGCGATCGAGACGTCGTTGTTGACCGATGGGATGATCGTCGGACCGCTCGCGGGATCGGCCGCGGTCGCGGCGCGCACCGCCGGCGCTGGAGCCGCGAGCACGAGCAACGCGATCGTCGGGATCAGAACGCATGCCGAAGCCAGATTCCGTTTGAACACAAACCTTCCTCATCGCTCCGCGCTGATTCGCCAGGGGATCAAGCCATTGAAAGCGTGCCGTCAAGCAAGCGAGCCTCGCCGAGGGTCAGCGCGATACGGCGCGGGCGATCCACTCCCCGACTTCGACAGTGTGCTGGCTGCCTGCTTCGACTCCTTTGATTTCGCCGCTTTGGAGACCATCGCGAATCGCGCGATCGACCGATCGAGCCGCGTCCGCTTCACCGATATGCGTGAGGAGGAGTCCCAACGCGCCGATCGCGGCGACCGGACTTGCTACGCCTTTGCCCGCGTACTTCGGGGCGCTGCCATGGATGGGCTCGAAGACCGAGACCTTGCCCGGGTTGATGTTCCCCGACGATGCCGTACCGAGGCCACCCGCGAGCGCGGCGCCGAGGTCCGAGATGATGTCGCCGAAGAGATTCGTCGTGACGACGACGTCGAACTGCTCCGGCTTCAGGACCATCCACATCGCCGCGGCGTCCACGTACATCGCGTCGCGCCGCACGTCGGGGAAGCCTTTGCCGACTTCCTCGAACACGTCGCGCCAGATCTCCTGGATCGGGATGGCGTTCGCCTTGTC
>DASPWX010000055.1:0-7157 GCA_035637615.1 Bathyarchaeia archaeon | reverse complement strand
CCATCGATCGGCGCTCCGGAGGCGTCGACCGCCGTCGGCTGGACGCTCGACACAAGATCGGTCACCGCGTCGCCGAAGCGCACCGTCGCATAGAGCGCCGCGATACGCGCGACCTGACTCGCCGCGCCGCTGACCCGTACCTGGCTCGGGGTGATGGCCGGGTCTCCCGCGACCGTGCCACTGGGTGGATCGTTCGCGAAGCGCGCTTGCACGGCAACATCACGCGACGTGATCGGCTCGATGCGCACGGTCACCGTCGCCGGCGCGATGCTGTCGACCTTGACTCCGGCCGTCGGGGGGATGTCGACCCGCACCGGCACCTCCTGCGGATCCGAGCGGTGCAAATCGGCGGAGGGAACGTCGAGCCGAGCGTGAAGATCCGACGCCACCACGTTGGCGATGGCCGCCTCGGTCCCTTTGAGCCGGATTCCCACATCGCCGAGCTGACCCGTGAGAACGTAGCCCGCCGGAACGTCGTCCGGGCGCTCCACTGCCAGCCGAGAGCCGTAATCGCGCACGACCTCGGTGGGTGGAGCGCTGAGTACCGAGACGGCCCAAAAGATCATCGCGATGAGGACCGCGGTGAGCTTCAGGGGTAGATCCGCGGTCGCGACACGCCGGAGGTCGATATGCCGCCGCCGCAGAAGCGGCCGTGCGGGCGCGGGAACACGCGCCATCGCTAGGAGGCCTTGCTGCGGAACGGAAGCGGCTGGATTCGGCTCCGGAGAAGCGAGGACAGGACTCGTCGGAGCCGCTCTTCGTCGAGCGCGCCGATGATCCTTCCGCCCGCGGCGATCGAGATGGCCTGAGTCTCCTCGGAGACGACCACAACGATCGCGTCGGTCTGCGCGCTGATCGAGAGGGCCGCGCGGTGCCGCATGCCGTAGCGGTGCGCGCCGCGGTCCGTGTTCTCCTCCAGAGGAAGCAGGCATGCCGCGGCGAGGATCTGTCCGCCGCGGACGATCACCGCGCCGTCATGCAGCGGCGAGCGCGTCATGAAGATGGACGCGAGGAGCTCCGCGGTGAGCTTGCCGTTCACGGGCACGCCCGTCTCGCTGTAGTCCTGCAGCCCCGTCGCTCTCTCGAGAACGATCAGCGCTCCGTGCTTGGCCTCGCTGATGAGGAGCGCGGCGCGCACGAGCTCGTCGACGATGCCCTCGAGCTCCTCCTCGCTTCCCGGCGCAAGAAGCCGGTTGAGCGGGCCGAGCTGGCCGATCTGGCCGAGCGCGCGGCGCAGCTCGGGCTGGAACACGACGACGAGCGCGATGAGGGCTACCGCGAAGAGGGCCTGCAGAAGGAGGGTGGTGAGCGTCAGGTGCAGCAAGCCCGCGACGAAGTAGATGAGCACGAGGACCATGACGCCGATGAGGAGCTGAACGGCCCTCGTCCCGCGGATGAGAAGCAGCACGTAATAGATGAATACCGCGACGATGAGCACGTCGAGCACGTTGTTCCACCCGAACGGCTGACCCCGTGTGAGGACGTTGACGAAGTCGCTGACCCACCTCTTGATGTCGTCCATCAGTCAGCCAGAGCCAGTGCCTCGACCTCCGCGGCAAGGTCGTTGCGCCCGTCCAGGAGCAGCGCGTGCGCGAGGAGCTGGCATTTCGTCTTCGCGACTTCGCGCTTGCCGAGCGTGCGGACGATATCGACGAGAAGGCGCTGCGCGTCGTGTTCCGCGACTCCCGCCGCGATGAGCTGGAGAAGCAGATCGGACGCCGCGTCGAGCCGGCCCTCCTTGACGTAATAGCGCGCCGCCTCGAGCGCTTTCGCCGCGGCCCGTGGATCCCGGGTCCCGAGATAGAGCGCGGCATCCGCCTCGACGGCGATGGGGTCGGTCTCCGCGGTCGGCTCGCCGTTCGCGTCACCAGGCTGCGGTTCCGGCACCCAGGGCTCTTCGGCCTGGGCCTCCACCGGCTCGGCCTCCATCGTCGGCTCCGCCTCGAGCGGTTTCCCGGATGGCGCGGCGGCCTCTTCCGGGGGATGGTCTTTGGCCGGTTCTTCTCGCGGCGGCCAGCTAGGAGTTGATGGTGGCGAGATCGTCGCCCACGGATCGTTCTCGAGCGTGACCTCGCGTCCCTGCTGTTGCTGGTTCGACGTCGCGCTGCGCGGATAGGCGGTGGGTGGTGGCGCCGCCCACGGATCGTCGCCGGGTGTCGCCGCCGATGGCGCGGGCGGTGGCGTGAAGACCTGCGTCGGAACGGTTCGTGGCGCGCTCCACTGATCAGAGGCACGCGGGCGGAGCGCGCTGCCCGCTTCGCGCTCCGAGAATCGCGTGGTCTTCTCCGCCGGCTCTTCGGTGTCGGCCGTCGCATCGCCGATGGCGGGCTCGCCGTTCGCGATCGCATCGAGCGTCGAGACTCCGCTCACGCCTCGAAGCTGGCCCTTCGCGTACGCAACTTCGTTCTTCGCGCGGTCCGTTGCTCCGGTATCGCGAAGGTCCCGGATGAAGCGCGCGTACTCCTGCACCGACGCATCGGTATCGCCGGCGAGCGCGAGCGCCGCGGCGAGACGGCGGTGCGTCGCGAGATCGCGCGGGTCCAGGACGATGGCCTGGCGAAGAAGACCGATCGCCGCCGAGCGCTCCCCGGATTTCGTGAGCGCCGCCGCCCCGTCACGCAGGACACGAAGCGCCCCGGGGCGGTCCTCCTCTTCGAAGTGGACCTTCGCGAGCCCCCGGTAGCCGCCCTCGGCACCGGGGAACTTGTCCACGAGGTACTTGAAACTCTGCTCGGCCTGGCGCAAGCGCCCCTGCTCGAGGCTCTTGAGACCTTCTTTGAGCGCGACCTGGTAGTTGAAATCCTTCGACGCCATGGCCCTAGTTTGCGCTCCGAGCGCGTCTTCGGGCTAGCGCTTCGTGAACTGCGGCGCCTTTCGGGCGCGCTTCAGACCAGGCTTCTTCCGCTCCTTGGCGCGCGGGTCACGCGTCAGGAGACCGGCCTTGCGCAGCAACGGGAGGTGCTCCCGATCCACCTGCAGGAGCGCCCGAGAGATCCCGTGCGCGATCGCGCCGATCTGGCCGCTCACGCCGCCACCCTCGACCTTGATCATCGCGTTGAAGCGGCGCGCGGTGCTCGTCACCGTGAACGGGAGCAGGGCCTGGTCGGTCGCGCCGTCGCGGGCGAAGTAGTCGTCGAGCGGTTTTCCGTTGACGACGACGGCTCCCTCGCCGGGAACGAGGCGGACACGAGCGATAGACGTCTTTCGGCGACCGGTCCCCTGAAAGTACGGCAGCGTCTTCATGATTCGGACTCCTTCGCGATCGGCTCAGGTTTTTGCGCGGCGTGCGGATGCTCGGCACCCGCGTAGACGTGCAGCTTGCGCGACATCTGCTCGCCGAGCCGGTTCTGGGGGAGCATGCCGCGGACCGCGCGACGAACGACTTCCTCGGGGCGTCGGGCGAGGAGCGCTTCGAGCGTCTCCGACCGCAGGCCTCCGGGGTAACCCGAGTGCCGCACGTAATTCTTCGCTTTGAGCTTGTTACCGGTGACGCGGACCTTCGCCGCATTCACGACGATGACCGGGTCGCCGGTGTCGAGATGCGGGGAAAAGATCGTCTTGTGCTTCCCGCGCAGGATCGCGGCCACCTGTGTCGCGAGGCGACCCAAAGTCGCGCCGTCCGCGTCCACGACGCGCCAGCTCCGCGTGATCTCGCTCTGTTTCGTCGCATACGTCTTCATTGCTTATTCATCCGCCTCGTCAAGGTCTCGTTTCACCCGCGACTCACCGTACTCGACGCCGATGAGGCACAGGCCGTGCGCCGGCGCGCTCGGTCCCGCCATCGCGCGGTCGCTCGCCGCGACGATCCCCTCGAACGTTCGAGGGTCGATCTTCCCACGTCCGACCCAGAGCAGCGTCCCGACGATCGCGCGCACCATCCCCCGGAGGAACGCATCGGCCGTGATCTCGAAACGCAGCAAGCCGGTGTCGGGCTCGCACCACTCCGCGCGCCGGACCGAGCGAACACCGCCCGGCCCCGCCGCGAACGAGGAGAAGTCCCGCCGGCCCATGAGCCGCGCGCTCGCATCCCTCATCGCCGCGACATCGAGAGTCCCGGCGAGGTGCAGCTCGCGGCGCCGCTCGAGCGGGTCCCGCTCTGTGCCGTGCCGGATCCGATATTCATATGTCCGCCCCGTCGCCGAGAACCTGGCGTGGAAGTCCTCCGCCGCCGGCTCGAGCGCCGAGACCGCGATGTCCTCCGACAGGAGGGCGTTGACCCCCCGGCCGATCGTCAACCCGTCCAGCGTGCTCGCCGTCCGGAAGTCGATCACCTGTCCGCTCGCGTGCACGCCGGCGTCGGTCCGCCCCGCACCGGTGACCCTCACCGCCCCGTCGCAGACCGTGGAGAGCGCACGCTCGAGCTCACCCTGCACGGTTTGCGCGTTCGGTTGCACCTGGAACCCGGCGTAGTCCGTTCCGTCGTAGGCCACGCGCGCCCTCCAGTGCGGCGTCTTAGGTCGCTGCTCCCTTCGCCGTCTTCTTCTTCTTCGGAGCGGTCGCCTTCGCTGCGGCCTTGGCGTTCGCCTCGGCCTTGGGCTCGTCCTTCTTTGGGGCGGTGCGCCGGCGAGGAAGCGCGAGACGACGGCGCGGCTTCGGCTCCTCAGCCGCATCCGCTTTCTCGGCCGTCGGCTTCTCCGGCCCGGGCACCAGCTCGAGCAGCATCTGCGGCGCCGAATCGCCGACGCGGCGGCCGATATGCGTGAGGCGCAGGTACCCCGAGTGCCGGTCGGGCCAGCGGACCGCGAGGTCCGTGAAGACCTTCTCCACGATGACCGGTTCGGGAAGCCAGGCGAGCGCGCGCCGCCTCGCGACGAGCGACCCGTTCTTGCCGAGGTTGATCATCCGGTCCACGAACACCCGGACTTCCTTCGCTTTCGCCTCGGTCGTCTTCACGCGCTCGTAGCGAAGCACCGATAGGGTCAGGTTGCGCAGCATCCCTCGCCGCGCACCGGTGCGTCGCCCGAACTTGCGCTCGTGGACCTTATGGGGCACTAGAAACGCTCCTCACCGTCGCTCCCGTCGTTCAGGCTCGTCTCGGGCTCGTTCTCCTCGTCGGCCAGCGGCTCGTCGCTCGCCGGCGACGACTCGTCGCGGATCGGCGCCTCGATGAGGCCACGCGCCGCAAGGCGCTCCTTGATCTCGTCGAGCGACTTCTTGCCGAAGTTGCGCATGCGCAGGAGCTCGTCATCAGGAGTCTGCAGAAGCTGACCGACCTTGGTGATGCCGTGCCGCTTCAGCGAGTTGAACGCTCGCTGCGGGAGGTCGAGGTCCTCGATCGGCATGTCCGCGATGGCGGCCGGGAGCGCCGAGCCGTTCGTGCGCTCGGGCTGTGCGAGCGCGGTCTGCGACCGCGTGAGTCCGGCGAACAGCGAGAACTGCTGCACGAGGATCTGCGAGCCCTGGGCGACCGCATCGTCGGGCGTCGTCGTCCCGTCGGTCCAAACCTCGAGGATGAGCCGGTCGTAGTTCGTGACCTGGCCGACACGGGTGCTCTCGACGCCGAAGTTCACCTTCTTGACCGGGCTGTAGAGCGCGTCGATGGGGATGACGCCGATGGGGAGGCCTTCGCGCCGGTCGGCGGAGTGGAAACCGCGACCGGTCTCGACCGTCAGCTCCAACCAAAGTGACGCCTCAGGCTCGAGAGTCGCGATCTTCGCTTCGGGGTTGACGATCTCGATCTCGCTCGTGGTCATGATGTCCGCGGCGGTCGCCTCGCCCGGTCCGGTCTTCTCGAGGGTGAGCGTCACCGGTTCGCTCGCGAACGAGCGAAGACGGATCTGCTTCAGGTTGAGGACGAGCTGGACGACGTCTTCCTTGATGCCGGGGATCGTGGAGAACTCGTGGGCGACGCCACGCACGCGCGCGGCGGTGATCGCGGCGCCGGGCAACGAGCTCAGAAGAACGCGGCGCAGCGAGTTCCCAAGGGTCGTGCCATATCCGGGAGGGAGCGGCTCACACGCGAATTTCGCGTATCGCTCGTCGCCTTCGATGCGCTCGATCTTGGGGTACTCAAGCTCTACTAGGGTCATGGCTTCGGTTCCTTCCTGCGGGGCTAGCGCGTTGGTATCTGCGCTGCGGCTTCGCTAGCGCAGCTCTCGATTAGGCTTCGCCTCATCTCGAGTAATGCTCGACGATGAGCTGCGTGTTGACTTGCGCTTCGATCTGATCACGACTCGGCAACGCGAGGACTTTGGCTGTGTACGCGTCGGGATCGACCTCGAGCCAGCCCGGGCGCGTCTGCGTCTTCGCCCAGGCGGTCATCTCCTTGAAGTAGTTGGAGCCGCGGCTCTTCTCGGTGACGGCAATGGCGTCGCCCGCCTTCACCGTGAAGCTCGGAGTCTTCGTCTCCCGGCCGTTCACCGTGATGTGCCCGTGGGTCACGAGCTGCCGGGCCTGCGAACGCGACTTCGCGAATCCGGAGCGGTACACGGTGTTGTCGAGACGCGTCTCGAGGTTGATGAGGAGCGTCTCGCCCGTCGCACCGGTCACTTCGGCGGCGCGGTCGAACGTGTTCTTCATCTGGCGCTCGAGCACCCCGTACATGCGCCGCGCCTTCTGCTTCTCGCGAAGCTGGAGCGCGAAGTCGCTCACCTTGCGACGGCGCTGCTGGTGCATGCCCGGTGGCGACGAGCGCTTCTCGAACGTGCACTTCGTGAAGCACTTCTCGCCCTTGAGGAAAAGCTTCATGCTCTCGCGGCGGCAGATCCGGCAGACCGGACCGGTGTAGCGGGCCATTAGACGCGCCTCCGCTTCGGCGGCCGGCACCCGTTGTGAGGGATCGGCGTGACGTCGGTGATCGCGGTCACCTCGAGGCCGGTCGCCTCGAGCGCGCGGATCGCCGCTTCACGCCCGGCCCCCGGACCGCGGACGAACACCTCGACCACTTTGAGGCCGAGGTCGAGCGCCTTCCGGGCGGCCGTCTCCGCCGCGACCTGCGCGGCGTACGGCGTGCTCTTGCGCGAACCCTTCCAGCCGGCCGCGCCGGCCGAGGACCACGCGATCACGTTCCCAGCCGGGTCGGTGAGCGACACGATCGTGTTGTTGAACGACGCCTTCACGTGCGCCGCGCCACGCGGGACGACTCGCTTCTCGCGACGGCGACGCGGCTTCGGCTCAGCCCCGGCGGCAGCTTCCGCCTCGGGCTTCTCCGCCTTGTC